>JAPLNX010000519.1 GCA_026400935.1 Planctomycetia bacterium | reverse complement strand
TCCCCATCGCCGCGCCTTCGACGTCGGAGTGATTTCCATACCAAGTCCCGTCCATACGCGATGTTTAGCGACCGCTGGCGGATAGCGCCAGTCTGTTCTCTATGCTATTTTACAAGGGTGCGGAAAATGGGGTTAACCGCAAGCATGCGCGTTCGCACAAACGCTATGTCAGTAGTGCCGTGAGAACGCGAACGATCGCAGTTATGCGATCTGTGTGAAAAAACACCAACTTCGCCGTGAATCAATTCGACTACGCTCTTCAGCAACTAGCGGCACTGAGCGATGATTCGATGAGCGTTTGATGCAATTCAAATCTGACTTCTTCAAACTCATACGAGATCGGGACGCCAATCCGAACTGAATCAACTCCGCACTCAAAGACTTCAGTACAACTGCGAACGAGAGCTAGATTCTTGGTGGATGACTCCACAATGCCGTCACCAATAAGCCGAACCAAGTCTTCGAGGTCGCTCGCCAATTGCTTCAAATCAGCCAAGTTGGCCTGCTCGCAAGTCGCTCGAATCGTTTGCACGCAGCGATGCACTTGATTCCACAAAGAGCGGCCCCCTTGGTTTCGTTCGAACGCCATTAATGAGACGTTCAGAAACACAAGTTGCCCACTGATCTTGTCGAGTGATTTCTTTTGCGTGTCGCGAGTAGTAGCAATCATGATACGTTCCCAGAGTCGAATTGAACCAAGGCAATGGATGAAACGCCTTGCTTTCTCAACCTAGGTCACGTGTGGAACTCGTCAAAACTGAGCGACTAAAAAATGAGAGTTCGGCTCAGTGTGCCCTCGATATAGACCGGATCAAACAGAGTATTCACAGTCTGCCGACATGTGGCGAAAAGGCATCAAGCCTCAAATCATCTGCAATTCACCAGGACTCTCCAGAGATTTCCCCAGCGGAACCGAGCATATCTGTATCGGACCATGTCATTCAAAATCATGGTCGTCGTCGAGCAACTGGCCGTGAGTCAACGTGACAAACTCCGCAGTGCCACTTGCTTGAGGACCAGACTCGTAAGCCAGCCCGAAGTAATTGTGAATAAACTCCTTTTTATCGCCATCGTGCCGAATAAGTTGCACGAGCGCTAGCAGCTTTTGTTGATCTCGACGCAGTTTCGCAGCGAGTCGGTCCGCATCGCAAAGCTGCGGTGGAAGGGGTGCGATCACGTCCAATCGCATCGAATCCAAATCCCATTCCCCTTCGACAACTCTGTAGCGGTCGAGCATTCCCAGTGTTGTTTCCAAACGATGATCGTGTCGCTGACGGGCATGCAATTTTTCACGCAGCCATTCGAGTCCAAATGCACCAACTTTCTCTTGCTCGTGCAGCAGCAAGTCATAAACCCGCTCGTAGAACTCTGCGTCGGGATTGCTCCACCGAATAAACTCCATTTGCGTCGTGAGATCTGCCTCTTCGTAAAGTAGAACACAGTCCGACGGCAGACTGTCACGTCCCGCTCGACCAATTTCTTGATACCACGATTCCATAGAGCCTGGGATTTCGGCGTGAATCACAAAGCGAATGTCCTCCTTGTCTATCCCCATGCCAAACGCGGGAGTCGCCAAAACGAGCGGACAACGACCTTGCATGAATTCGTTTTGAATCTGCCGCCGCTGATTCCGTTCAAGATCGCCGTGATAGCAAACATGTGACACTCGCTGTTTGCGCAACAGCTCACTGAATCGTTCGAGCGTCCGAATCAAAGTGAAGTAAACGATCCCACTACCCTGAGAATTTTGGTGGCGCTTGTTGACTGACAAAATGTGTTCGAGCTTTTCGTCATCACCCCAAACCTCTTCCACAATCAATCTCAGATTCGGACGATCGATCCCTTCGTGAAAAATCTTGATTTCGTCAGGCCCAAGACCAAGCTGACGGACGATGTCAGCTTGGACTTCCGGCGTGGCTGTTGCCGTGCAAGCGATCGTCGTCGGATTGCCGATCAGTTTGCGAAACTCGTGCAGTCGCGTGTAGTCGGGCCGAAAATCGTGACCCCATTCACTGATGCAATGAGCCTCATCAACAGCCAGCAATCGTACGCGACGCTGATTGATCGCATTCACGAAGTCTGGTTTGCGAAAGCGTTCCGGCGTGACATACAGCAGCCGATACTTGCCTGCCACGACGTCTGCGTAGCGACGCTCTCGATCCTCGCGAGACAGTGACGAATTGATAAAAGTCGCTTTGATTCCGCGTGCTCGCAACGCATCGACTTGATCTTTCATCAGTGCGATCAGCGGCGACAGAACAAGCGTGATTGAGGCTGGTGCGCGGGAATCAAGATCGACTGCGACGTCGTCGTCAGCCTGATTTTCTCGATCCGCATCGACCTCGCCATCGTGATCAGCATCAAACAACAGCGCCGGAATTTGATAACACAGCGACTTCCCGCCACCGGTCGGCATAATGACCAGCGAATGCCCACCACTCATCACTCTGCGGATAATGGTCTCTTGCTGGCCGCGGAAGGATTCATATCCAAAAAACTGTCGTAAAGCGTCAATCGGTTCCATGCGGCGATATGTGACAAATTTCGAGACGCGAAGCAACTGACATTAGCACGACGCGCCAGCGGATGGTCGCATTCGGATCATTCGCTGGCGCGTCGTACTCAAGAGGGCAAGCTGATTCGTAACCAACCTTACTCTGCATAGAACTTCGTGACCTCTTCAGAAATCAGTTCTTGGTCGATCGAATCGCTCGTCAGGCGAGCACGAACTCGTTGGTTTCCTTCCGACTTGCCACGCACATGAATTCGATACAACGCGGTCTTACCAGGAACGAGTTCCGCCAAGTCATTGAAGAGAATCAGGCCGCTCTTTGAAAGATGCTCGGTCGCCGATTGAACTTTGACCAATTCCAAGCCGCTCGGCAATTCAAAAGTCAGACCAACTTTCTCAGCCGTCTTCGAGCCGTTGTTACTGATCCGAATTTCGTAGGCCGTCTCTTGTCCAACTTCGACCGGGTCTTCAAGGTCTTGAATCTCCATGACGAGCTCCGCAGACCCCTCCACGTTGGTGACAGTACCCGCTTTTGCAACCAAACCGTGCTCGGAGGTCGCCGTAATTCGATGCTCGAATTGCCCGAGCTCACTCGCTTGTAGGTTCAGTTTCAACTGTGCAGCTTGATCTGCCTCAAGATGCCCGACGAACCAAGTGACTGTGCTTGTATTCGCGTCGAAGGTTCCTCCTTTATCCGCCTTCACAAACTTGAAGCCGTTCGGAATACGATGAGCAACACGGACGTTATTTGTGGCTGCCTTCCCCTCGTTTTTCACAGTCACCGTGAAGCGTGCATCACGACCGACATACCGCAGGGCCGGCCCTTCGATTCCCACATTCAATGCTGCTGCAATGACATTCACATGCGATTCTGCCGCTTGTTTCAGACCAGAATCAGCTACGGCGATGATTCCCAAAACTTGGTCGCCACCTGCCGTCGCATTGAATGACATCCGAATTGTGCGCGACTCACCAGGGCTGAGCGAGCCGATTTCCATACCAACTCCGTCAGCACGCACACTTTCCAATCCTGCTGTCGTTTTCACTTGAATCTTCACGTTCTGAGCAACGCCCGTTCCCGGATTTGTCACCGTCACACTCTGTACGAGCGGGTCACCGACACTGACTTCAGCCGGAGCTTGCACCACAACTTTGAGAAGCGGTTCTTCGACTTTGAAAACACTGGCCGCCGTCCCAGTGAAGCGGACATTGGCTGTCGTCGCTAAGTCACCTCGTTGACTGGGAATCATCGTGATGTGAATGGCTCGCTCTTCACCAGCAGCCAGTTCAGCGATTGACCATTCCAAATGATCCGAGGCTTGAGATGGTTGTGGGGTGGCTTGAGTCAGGCGCACGCTCGGCGGGAAGAACGCTTCCACCACCACTTCGCGAGCAGAAATCTTTCCGGTGTTCTTCACGACGAGATCGCACAAGCATTCTTGACCGACATTGATCTCGCTCCGCTTGACCCATTCGACAGAGACCGACGGCGTGCCGTTTTGCCTGCTGGACGTGACGCGATCCGACGTGCTTGCCGGACGCATGTTGCGAGTTGATGTCGGCGGGCTGGACTTGGTTGAGCGATCGTTGGCGACATTTAGTCGTGTCGATTGCACTGCGGAATTCAACGTCACTGGCTCGGTAGTTCTCGTCAGTGGTAATACTGCTTTCTGTTCCGCACGAACTTGCTTGATCGCAGATTTGTTTGCATCAGATTGTTTGAAGTTTGCTTCGACCACACCCTGACTGTTGTCGTCCGGATCACTGACATCGTCATTCACAATCACCACGTCGTCGCTCGCGATAGCCGCATCGCCTTCAGGAGCTACGTTCGGCTGTGACTTTGATGGCGAACTCGTTCGGTCGTTCAGTTCAGCTTGCAGCATCTCAGATGCTGATGGCTTCGTTTTCCGAGGAGCAGGCCGTGTTGTCGGCACTGGCTTCGGAGTTGATGTTTCTTCTGTGTAGGGAGGGGACAGCAGTTCGACATTGTCGGAATCAGCCAGAACCTTCAATGATTTGGCTGGCTTGGCGACAGGCTTGCTGTTCGAAATCGTCATCTTCGATGTTGCTGGCTCATCATCACCGAATAGTTCCGCTTCCAAGTTACGGCGCGGAGCTTTCGACGCTGTCGTTTTGAATTCAGCGGCAGCCGCTTTTTGTCGCGTGTATCGTTTTGGGACACCGCTGACATCAGCCTGAAGTGACTCGATTTCCGCATTGATTGGCAAATCGGACGGCAGGTCAGACGGCGATTCTGTCGGCTGAGGTGTTTGACTGTTTGGCAACATCGCGCCGTCAGTTGGTTTTGCCGCGTGTCGACCGAAGAACTGAAGTTGGCCGATCTTTGCCGGCTTCCTCGGAGCGCCTCCAAGGCGACGGTCGGTCGGTTGATCCGCAGCAAGGCTGACACTCAAACCCACACCGACGATTCCGCCGACAGCAAACATCTTCATCCACGGACGCATACCAACCTCCTTGTCAGACCCTACGCGGAGACCGAGCGAGAACATTCTGCCGCCCGTCGCCCGCGCACTGAGCGATACTCCTTGAAAAGATCGGCTGTGAGTTTTGGCAGCTTGAGAAGACTTTACTCAAGAAATAGACATTTTCGGTCGTTTAGACTTTGCAGGCAGAACATACCTCTATCGGCAACAACCTGGGAGGTTTGGGGGACATGCAGCCAACAAGAAAGCGACCGAACTCAGATGTCAGCGATTCACCCCGCGTCACTTCCCGAAGCACAGCTTCTGAAAGACTGCACAGAACGCCGCACTCGACGATCCGGTCCAGGCGGCCAACACCGGAACAAAGTGGAAACCGCAGTCATCCTCAAGCACGAGCCGACCGGGGTCGAAGCTGAGGCAAACGAATGTCGCAGCCAAGCCGAAAATCGAAGCGAGGCCGTGTTTCGTCTTCGAGTTCGACTCGCGTTGACTGTTCGCACCGAACAACCACCTGTTCCCAGCACTTCCGAACTCTGGCAATCTCGCTGCCGCAACGGTCGAATCTCGATCAACCCGCATCACGACGACTTCCCCGCCATCCTCGCTGAGGCCCTCGATATCCTCGCGGCAAACTCCTTTGAAGTCCCGCTCGCCGCCAAGACCCTCGGCTGCTCAGCGACGCAATTGGTGAAACTGCTGAAAGACGAACCCAAAGCGTTCCAGCTTCTCAACCAAGAACGAACCGACCGCGGCTTGTCGCATCTGCGATAAATCGCTTTTTGATCAGGAATGAAGCAGTAATCGGTGATTTGAAGCAAGCGTCGAAGAACCGCCAACAAGACAGGTAACTTCAGTTACTCGTTTCGTAGCAACGACTGGTCCGCATCTAGCGATCGACTACTTCTTCCGAATTCTTCCGAAACTTTTCTCGAATCATCGGTGCGAGATATTTGGCAGTTTCGTCACCAATAACGTGGTAGCCAGCAAGATTGGGATGACGGTCACCGAACCATCCAGGAAGGTGTCCGAAGTGGGCGTCGAGGCGGTTATCAAGCACTTCGACTGAGTTACCATTCACGACGAATGGCTTCACAAATTCGCGGCGGTTTTCCGGAATCTTGTCGAGCGGGAAGCGGCGGTAGTTGAGCATATCCGCCCCACGCTTCAATTCGGCAGCATAGCGAGGATAGATATCGAACAGCGGCAGACCTTCCACCTTCGCGACTTGTTCGTTGAGTTGATTGAGTTTCTGCGACGTCGCTTCGTCACCGTATGGAATGACCGTCATTACGATGATCGTGGCCTTCGGATGGTCGACTTTCAGGCGTCCGATCAGTTCGTGATAGTCCTTCGGAAAATTCACAGCGAGGTTTTCACGGCGGGCGTTGTCGTTCAAGCCATAGCGGATCAAGACATAGTCGATCCCCGCCAGCTTCGACGCTTCTTTTTCGTAGCGACCAGAATCGAGCAGTCGTTGGATGAACTCGCCGCTCAAACCGAGGTTGATGACGTTTGTGGGTGGCAAATCTTTTTCTTCGGCAAGCAATTCACGAATAACATCCTCCAAATGTGGCCCCTTCGGAACGTGCCGACGTGGAATGCTACCCTCCGTCGTGCTGTCCCCAAGCAACAAAATTTGCACTTTCCCATCATGTTCGGCGCGAACCAAATGAAGATTTGATGCGAGTGACGCGAGTGTCATCAGGATGGCAATGAATCGAAATCGCATGTGGATTCACTTTCGAAAGTAAGTTGAGTGATGAAACGTTGGTAGGGCTGCAACACAGTCTCGTTGTTGATTGACTCGCCGAGAACGCCGACCGTCTAAAGCATCAAGAACGCCTCGCATCCTGTAAAAACACTTTAGGCAACCTAATTCGTCGATGGCGCGGTTGGCATCGGCCTGTTCGGGCAGGGAGAGCGAAAAGGCAATTGTCCTCCACGCCAAGTTCCTTTGGCGTCATGTTTCAACTCTGCGTATTTTTGTGCGAGTTCGAGAACCGCATCGTCGCTCTTATCGATGTGCAGTGAAAGCCAATCTCCTTCGACTCCCTTTTTCGCAACTCGAATGCCTGCGGCCAGCCGTCCGCGATGATCGCCTCCTGCGCAGTCAGCGGCAATGAGTGCGGCCATCAGCCGATCAGCCAAGCTCCCGTCGGTCTCTTCGTAAGCAGAGGCCATCGCAACCACGACTTCGCGACCAGTGAGCGTGTTCCCTTGGCAGCAATAGAAGCGACCAGTGATCGCACCCCAATATCGGCTACCAGCAGGAGCGGTCGTCGGGTTATGAACCGCCGCTCGACCTTGCATGTCGATGATCGCCAATTGTCGTAGCTCGGCGTCCTTGTCTTCTTTGAGCAATTCAAAGATTACTCCGTCCGGACGCTTCCCTTGCTGCAGCATGTCGAGCGCCGGTTCGCCCCACTTCGGCACGTGATGATGTTGAGTGCAAAAGGCTCCAACATCCGCTCGAACATAAGGGACGACCTTGCCAACCGCCGGATACTTGCTCGCCACCGCCGCCCCACAAACATGATTCTCCGGATCGACCGCAATGATTGAGAATGTCGCGGTGATCTCAGACTGAACCGAGTTCGCCGAACTCACACCATTCGGCGGAGCGGCCTCTATTGACTGCGTCAGCACAGAGACCAGAACAGCACACGCCAAAAGACGCAAACAGAACATGATCGCTCCTCCCTATTAATTAATAAGTTCGTCAACGCAACATGAGCCGAGATGATTCATGGCTCAGGACAATCATTACCAAGTGGCGATGGATTTGATTTTGGACAGACGGCGAACGCAGAACTGAGTCAGGCCGCATTGACGCTCTGCACCAACTTGAATCATTCAATCTTTGTCAAACATTGCCGTTCCGATGAAATGCCAAACGGCATCGAACTGCTGATGGGCATCGCCTTCGAGGATGGTTGTGACCTTCGTCTTCCTCCCGTCGGCGGCGAGTTTGGGCATCTTGGTGTTGATGTCGAAGCGCGGCGGGTCGAGGGTGAAGCGTTGGTAGTAGTCGTAGCGCACTCGCTCCTTCACCAACGCGAAGTTGATGCCCGGTGCGATCTTCGTCTTGTCGTCTCCTTGAGCCGGTTGATTGCCGACGGCGTGACACTGCCGACAATCCAGCGCCGTTCGCTGTGTCAACGCGTTACCGAGTTCTGCTCGCTTTGGATCGGGGCTCGTGACGGGGTCGGTTGCCGAGTTGATGCCGTGTTCGGCGGCTAGTCCCGCTGCAAGCGTTTTGCCGTATGCCGGGAAGCTCGGCATGCGGCCTTTCAGCCACGGTCTCAACTGAACCGTAGGATTGATTTCCACCCCGTCCTCTTTCTTGTCGTTGGCATTGATGACAGAGACGGGTTTGAAGCTTGCCCTCCGAGAATCGCCAATGAAGTGGGCCATCCAATTGGCATGTAACTTCTCTCCGGCCCATGTCAGATTCGGGTAAGTATCTGGCGACAAGCCGCGATCGCTTTCGTCGGCGATGATGGCTCGGCGAGGACTCATGCTGCCGTCGCGGTCATGACACGCTGAGCAACGCAGACCGCGCATCAATGTCTCAGCGGCTTCAGTTGGGACCGACTGTTGCAACGATTGCAGATCGGTCTTCAGGAACTTCAGCAATGCGGTTCGGTCGGCCAAAGCCAGTTCGAAACGAGGAACTCCAACTCGCTGATGAGCAACATCGGCCAAGCAACCTTGAGCCGACGCCAAATCCACGAGCGCGACCGGTTCAGCACGCGGTCGAACCGGTTGATCGCCGACTGCGTGACACTGCACGCAGCCTCGATCCACAAACAGCTTCGCCCCATTGTTGATCAAACCGCCGGGCAAGAGGTCAGGCTTCACCGTGCTTGTTTGCGATGCGATGTAAGCCGCGAGCGATGCCGCCGTCTTGTCGTCCAAATGAAAGTTCGGCATGCGGCTCGTCAGATGAAATCTCTGCGGGTCTTGCAGAAAGCTTGCCAGATGCCCCGTTGCAAACTTGTCCTTGGCATGTGCCAGCGAACGGCGCGAGTGCTCATCCACTCCTTCCGACTTCAACCGATGGCAGGCGATGCATCCTAACTCTTCATAGGCGATCGATCCCGCTTGTGCAGAGCTTGTCGCTGTGTTGCCCACAGCTTTGGTCGCCTTCGATTCTAACCACAGCGCGATATCAGCCGCCTCTGCCTTTGAAACATTCAGATGCGGCATGCGCACGTCCGGACGTTCCTTGGACGGATTGACGATCCAGTCCGCCATCCATGCCGCGTTGAGTCGACTGACTCCGGCCAAGTTGGGCGAGTCAGTCTGCAATTCATGTGCGACATTCGCAGCATTGTTTTGATGGCACGCACCACACTTCAGCGACGCGAACAGCTCGCGCCCGCGTCGCAGTTGTGCGAACTTACTGAGTGCTTCGTCGTCGCTGTGATGGAACAGGACGGTCGGAGGCACCGGCTCGCGAGCGAACTCGCTGGACTCCCATATCAAACGGAACTGAGCTGCCGTCTCTCGTTCGGGAGAGACGTAATCAATCGCGATCATATTAAGCCCGCCATTCAGCGATGTTGGCTGTTTGAACGAGATCTCTTTGTCGTTGAGGAACAGTTTTGTCGCGCCGATTCCCTCGGTGCTGAACGCCACCGTCTGTTGCAGCGGAACTTTGATAAAGCCTTGCCAACGAGCGATGAACGGGCCGGGCTTAACGAACTGGCTCGCGGGTTGATTCGCACCAACAAACGTCGCGGCCATGCGATCGACTCGGGCGTCGTCGTAGCCACGTTCGCCAGAACGTGGGTCGGCAGTCGCATCACCCACGCTCTGGCGAGCGTGGCTAAGAAACCGCACGATGAGTCCTGGCTTGAGTCCGGCATCGTCGATGTCATTTCCGTTACCTCGGCGCACGAGCTTTGCTTCGTCGTACTTCTGGGCACTGACTGAGTTGAGCGTCAGATAGACCGTGTGACGGAACTGACGCGGAGGTTGGGACTCTGTCCCGACCTTTCTGGCAAGCTCCGCTTGCGAGTCCCCGCTGCGACCCTGCTTCCCTGACGAATCGCTCTCTGACGACGCACCACTGGCTCCATTCGGGGCGGGATGGAATCCCAACCTACTCTTCAACACGCACGACACAGCCATGACGTTGACTGGCTTCACGTCCTTCATCTCCAGAAACACCGTCCGCTCATCAATCAGCGTCGCCGAGCGGACTCGAACTTCATCGCGGCCTTCTTGCTTAGGATCGGACATGCGGTATTCGGGCGAACCGTAGTTCTTCGAGTAAGAATAGTTCCATTGCTCGACGTGATAGCTGCTGGGGTTCTCGGCAGCGTCTTTGTCGAGCGACTCAGTGAAGCTCAGCGCAATGCCGTTTGAGTGGGCCTGCATGCTGACTGGCATGTCGATGGGTTTGCCGGTGAAGCGGACTCGCTGCAAGCAACCGTCGGTCACGGCGGACGTCGTCCAACCTCGGAGGCCGGTGACGTAAAGCTGCCCGTCAAGCGGACTGAACCGCCCGCGCATGGCCCCGGAGTCAAAGCGAAAAGGGAATTCGACCAAGCCGGTTGGGATGTAGCCACGCTCGCCAGAGCGTGGGCTGTCCTGCGTTTCGCCCACGCTCTGGCGAGCGTGGCTACCAATCCCCAGCATCGCCGAGCATTGCCCGAACGAGAAATGCAGCATGTGCCCGCTGAGCGGTCCCCACTTATCGCTCGTGACCCAGCATTGACCGCCGGATGAGTTGTCGACTCGGCGAGGAATCCACACAGCGGGCGAATCAAACCCAAGCGGTCGTTCAGGCGTAATGCGCGGGCCGCCTCCGCCGAAGTGCGCACCGGGCTTAGCGACGAAGATAGCCGAAGCCGGAGTCCAATCACCCTCTTGAGGTGCCGCTGTCACGACATCGCCGGGGCCGAGCCCCATGCCGTTCGGATTGCGCAACCCGGTTGAGATGACGTCGAACTTCGAGCCATCAGAAGAGACTCGAACGATTCCGAGATTGGCATGCACGAACCAGAAGTTGCCGACCGAATCACGTTCGAGGCAGGTGATGTAGTCATGCCCGCCCGCCGAGGTCGGATAGACGTTGCTGAAGCACTCGTAGTAGTCGGTCTCGCGATCATCATTGAGGTCATGCAAGCGAACGATCTGATCGCGGCAGAGAACGTAGAGGGCGTCGTCGCGCTCTTGTGAGCCGCGAGGCGTTAGCCGCGGGTCCGGAGCCGCATCGAACCGGCGGCTAGCGCCTTGCCGCTCACTTGGTTTCGTCTCATTCCTGCGCTCGACAACCAATCCCAATGGCTGATGTAGTCCCGTAGCAATGCGCTGCCAGCGCAGTTTGTTCTCGCCCTCTTGGCTCACGCGCCACACGTCGCCATGCACCGTGCAGACCGCGATATCGCCGTTCGAAAAGAAGTCATGCCCGCTCGTGAAGAGCAGCGCTTTGTACGGATTGTCGAACGGCAACTTAAAAGTGTCGACGACATACGGAGCATCGTTCGGCGCGGTGACAAACTCGGTCTCGATCTTCGCCGTCCACTTCGCGGGACCGGGCTTGAGAAGCGTTGCTAACTCAGGCTCGATGCTCGGCTTCGGGGCGGATACGGCGGCGAGTGCTTGCTCCCAACCGGCACTGTCTTTGAGCGAGCCGGTCCAATAGACGAGCTTCAGTCGATGCCGCGACTTGCTCGCAGGGATCTTGAATCCGCCACTGAAGCCGCCGTCGCCCGATGTCACGAAGGGCTCAATGTTAGACTCGCTCCGCACGCCGATCCAACTGCCGATGTCTCCCGACTTGCGCAGCAATGAGATTGGCGCGTTCTTCGACATCTCGATGTTGTCGACTTTGTGATGTAGCAAGAGTTGCAGGTCGCTCGCCGCCGGTTCGACTTCGATGAGCCGGGTCACAACGAGCCGATCTCCGAGTTGTTCGCACCACGGAGACTCGCGCACTGCGACGCCGTCAACGAGATAGCTCAAGACGACGCGTTCGCCATGCGCGTGCAGGCCTCGCAACTTCACCTTCGAAGCGCCCCAACCAGAGTGCTCGGTCGATTGAAACATGAAGCCGCCGTCCGGCACGGGAGCCCCGATGATGCCAAAGCGAGCCGGGTTGAACTTCAAGAATCCGCCGGTCCAGATGGCTCGAACTTGAGCGTGGTCGGCATCGAAGCAGACCGTTGCTTGCTGCTGATCGCCGACGCGAATCGACGTCATCTTCCTGCCCGCCCCGCCGGGCAGTCCGCCGACGACTGACGACAACCAACGTCCGATCTGCGACTCCTTCCAACGGTTATCGACCCAGTCACCTTCCCACTGATCGAAGCCGATTTGCTCTTTGCCCCAATGTGCGGGCGGCTTCGGTTTGCCCCCGGCTGCTTGAGCATTCGCGGCGGGTGCAGGCTGAGCAACGGCTACGGCTGCAACCGCCATCGTTTGCGACTTCGACTCATCTTTGAGCTTCGTCTTCTCAACGATCTCCTCGAAGCGCCAGAGCCCGACGGTGTTGTCGTCATTGGTCGGAGCTTTATCCGGCAGCGATTCGAAAGCATGAGCCCCGCGTCGAATGCGGACTTCGTCAATGAGCCCCGCGCTGCCGATGCCGCCTTCCGCCAGTCGACCGATGGCGAGTGCTCCGCCTTTCGACGCTGCGAACTCGCTCGGCAGCGGCTTATCGACGACCTGCTTGCCATCGACGAACAGCCGAATGCGTATGGCTTCGAGCGTCATCGCGACGTGATGCCATTGCCCGTCTGCGATGTTGACGTCCGAGCGATACTCGCCGCCGCATCCGGGCAAGTAGACGCTGTAGTTTCCGCTACCGACATACGAATAAAGCTCCCAGTGAGTTGGCGAACTCTTCGGTTCCGACGCCACCAAGATGTTGAAGGCGGTCTTCGATTCGAGCTTCGTCCAACACTCAACAGTGATCGGGACAGAGGCTTGCTCGGGCTTTGCAACGACAGTCACGCCGGTCGCGCGGGTATCCAGTGCTTGCCCGAATTTGCCCTCCGTGAGCCGCAAGGCGCTAGCCGCGGGTGCTGGTGCCGGAGCAGCAGACGCGGCCTTCGGAGCGTCGGCAACGACGACAGGATCATCTTCCGCTCGCAGCTTGAGCACGCGGCGATTCGCGGCCCATGCGGCTGCTCGGCGCAACATTTCGCGCGGCTCGAAGGCGTCGTAAGTTTTCTCGCTGTGACCAAGCAGCGTCTGAAAGATCTTCCCTTTGCCATATGAACCAACGAACGCGAGCGGTTCGTCGCGACCCGTCACTTTCGACTTCGCGGTGATCAGCGGATCGACCGGCCTGCCGTCCTGCTTGAAGTACAACTCGTCGACGACATCAAAATTTTTCAGACCTGCCGTGATGACATGCTCCAAAGGCGTCACATCGACCTTGAATGGCCCGAACGCATCGTGTCCGCTCTTCGCTTCGTCCTTGCCGTGATGGTTCCATGCTCGGATGGCGATCTTACGTAACTCCGGCCAATCCGACTCAGCCGCCATCGGCAGCGAGAAGTGAAATGCGCTCGAATTGAAATGCACAAAGAGCACGCCTCCGCCGTTCTGCACGAAGTTCATGAACGTAGTCTTCGAGGCATCGCTGAGCGGCTTCGGGGCATGCCAGTTGACGTAGTTCGGAAGGATGATGTCATAGTTCTTACCGATGTCTTTCTTCGCGAGATCCTCAATATCGAGCGACACATCGACCTTGATGCGCGGGTCCTTCTCAAGAGCGGCCTTCATGGCCGGAGTGGTCCGCTCCCAGTTGTGCCACTTATGAGCGTCGTTGCCCGCGATGAGCAGCACGCGAATCGGCTTGTCGTCGATGACCGCTCGCTGAGTGCCTTCGACTCCCGCAAGCGCTTGCGTGATCTCGGCATGAGTGAAGTAGCGAGCCTCGACGCCGTCCTTCGGCACATCGAGCTTCGCGGTCCAAGCGATCGCATTGAGGATCAGTTTGCGAAACTCATCGCGTTCCCAGTTGGAATAGAAGTGACCGCACGTCGTCCCGAACCCGCGCCCGCCATTGCTGCGCTGCTTCGCCCAAGCGACGACATTGCCATCCGGTTCGCGTCCATTAAGAGCAGGTACAACAAACAGCGGACTCAACCCATCGGCCTTTGCTCCGTCATTCGCAAACCGCAGATTGAAATAGAACTCCTCTTTCATCTTGAACGGCTTCACGCCGCGCACGACCGCATGCTCTGGAGTCCCCAACTCGACATCAGCCTCCTTATGAGTGATCGCCGAATACCATTTTCGTTGCCCATCGGTCTCCCAGTCAAAGTACCCGCCGGACCATTCGATGATCTGCTTCGCGTACTGATCCGGGGCGAAGGTCGAGAAGTGAAAAGTCAGAAACCCGCAACCGCGATCGATCTGCTTCTGCACGGCAGCAAGGTTCTCGGGAGACCCAAAGTGCGGCGCTTCTTGATAGAGATTCCCATCGCGCCCATCCGAGATGACCATGATGGAATCGGCATCATCGAGCGTCTTCAAATCGCTCGGCATGCCATCAAGGTGATATTCGACGCGGACCTGCTCGCGGACATTGGAATGGTCGAGCATGACCTTGAGCAGCTTGACCGACCACGGATAGTCATGAACCCCATTACCCGTCGGCCCATGCGACTTCGGCCCGGCAATGAGGACGAGTTTCCTTGTGCTCGTCTTTACCGTGTCGTCAGAAACTGAAGATGCCATGCAAGATGTCATCGTGCCGACCAAGAGAACCAAGGCGCTCAATAAACAACTCTTTTGCTGCAACATTCAGGCACTCCAAAACTCGGAAAACTAAAGAGCAGGAAAGCGCTCGCGTCCGGTTAGTGTTTTTCACTTTGAACCGGGCGCGAACGCCTTCGGGCTGATCAACACGTTCTTATTCTTGGGAAAGAACTAAGCGTTTCCTTCGCTCTCGCGGAACATTTTCACATGCAGATCTGCGAACGTACGAATGTGTTTTCGCATAAGCTGCGAACTGCGGTCTGGATCACATTTTTTCAATGACGCAATAATCTCGGCATGCTGTTCTGCTGCGAGTTCCACCGCCCCTTTGGAAAAACTGAGTTGGTCTCGCAATAGCATCATGAGATCGCGAAACCTCACGATCTCCCGAGCCAGCAATTCGTTTCCGCTTCGGACGGCAATCAGGTCGTGCAACGCCGCATCGAATTTATTCCAACGTTGTCGCTGTCGAGCATCTGCAGGATCGCCCAACTTTGCCCACAATCCATCAATCGTGGCGAGGTCTTCCCGAGAGAAGCGGACGCAGGCGAGTTCAACCGCCTTGCACTCCAACGCCTCGCGAACGTCGTAGATATTGGCGACATCGACCGGAGTGAGACTGCGAACGATTGCCCCGTAGTTGAGCCGAATTTCGACAAGCCCATCACCAGCAAGCCTCCGCAACGCCTCTCGAATAGGCGTGCGACTGACGTTGAGCGTCTTCGCCAATTCCAGTTCGAGAAGCGGGCTACCACGCTTTCGCCTCCCGGCCAGAATTTCTGCGGCAATGACGGCATAGACTTGCTCGGCGAGTGATGTCGGCTGAATCATGATGTGTATTGTATACAAAGGCTGTCGCCAGTGGGCAACTGTGGTATGGGGCGTGCAATGTCGGCAGTCGCTTGCCTTGGCCGGTGACTCAGCTATGGCCCGGCCTCCTGTCCGAGCCACAAGATTCAATCACGGCGATGTGTAGAAGCGGTCTCCGGCGATTGCTCGGATAACCTTAGGGTCGACGATGAAGTACAGGACTGGAGCACCGATGACCGCACCAATCGCAAAATCTGTGGCAAGATTTTTCTGGAAGAAGACCGCCGCACCAATTCCACCGACGAGCACTCCGAGCAACGGCGACAGGGCATACGCCCAAAGCCGAAAAAACGGCGGCGATTCAGCCAGCAACCGCGCCCGATAAGCGACCAGAGTTTCCCCAGAGTCAGACCACTTGAAACTCTTGAGTCCATCGTGTCTCGTCGAGCGCGATTAGGTCTTCGTGAATTTGCGGCGTGACAACCGAATCATCCGCCAGCTCGACCTGCTGAAACTCCCCACCAAGCTTGAGTCGCCTTTTCCGCCGAGCGTTCTCCACCATAATCCGCCGCATCGCCTCAGCCGCCGCGGCAAAGAAATGCCCCCGATTCTCCCAATGCTGAGCCTGATCCACATCAACCAGTCGCAAGTACGCCTCATGCACCAGCGCCGTAGCCTGAAGCGTCTGCCCCGGATTCTCCTGCCCGATCCGCTGACCAGGCAACTTTCGCAACTCGTCATAGACCAGCGGCAACAGTTGCTGAGCGGCTGCCAAGTCCCCTTGCTCGATGCGGCAGAGAAATTGTGTGACGTTGGTCATGACGAAGAAGATACCGCCGCGAATCGAGCAATTCGACCACATCAGATCTTCGGTAGCTGAAATCGGTGTTCAACGATGCTGGCGATGGCAGGATGTTTTGGAACGAAGCAGCCAGACCGTATCCTGATCGCTACCGGCTTTGAAATCGCTTCCATCGAGAGTTCTTGTCTGAAGGAAACAATCCCATGCCTTGGCGATGTTCGATCATTCTGTGGCTCGCAGCCGTCATCGGTATTTCAGGCCCTCTCAAAGCCGACGTGAGGCTGCCGCAGCTCTTCAATGATCGCGCGGTGTTGCAGCGCGATCGGCCGTTGCCGGTGTGGGGTTGGGCGGAGCCGGATGAGAAGGTCACGGTGTCGTTGGGCACGAAGCAGGCGGAAGCGGTGACAGGCAAGGACGGGAGGTGGTCCGTCAAGTTGACCGCTCAGCCGATGTCGAAGGAGCCGCTGACGCTCAAAGTCGTCGGCAAGAATACGGTCGAAGTGAAGGATGTATTGCTCGGCGATGTGTGGCTCTGTGGCGGGCAGTCGAACATGGAGTTTCCGTTGGGGGCTTGCGACGCGGGGGACGACATCAAGGCTGCGGACTTCCCGCTGATTCGGCAGTTCGGCGTGACACTCAACTTCGCACAGGCTCCGCAGTCAGACGTCAAAGGGCAGTGGCAGACGTGCTCTCCGCAGCAGGTGCCGGGGTTCAGCGCGGTCGGGTTTTATTTTGCTCGCAAGGTGCAGCGCGAGACCGGCGTGCCGATCGGGTTGCTTCGCTCGTGCGTCGGTGGGACGAACATCGAATGCTGGATGGCGCAGGAGACGTTGCTCAACACACCGGAGTTGGAGCCGTATGCCAAACTGATGCGCGAGTCACTGACGGACTATCAAAAGGAACTGGCCGCCGCGTTGCCGGAGATCGAAGCGTGGACGGCTCGCAGTCGTGCCGCGTTGCGGACGGGCGAATTGATCCCACTTCCTCCGACGTGGCCGGAGTTTCCATTCGGCGAACGACGCTTTCGTCCGCGTTGCGTCACGCTGCACAACGGGATGATCGCGCCGCTGATCCCGACCGCATTGAAGGGAGTCCTCTGGTATCAGGGCGAGAACAACGCGGGCGGACCGTTCGAGGGAGATCAGTACCTCGCGAAGAAGTGGGCGATGATCACCGACTGGCGCAAGTGGTTCGGCGACTCCGAGCTGCCGTTCTACTTCGTGCAGCTCGCCGCGTGGCAGAAGCCGCATGACAACGCATCACAGGCGGACGGCTGGGCCTTCTTCCGAGACGCTCAACGCCGCTGCCTGACGATCCCGCACACGGGCATGGCGTCGGCACTCGATGTGGGTGATGCCGAGGACATTCATCCGAAGAACAAATTCGACGTCGGCGAGCGACTCGCTCGCTGGGCGTTGGCCAACGAGTACGGCCAGAAGCTCGAACCGAGCGGCCCGCTGTTTCGCGAATCGAAGATTGAAGGCTCAGTCGCGCGAGTCCGTTTCGATCATGTCGGCCCGGGGTTGATGATCGGACGCAAGCTCGGACGAACACCGACCGAAGAGGATCGCACCGGCAAACTGCAACGCTTCGCCATCGCCGGAGCCGACAAGCAATGGCGCTGGGCCGAGGCTCGCATCGAAGGCGATTCCGTCGTCTGCTCACACCCCGATGTCAAAGAGCCTGTCGCGATCCGCTACGCCTTCAGCATGAACCCCGCCGGAGCCAACCTCTACAATCGCGACGGCCTGCCGGCGTCGCCGTTTCGGACGGATGAGTGGTAGGCCAAGCCGGTCACTTGATCGAGACAGCGACGAGCCGCGCTAATTGAAGAATCATTCATCAAAAATCGGGGAGTGTCCCATGCGATTGATCCTGTTTCTCGTTGGCTGTTGCGTTGGCCTTCAGCACTCATTTGTGACTGCGGCTGATCTAGTGATCGCGGACCGTTCGAAGTGTGAATATCAGATCGTGCTGCCGGATTCGGTGCCGAATCCATCGGTCGAACAGAGTTTGCAGCAGACGGCGCGGTTGATGCAGGTCGCGTTTCAGGCGAATGGGTTTGAAGTCCCCGTGGTCGTCGAAGCCAAGCGCAACACCACGAAACCGGGGCTTTTTCTGGGAGACACGGCCTTCGCTCGATCGCAGAAGATCGATGTCTCGACGATCAAAGGTTGGGGCTACGTTCAAAGAGTAGTCGGCCGCGATGTCATCGTTGCGGGACGCGATCAGCCAGCGCCGGCGAAGTCGATTCAGGAACGCCGGCCAACTTGGGATCGCATCGGGACGGCGAAGGGAGTTGTCGATTTCTTGCGGCAGTTCGTCGGCACACGGTTTCTCTACCCGGATCTTGGGCCGTATCAGCCGATCACCTCGGCGGCGAAGATCGACCTGCTCAACTCGCCAGCGATTGAGTTTCTGAAGATGCCGACGATTGCGATCCCCATAGATCTCAACGTCACCAAGACGCCGCTGCTGGAGTTCAATACGACGCATCCGGCTCGCGGCAGTTTTTATGACATCGCCAACAATCGTTTCCCGCTGGTCGACTCGATCTTCGGCGGACACACCTACGAGCGGGCGATCCCGCGCGAGAAATATGCCGACTCGCATCCCGAATACTTCGCACTCATCGGCGGGCAGCGAACGGCGAAGGAGACCGGCAACGCTCAGTACTGCATCTCGAATCCCGACGTGCAGGAGCTGTTCTATCAAGACCTCATCAGCACGATCGATCGCGGGTTTGACGGCGTGGACCTCGGCCAGCCCGACGGGTTCCGCGCGTGCCAGTGCGAGAATTGCGAGAAGCTCTACGATACCGGCAACGACTGGGCCGAGAAGTTATGGATCCTGCATCGCAAGCTGGCCGAGCGAGTCGAGCAAGCACGGCCCGGCAAGCAAGTCACGATGATGTCATACATCCAAACCGAGAACCCGCCGAAGTCATTCCAAAAGTTTCCGTCGAACACCCGCATCCTGCTGACCGGCACGAACGAAGAAGACATCGCTCCGTGGCGCGGGCACGAAGTCCCGGCGGGGTTCTCGTCGTACATCTACAACTGGTGCCCGAATCTCGTCACGCGATACACGCCGATGCGGACGCCGCGGTTCGTCGAATCGCAGGCGCGGCGGCTCGCACAGAACAAGTTCCAGTCGATCTACCGCGACGGTGCGGGCGATCTGTATGGGCTGGAAGGGCCGGTCTATTACACGATGGGGCGCATGTTCGATGCCCCGGAATCTCTGCAAGCCAAGCTGCTCGTGCAGGAGTTCTGCGCGGCGGCGTTCGGCAAGTCCGCTCCGTCGATGCTCGCGTTTTACGACCAGCTCTATCACGGCATCGAGCTGTATTCCGAGTACCTCGGCACCCGCTCGCCCGCTTGGGTCTACGTCAACATCTACGGCCAGCGACGCAAACATCTCACCGATCCGTTTCAGTTTCTGGGCTTCCTCTACACACCGAACCTGATGACGTCGCTGGAGACGCAGTTGGCTCAGGCCGAGAAGACCGCCGAGACCGACAAGATTCGCGTGCGATTGTCGCAAGTGCGGCGCGAGTTCGATTACCTGAAGGCGCTCACCAAGGTCGTGCATCTGCATCACGCATTTCAGATTCAGCCGGACCTCGCGTCGCGCGACCGATTGCTGGATGCGATCGACGCCCGCAATGCGTTTGTGGATTCACTGTTCGACGCCAAAGGATCAAACCCGAAGCCGACACCCGCCTGGGGCTTCGTGATGTTCCCGCCGCTCGGCCACGATGCGAAGCACCTGCGTCTGGCATATGACGGCTATCAGGAACCGTTCGCGAACTCGCCGATGAATTGGGACACGAAAGCGATGCGATCCGCACCGCTGCCGGGCGCGAAACGATTGAGCGTCAGTCTGGTGAAGGGGCCGATCACGGTGGACTCGCCAAAGTGGGGAAGCAGCCCCGTGGAGCACGTTTCCAACGTGCTCCCTGATTCACGGAAGGACGGGCACGTTGGAAACGAGCCCCACGGTGCGACCACGGTGCGAGCGATGGCCGATGCCAGTCAGCTCTATGTTCGAGTGGATGCCCCGTTGCCGAAGGACAACTCGCGGCCAGACATGATCGACATCTACCTCGCGCCGATCGGACAAACACGCGAAATCACCTACCGCTTCACCGTCGGGCCGAAAGCCGACTCGAAACAAGATGCAGCGAACGGCTTCAACAACGATCCGCTCGATCCGCGATACGGTCACTTCGATCCCGATTGGAACGGCGAATGGAAATACGAGTCGCAGCTCGACCCCGAAAAGCAGCGCTGGATCGCGTTTCTCGTGATCCCCTTCAAGACGCTCGGAATTGATGCTCCGGCTGCCGGCTCGTTCTGGCGAGGCAACATCGGTCGCACTCGCGTCGCGGCTGCGGATCGAATCGAACGCTCGCTTTGGTCCGCGAGCAGCGGCACGAAAGTCCTGGACGACCGCAACGATTTCGGCGAACTCGTCTTCGAGTTGCCAAGGAGTATTGGTCCATGAAATTCTTTTCCATGTCTGCCATCCTCTGTCTCTTGGCGTGTACGACGGGGCTCTCTGCCGAGGTCTCGATCACCGAGCTTGCCGACCGCATTCAGGTGCAGATCGACGGGCAGGTCTTCACCGAGTGGCGGCACAAAGAATGGGTGGCTCCGTTTCTGTACCCGGTCATTGGGCCGAATGGTGAGAACGTCACTCGGCATTACCCGATGCAGGCGGGAGTTCCCGGCGAGGAACCCGATCATCCGCATCATCGCTCGATTCGCTTTTCGCACAGTGATGTGAACGGCTTCAACTTTTGGTGGGCTCCCGGCAAAGAGAAGGCGGGACATACGGCGGAGATCCAACTGGAAAAGATCGAGAAGATCGCGTCGGGCAAGACCGGCGAGGTCGTCTTCTGGAATCAATGGCTCGGCGATGGGAAGCTCGTGTTGCGTGAACGAGTGCGGCTCGGATTCATCCCGCTGGAGAATCGGCAGTTGCTGATGGACTACGACATCGAACTGCAAGCCGCCGACGCGCCGGTGCTCCTGGGCGACAAGCGAGATGGCGGTTTGCTGGTGCGAGTGGCCGGCTCGATGAAGGTCGAGGACGAAAAGGGGAACAAGATCGCCGGCACGATCCTCAACAGCCGCGGCGATCGAAACACTGACGCCTGGGGCAAGCGTGCCGAGTGGGCCGACTACTTCGGTCCCGACGCCAGCGGCAAGACGGTCGGCATCGCAATGTTCGATCATCCGTCGAACGTGCGCTTCCCGACGCAATGGCACGCGCGAACTTACGGGCTGATCACGGCCAATCGCTTCGGGACCGATCACTTCCAAGGGAACTACAACGATCACAAGACCGTCGTGTGCCGCCCGGCAGGCAACGCTTGCCCGGCCTGCGCGTCGCACTCCGGCGACTTCACGATTCCCGCTGGCAAGAGTATCACGTTGCGGCATCGGCTCTATTTCCATCACGGTGATCCCGCCGTCGCCAAGGTCACGGAGCAGTACCGCGACTACACCGCCGATCCCGACTCAACGCTGAGCCGCATGAGAGCGCTCCATCAAGATCGCAAATGGAAAGAGTTGATCGAGCAATTCGGGGCCGATGATTTTTCAGCGTGGCCCGCCGCCATCTCGAACAAAGCCAGCGAGGCGTTTCATCTGCGCGGTCAGATTTACTCGTTTCTGAAGGACGGCCCGAAAGCCGAAGCCGATTTGAAGGCGTCGTTGAAACTCGATCCGAAGAACCAAGCGTTCTGGCTCACGCTGGCCGACAACTACACCAACAACCTGAAGGACGACGAACAAGCGCTGGCCGCGTATCGGCAATCGTTCGCGATCACTGGCAAAGGCAACGGCTGGCAGCCGCTGACCGCGACCATCGCGATCGCTCGACTGCTGACCGATCAGGTCAAGACCGACGAGGCCCTCGCCGTGCTCAAACAATACGGCGACATGGAGGGGATGGCTCCGGGGTGGCGCGTCCGCATGCTTCGCGCCTACGGCCACACCTACGCGGCACAGGGCAAGGAGAAGGAGTCGCTCGCCAAGTTCCGCGAGGCACTGGAACTGGAATCGAAGCAGTGATTGACGTCGCCTCAGAACGTAGCTTGGAACTCCGTAGATCAAGAAAGTAATGCCGGGTACGATGTGCCGACAGAATGGCTGTCCGCTTTTGAGTCAACGGGAGAGTTGTGTGCGTCGAACCGCCGAGATTTATGTGATCTGCATCGCGTGCCTCTTCGGGTTGCTCGGCGAGGCGGGGATGTCGCGTGCGGACGAGAAGGTCTCGGAGAAGGAGCTGGAATTCTTTGAGAAGAAGATCCGTCCGGTGCTGGTCGCTCAGTGTTATGAGTGCCACTCGGCGGAGGCGGTGACGCGCGGGAAGCTGAAGGGGATGCTGACGGTTGATACGCGCGCGGGATTGCTCAAAGGGGGTGACAGTGGGCAGGCGATCGTGCCGGGAAAACCGAGCGAGAGTTTGTTGCTGAAGGCTCTGCGGCACGACGCGAGTGTTTCAGCGATGCCTCCCAAAGAGAAACTGTTGGCTGCGGTGATCGCGGACTTTGAAGCGTGGATCGCAGCGGGAGCAGCCGATCCGCGCGATGGTCCGGCGGCAGTTGTGAAGCGGGGCTTGTCGATCGACGAGGGCCGCAAGTTCTGGTCGTTCGTGCCGCCGCAACGTGTCGTTCCGCCGAGCGTGAAGCGTGCGGATTGGGTGCGGGATGACATCGACCGCTTCGTGTTGACCAAGCTGGAAGAGCAAGGGATTGAACCGCTCGGCGACACCCAGCCGCATTTGTTGTTGCGAAGGTTGTCGTTCGATTTGCTCGGCTTGCCGCCGGCGCCGGAGGAAGTCGCTGAGTTCGTGAACGGATGGAATGCCGCGAATGCTCAGCCGGATCGGCAGCAATCCTGGTTGTCGCAGACGGTGGATCGGTTGCTCAGCCAGCGGCAGTTCGGGGAGCGGTGGGGGCGGCATTGGCTGGATGTGGCGCGGTATGCCGACAGCAACGGCCGCGATCGCAATGTCTATTTCTATCACGCTTGGCGGTATCGTGATTACGTCATCGAGTCGTTTCATCGCGACAAGCCGTTCGATCAATTCCTGCGCGAACAAATCGCCGGCGACCTCTTGCCATTCGCGTCTCCAGAGCAACGTGACGAGCAACGCATCGCGACCGGCTTCCTCGCGCTGGGGGCGAAGTCGTTTGAAGAGATCAAACCAGAAGTCTTCCGCATGGACGTGATCGACGAGCAGATCGAGTTGGTCAGCCGCGCGGTACTGGGGTTGTCGGTTGGATGTGCTCGGTGTCACGACCACAAGTTCGATCCGATTCCGACTGCCGACTACTACGCACTGGCCGGCATCTTTCGCAGCACGCAGACGCTCGCGGGTTATGGGCCGAAGGGGATCAAGGCGACCGCGTACTCCCACAGCGAACTTCAGCCAGTCGGTCCTGATGCGGAACGGCTCGGCCCGGACGGGCTGGCGTATCTCGTCAAACTGCAAGAGCTGACGCTCGCCCAGAACACCGCTCGGTCGGATCGTTACCGAATCGTGCGGCGTGTGGCCGATGCGAAACTGAAACTTGCGAAACCGGCGGCCGATAAGGCTGCGCTCGAACAAGACCTCGCACGCATGGAGACGGAAGTCAAAGACTGGGATGTGAAGGTCAAAGCCCACGAGCAAGCGTTGCAGACCGCGATGGACTCCGCCCCACCGCAACCCGGCTGGGCGATGGGCCTGCGCGAGCGAGAGAGTTCCGAAGACTGCCGTATCCACATTCGCGGCGAGACGACGAACCTCGGCGACGCGGTCCCGCGCGGTACGCTGCAAATCATCACGTTCACCGACGCGAAGCCGGTTGACGTGAAAAGCAGCGGCCGGCTCGAACTGGCCGACCGTCTCACACGGCGAGACAACCCGCTAACCGCGCGAGTCTTCGTCAATCGAGTCTGGTTGCATCTGTTCGGCCGAGGACTCGTGACGACGCCGGATGATTTCGGAGTCAACGGCGTTCGCCCATCGCATCCGGAATTGCTCGATCATCTCGCCGTGCGATTCATGGACGACGGCTGGTCGATCAAGCGACTGGTGCGAGCGATCGTGCTGAACCGGACCTATCGCGAGGCGAGTGGTGAGCCAGAGAAAGATCCCGACAACGTCTTCCTCTCGCGAATGAAACCACGACGTCTGGAAGTCGAGGCGTTTCGCGATGCGATCAAATCGGTCGCCGGGACGCTGGACCTGACACCTCCGTCCTCCGAACAGGCATTCCTCGCGAAGTTCAATCCGTATCGCGAAGACGAGTACCGCACGTTTCAGCCCCTGTTCACAACCACGAATCTGGAACAGTCGCAGCGCAGCGTTTATCTGCCGGTCGTGCGCGGCGTGTTGCCGGAAATGTTCCCGCTATTCGACTTCGCATCGCCGGAACGCTCGGTCGCGCAGCGCGACGAGAGCATCGTGCCGGCTCAGTCGTTGTTCTTGATGAACAGCCCGTGGATCGTCGAACAATCCCGCCACGCAGCATCGCAATTGTTGGACGAGAAATCGCTCGACGACGCCGGTCGAGTCCATCGGATTTATCAACGAGCGTTCGCCCGATCACCGACGTCGGAAGAATTGACTCGCTCGCTGCGATACCTCGCCGAACCTGAATCGGTCGCGATCGACCCGAAAGCCGCACCGCCAACCGCCGAACAACTCCGCCTCGAACGATGGACCAGTTTCTGTCAAATCCTCTTCGCGAGCGGCGAGTTTCGGACGCTGCGATAAGCCAACCTGCTCCGGCCGTGAGCCGATGGCCGAAAGCCGTCAGCCGTTATCCTTTCCCTCGAACAAAAAAAGATCGCCGCCAACGGCCCACAGCCATCGGCCGGGCAAGAATGTGAGAAAACGAATGACGATGACCAATCAACTCTTATCGCGTCGCCAATTGTTGCAGTCCGTCTCCGCCGGCTTCGGTTACGTCGCGTTCGCCGGAATAGCGGCCGAGGTGGCGGCGAAGGAACCTCACTTCGCGGCGCGGGCGAAGCGAATCATCTTCCTCTGCATGCGCGGTGGACCTTCGCACGTCGAGACGCTCGATGAAAAACCGCGACTCTCGGCCGATCATGGGAAGCCGGGGCGCACGCCAAACTCAAAGCTGCTCGGTTCACGCTGGAAGTTTCAGCGACGTGGCGAAAGCGGGCTGAGTATCGTCGAGCTATTGCCCGAAACGGGAGGGCATGCCGATAAGCTCTGCGTGCTGCGGGGCATGCACACCGACAATGAGAATCATCCGCAGGCGCTCGAACAATTGCATACCGGCAGCTTTCAATTCGTGAGGCCGTCGCTCGGCGCGTGGACGCTGTATGGTCTCGGCACCGAGAACCAGAACCTGCCGGGGTTCATCTCGATCAACCCGCTGTCGGCACTCGGCGGGCTGCGGTATTACTCGAATGCTTTTTTACCGGCGGCCTACTCGGCAACGTTGCTGGGTGACGCGAATCGGCCGGTGAAGAATCCGACGGTCGGCAATCTCGCCAACACGCGGCTCTCGACGGCAGCGCAGCGACAGCAACTCGACCTGCTGCAAGCGATGAACCGTGACATCGCCGATCAGACGGCCGATCCGCGCGTCGAAGGGCTGATCGAATCGTATGAACTCGCCTTTCGCATGCAGGACGCGATGCCGAAGGTCATGGACCTCTCCGCCGAGACCAAGGAGACGCTCGCGCTGTACGGAGCCGCCGGAGGACCGAGCGAGACGTTCGGTCGGCAGTGCTTGCTCGCGCGACGCTTCGCCGAGGCGGGCGTCCGCTTCATCGAGATCACGCACACCGAATGGGATCATCACGGCTTCCTGACCAGCGGCATGACGAACAACTGCCAGCAGATCGACCGCCCGATCGCGGGCCTGCTGACCGATCTCGAACAGCGCGGAATGTTGCACGAAACTTTGGTCATTTGGGGCGGCGAGTTCGGCCGCACTCCTGATGATCCCACGACCGACGGTCGCGGCCATAACAACAAGGGCTACTCGATGTGGCTGGCCGGCGGCGGCACGCGCGGCGGCTTCGCTCACGGCGCGACTGACGAATACGGCTACGAGGCGATCGAGGGCAAAGTCCACATCCACGACCTGCACGGCACGCTGCTGCACCTGCTCGGACTCGATCACGAAAAGCTGACCTATCGCCACGGCGGCCGGGACTTCCGTTTGACCGACGTGCATGGCCGAGTGGTCTCGGAAATCGTGGGATGAAGCCGACGGGAAACCAATGAGATCCGTGATGCCAACGCCGCAGTCGCTGCGCTATCGGAGCAGTGCCTCAAGGAGTCAAACTAAATCTTGCAATCTCCGTCAAGAAAAGAGTGATGAAAACGATGTCCATCCGACTGTTTCTCGCGTTTATGAGCCTGACGCTGGTACTCGTAGACACGGCGTTTCCGGCGGAACCAATGGCCGCGCCTTTTCAAGCCGGCACCGCGAAGGTCGAGATCACTCCGTCCGCGGAGAGTGCGGTCGATCTGCTTGGCCAGCCGCTGCGGCTGCGTGACCCGCTCTTCGCGCGAGTGCTGGTGCTCAAGGACGAGAAGGTTTCGGTCGCGATTGTTTCGGTGGACTTGATCGTCTTCGCGTCGCCGAAAGTGATTGCCGAAGCGAAGGCGAAGTGGGGCGTCGATCATGTGATCCTCAGCGCGACACATACGCATGCCGGGATGGCTCCGCGAGGGATGATCATCAAACCGCCGGGCGCGCCGGATTGGACTCGCAGTGGCAAAGCTCCGGCTGAGACGGTCGATTGGCCGGGACTCTCGGCCGATCCGTGGTATGCGGAGACCGAAGCGAAGATCGTGGCCGCGATTGGCAAAGCGATGCAGAATCGCTTCCCGGCTCGGATCGTGGCGGGCAAAGGACCGTTCGAGAGTGCGTACATGGCTCACAACCGGCGGCTGGTTCGCGATGGTCGAGTCAGCTCGCTGTGGGAGAATCCCGATCGTCGGCCGACTCAGCCGATCGATCCGACCGTCGGCGTCCTTCGCATCGAAGACCTGTCGGGCAAGCCGCGAGCGTTCGCCGTGCATTACGCCTGCCACCCGGTCGCCCTGATGGGAGCCGGAGTTGTCTCGCGTGACTTCCCCGGCGCGATGGTCGATTACCTCGAACAAGAACTCGGCGACGATTGCCTGGGCATGTTCCTGCAAGGAGCCCAAGGGGATCTCGATCCGTATGACCTTCACAACCTGCGTGGCGAAAATCGTTTCAACATCGCTCGCCAATCAGGAATCTCGCTGGCGAAGGGGGCGTTGCGAGTGGCGAAGGAACTCAAGGGCTCGGGACAGAGTCCCAAGCTACAGGTCAAGGAGAGTTTGCTCACGATCCCGAACCGCAACGGCAACAAGACGGCTGACGTCGGCTTGCTCACGGTTGTCATCAATCGCGATCTCGCGTTCGTCGCGATCCCCGGAGAACCATTCATTCAGCATCAGCTTGATCTGACCGAGAAATCGCCGATCGCCAACACGTTCATCCTCGGCCTGGCCTATCACGGCCAAGGAACGCCGTTCGTCGTCTACATTCCGACCGTGCAAGCCGTGCGCGAAGGTGGCCACGGCGCGACCGAGTGCAGCTTCCTGGCTGCTGATGCCGGCGAAAAGATGGTGGCCGAAGGGCTGATCTCGATTCAACAACTCACAAAGGCGAAGGAACAAATTCGATGAAAATGAACTCGATCACATGGGCCGTCACTCTGTTCATGGCCAGCCTGTCGATCAGCGATGTTCGGGCCGATGAGCTGCCGAAGCCGATCAAGGTCTTGCTCATCGGCAACAGCCAGTGCCCGACGATCGTCAGCCAACAATTGCTGGAGAAGTTGGCCGAGTCCGACAAAGGCGAGCGGCCCATCAAGGTCGGCGGCTGCATCAAAGGGGGCGCGTCTCTGCGATCGCATTGGGATGCCGGGACGGGCGAAGGAACCGCTCGCGCAATGATCGCCACCGGAGCATGGGACTTCGTCGTGTTGCAAGACATCTACAATGTTCAAGAGCCGGCCTTTCAACCCTACGCGCGGCAGTTTCACACGTTGATCAAAGAGAGTGGCTCGAAGACGGTGTTGTTCGGAACCGCGTCGATTCTCAGCGACTACCCGAACGGCTTCGAGCGACAGCACGGCCTGCACTTCGCGATGGGAACGGAACTCGGAGTGCCGATCGTCGATGCCAGTTATGCCTACATCCGCTACTTCGGCAACAAGCCCTCGACCGAACGACTCGAAAGCCTGTTCGCCAAAGACCGGGCTCATCCGGGACTGGGACTGTGGGGCTCATATCTTTACTCATGCATGATTTACACCGCGATCACCGAGCGCAATCCGATTGGTCTTGCCGCGCCGAATGCCATCCCCGCAGACATCGCAAAGACACTGCAAGAAACCGCGTGGGCTCAACATCAAGAGACTGCCGCCCTGTTGAAGAAGTAGCTGGTCGGCCCTGAGGCTGAAGTTCTTCTGTCGAGGTTCGGTAGCGAACGTGTCGGAGTGATAATCTGGGCCGAGACACAAACGGTGGTTCGAATCGTGAAACCTTGGGAGCGTGGAGTGAGACGATCTGTGCTGCATCGTGTGGTCGTTATCGCGAGCATCGTGACGTTTCTCGGAATATCGGGAACTTCGCTGGCGAGCGATCAAGTTCCGGCGAAAGAGGTCGAGTTATTCGAGAAGAAGATTCGGCCGGTGCTGGTTGGTCAGTGTTATGAGTGCCACTCGGCAGAGGCGGTGACGCGCGGGAAGCTGAAGGGGATGCTGACGGTTGATACGCGCGCGGGGTTGCTCAAAGGGGGCGACAGCGGGCCAGCGATTGTACCGGGGAAGCCGAGCGAGAGTTTGTTGCTGAATGCTCTGCGACACGACGCGAGTGTTTCGGCGATGCCTCCCAAAGAGAAACTGTCGGCGGCGGTGATCGCAGACTTTGAAGCGTGGATCGCGGCGGGAGCGGCCGATCCGCGCGACGGTCCGGCGGCAGTTGTGAAGCGGGGCTTGTCGATCGACGAAGGCCGAAAGTTCTGGTCGTTCGTGCCGCCACAGCGAGTCGCTCCTCCGTCTGCTCAAGGCGAACGATGGGCGCAAAGCAGCGTCGATGCATTCATTCGAGCGAAGCACGAAGCGGTTGGATTGACTCCCGCGCCGCCCGCTGACAAGCGTGCGGCGCTTCGCCGGATCACTTTCGACCTGACGGGGCTGCCGCCGTCTCCGGAAGAATTACGCGAGTTTCTGAGCGACGCTGCGCCCGATGCCTTCGCGAGGGTGGTTGATCGGTTGCTCGCGTCGCCCCAGTATGGCGAGCGGTGGGGGCGGCACTGGCTGGACGTTGTTCGTTACGCCGATGCGCGCGATCTCATTCAATTGCCGATCGAGAGCGACTTCCGCGAAGCGTGGCGATATCGCGATTGGGTCGTCGCCGCGTTCAATCGCGATCTGCCGTACAACGAATTCATCACCCGGCAACTGGCCGGAGACCTGATGCAGCCGCTCGACCCGACGAAGATCGATGCCGAATCGCTCGTCGCGACGGGGATGCTGGCGATCGCCGATTTCGTTCCCGGTGACGTCGATAAGCAGCAGATGATCGCCGATTACGTCAACGACGAGATCGACGTTGTGGGGCGAGCGTTTCTGGGACTCACACTGGCCTGTGCCCGCTGTCACGATCACAAGTTCGATCCGATTTCGACTGAAGACTATTACGCGTTGGCCGGGATTTTTTTCAGCACACGAGTCATTCCGAGTCCGGTGCTGGGCAACACACCGCTGGTCCGCATGCCGCTCCTTCCAGCCGCCGAGATTCAGGCGATCAACACTCAGACGCAGCGCGACAAGCTGCGGCTGGCGGAACTGTCGCAGATCGTTCAAGTCGCCGCCGATCAGGAGTTCTTGTTGCATCTGGAACGCCAGTTGGTCGCCGCAACGCCTCGCGACTTACCAGCAGCAGTCGAGTTCTTCCACGCGAAGCCATCAACGCCGGCGGACTTCGCCGCTGCACGCAAGCTCGATGCATCGACGCTGGAGCGGTGGGTGAAGTTTCTCAAGCAGCAACCACCACCTTCCGCTTTGTTGCCGCTGTTGGCTGAGACCGATCATGTGGCCGCCGCGCGGTTGGCAGAGGAACTGGTGAAGAAGTTGTCGATGATCGCGGCGGAACGTCGTGAGCGAACAACGCGCGACCCGGTGGCCTGGTCGCTCGCGACGGCCGAGTTTTTGCAATTCCGCGCCGATGATCGGCACATCGCAACCAACGCGGCGCGACAGATCACGCTGTGGCCCGACCGTGCCGCAATCGCCGACGATGCCACGCCGCCTCCCGATTCGCACGGGCCTGTGCTGGCGACGGAAATGATTCACGGACATTCGCGCCCCGTGATCCGCTTTGACGGCGATGCGGTATTGCAGTCGCCGCGCACGGTTCCGCTCACGGGTGCGTTGTTCGCCGTCTTTCGTCCCGACGCGGCTGTCGGCGCTGGGACACGCCTCATCGGCTGGGAAGATTCTGCGGTGGGACAACACGGACTTGGTTTGATGCTCAACGCGGCGGGCGGTCTCCATGCGATCGTGCGTCGAGCGGGAGCCAGCGGCGACATCGTTGCACCGGCTCCGGCCAATTCGGATTTCCAATTGATCAGCCTCACTTGGGGTTCTGGCGGAGTCGCTCTGTTCCGCAACGGCGAGGCAATCGGCACGAACAAGTCGATTGATGCGGTCTCGTCCGATCCGGCGATTGCAGCCCTGCGGATCGGGGGACCGGGTTCGGGAGCCGGTCAGCGATTTCGCGGCGACTTGTGCGAGTTGCGAGTTTATGGAAGCCCACTCGACGAAGCGGCCCGCGTGCGAGTCGAGTCCGAATTGCGGGCTCGTTGGCTCGCACCTCTCGACAAGCAAGCGGCGAGCGGCGACGACGTCTCAGATCTCTATGACGAATTGCTTTCGTCGCGCAGTCCTTATTGGATCGCTGCAGCAGACCGGTCGCAGTTGCTCCCTCAGGAAGTGCGCGAACGGCTTGCGGCGCAGCGCGACGAATTGGAATTGCTCAAGAAGAAACCTGCCGTCGTGATTCCGCAGGCGGTCGTCGTGCAAGACGGGGGCCCGCTCGGAACCAAGCACGAGGGGTTTCACGATGCCCCGGTTTTTCTCCGCGGCAATCCCGCGACTCCCGGCAAGATGGTTCCGCGCGGCTTTCCTCAGGTGCTGGCCGGACCCAACTCGCCAAAGATTTCGGCCGGTAGCGGCCGACGCGAACTGGCTGACTGGCTGACGCGGCCCGATTCCGCCGCAGGTGGACTCACGGCGCGCGTCATGGTCAATCGCATCTGGCAACATCATTTCGGTGAGGGTCTGGTCCGGACCTCGACGAACTTCGGAGTACGGGGCGAGCAGCCCAGTCATCCGGAATTGCTCGATCACTTGGCGCGGCGCTTCATCGAATCGGGCTGGTCGATCAAGGCACTGCACCGGCTGATCGTGTTGTCGAGCGTCTATCAACAGAGCACCTTCGCGTCCGACGCCACTCGCGCTGTCGATCCCGAGAACCGCTGGCTGGCACGCATGCCCCGCCGCCGTTTGGAAGCCGAGGCGATTCGCGATTCTCTTTTGGCAGTGTCCGGCCGGCTCGATGCGACACCCGGTGGGCCGGGCTTTCTGGAAGTTGCCGTGCCGCGACGCACGCTCTATCTGATGACGTCTCGCACCGGCGCGAAAACGGCCGACTTCAATTCGCTGTTCGACGGCCCCGATGGCGGCGGCATCATCGAGCGGCGGAATCCGTCGATTGTCGCTCCGCAAGCGTTGTATCTGCTCAACGACCCGTTGCTCGACGACGTTTCGGCGGCGCTCGCGGCGAGAGTCGCTCGCGAAGTCCCCTCCGGTCGCGATGACGAACGCATCGCCCGCTTGTACGAATTGGCCTTCGGCCGCGCGCCGACGCCAACGGAAATCGGCATCGGCCGGCAACTCGTCGCCGATCCCGCTGTCAAAGAGGCTTGGGCTCGTTACTGTCGCGTCATCCTTTGTACGAATGAGTTCGTCTATGTCGATTAACTTGAACCGTCGCGAAATGCTCAGCCGTACTGGAGCCGGTTTCGGTGCCATCGCTTTGTCCGCGTTGCTTGCCGACCAGACAGCCGCCGCCGAGTACCCGTTGGCCGCGCGCCGTCCTCATTTCGCGGCGCGAGCCAAGCGAGCCATTTTCCTCTTCATGCCCGGTGGTCCTTCGCAAGTCGACACGTTCGATCCAAAACCGCGCCTCACCCAGGACGATGGCCAGCCGTCGCCGAAGCTGTATCTCGGCCAGCAACGAAAACTGCTCGCCTCACCGTGGAAGTTTCAGAAGCACGGACAGTCGGGGCTCGAGGTCAGCGAACTCTTTCCACGAACGGCATCCTGCATCGACGACATCTGCGTCATTCGTTCGATGGTCACCGACGACCCGAATCATCCCGGCGGCTGCTTGTTGATGAATACCGGCGAGCGAGTCTTCTCGCGACCCAGTCTCGGTGCTTGGGTGACGTACGGACTGGGGACCGAGAATCAAAACCTGCCCGGATTCGTCGCCATCGGACCCGGACCGATCATCGAAGGGGCGCGGCAATATGGAGCGAGCTTTCTCCCCGCCACCTATCAAGGGACGTTCGTCTCGAACCTCAAGCAACCGCTGCGCAATCTCAGCAGTCTGCAGGTGTCTCGTGATCGACAACGGCGCGAACTCGATGTGCTCGCCCGCTTGAACGCACTGCACCACGAGGCACGCGCGGACGACGACCGGCTCAGCGCCCGCATCGAATCGTTCGAGCTCGCGTTTCGGATGCAGACCGAAGCGCCCGAAGCGTTCGATCTCACCGGCGAAACATCGGCAACCGGCAAGCTGTATGGACTCGACGAACCGAAGACGGAAATGTTCGGCCGACAATGCCTCTTGGCGCGACGCCTCGTCGAGCGGGGCGTCCGCTTCGTGCAGCTCTATCACACGACGGGCGGCTTCCAACCCTGGGACCAACACAGCGGCCTTAAAGCCGGACACGAAAACAACGCCCTCGCCACCGATCAGCCGATCGCGGGTTTGCTTCAGGATCTGAAGTCTCGCGGTCTGCTCGACGAGACGCTGGTGATCTGGGGAGGTGAATTCGGTCGTACGCCAACCGCCGAAGGGAAGGACGGTCGCGATCATCATCCGTTCGGATTCTCGATGTGGCTGGCCGGCGGCGGCATTCGCGGAGGCATGGCCCACGGCGCCACGGATGAATTCGGCTGGGACGCCATCGAGAACCGAGTCCACGTCCACGACCTGCACGCCACGATTCTGCACCTGCTGGGTTTGGATCACGAACGCCTGACATACCATTTCGCCGGCCGCGACTTCCGTTTGACCGACGTGCATGGCCAAGTCGTCTCAGAAATCGTGAGTTGATTCCGAGAAGCTCACCGACTCCATCCACTGACTCATTCCCGCTGAGAACCTACATGACCATCATTCGTTTTGTGTTTGCGATCTTGCTCGTGGCTGTCTTGGCTGACACTCGCGAGGCGTCCGCTCAAGTGCTCGACAAGCAGAAGCAGCTTGAGGCACAGAGCTTCTGGGACAACCGCGACTGGGATTGGTATGCCGAGCAGATTCCGTTCTTCGAGTGTCCCGATGCCGACATCACGACGACGTATTACTACCGCTGGGAACTGCTGACGAAGCATCTGACTTACGGCTCGCCCAACAGCGGGTACTCGTTCACCGAGTTCATCGACCGGCCGTTTTGGTCGGGGGCCTACGGGGCCATCAGTTGTCCGGCGGGGCATCAGCTTTATGAAGCACGGTGGCTGCGGCAGCCGAGGATTGCTCGCGACTATTTGAAGTACTGGTTCCGCACGCCGGGGGCTCAGCCGCGAAACTATTCGACGTGGCTGGCGGACAGCGCGTGGGCGGTGAATCAGGTGCATCGCGACGATGGGTTCGCGATCGACCTGCTGCCGGACCTCGTCAGGAACTACGAAGGTTGGGAGCAACGACACTTCGTCAAAGAGGTCGGGCTGTTCTGGCAGACCGGCCACGACGACGGCATGGAGTTCAACATCAACAGCCGCCAGACGAAGGACATCCTGCGCGGCGCTCCGAGCTATCGACCATCGTTCAACGCCTACATGTGGGCCGATGCGGTCGCGATCGCGAAGCTGGCGCGGCTGGCGGGGAAGGACGACATCGCCGAGCGATTCGAAAACAAGGCCGAATCGCTCAAGGCGACGATGCTGAAACTGCTGTGGGACGACAAACGTCAGTTCTTCTTCCCCGTCTACAAGAACGACGAGGAGCGAGACGGCCACAAGATCAAGACGCTGACGAAGACTTACGAGGACGGTCAGTTCGCGGGCGACTCACACGGCCGCGAGTTGATCGGCTATGTGCCTTGGCAGTTCAACATGTTCGATCCGCAAATCAGCCGGAACGCGCTAGCGTCTGGTTCGGAGACGACAACCGGGGCTAGCGCCCTGCGGCTGATGAAGTACGAAGCCGCTTGGTCGAAGCTGATGGACCGGGACGGTTTCTATTCGGACTTCGGACCATCGACGGTCGAACGGAACGACCCGATGTTCTTGTTACAAAATTCCTGCTGCTGGTGGAGCGGCCAATCGTGGCCGTATGCGACGACCCAGACGTTGAAGGCGTTGGCCAATGTCGTGCCGAGCGTCAGTGAGGCGGGCGCGGGGCGAGACGTTCCGGTGACTGATGCGGCAGTGCGCAATGCGGTGACCCGAAGTCTGCCGTTTCTCGAACGAGAAGGAATCGCTTGGATAAATGATCGCGGCTGCATGTCGTGCCATCACGTGCCGTTCATGCTGTGGTCGCATCGAGCGGCACAAGCTCAGGGGCTGAAGGTCGATGTTCAGAAACTGGCGGAGTGGGACGATTGGTCACGGAAGGATTCTCTTTCGCATCGCAACTCGCATCGGCTGCAAAACTATGAGCTTGGCAAAGTCGGTGTCGAGAAGCTGCCAATGGTCATCAGGGACAAGCTTAGGCCGTTGATCGAACAGCCTTTCAAGACGGAGGCGGAATTCCTCACGAAATTGACGCCGCTGCTGACCGAAGACGAATTGAAGTCGTACCAAGAGATCGTTGTAAAGACCGCCGAACGCGAGGCAAATGCTAACGATCGCAACGGCGGTGGATTGGATGTGATCGCACTGTTGCTGCTCGGCGGCCAAGGGACTCAGAACGAGTTGACGAAGCCCGAGTTTCGCGATGGCGTCATCGATCTCATGCATCAATTGCAGCTTCCCGATGGCTCTTGGACTCCCGGAAACCAGCTCGCAACGTTGCGACGCTGGTCGCTGCCGACAGCGAATCAAGTGACAACGATGTGGGCGACACTGGCACAGGCGGCTTATGAGATGCCGGGGCAAAAACGATCGCCAGCGGTCGTGAATGCGATCTCCTATCAACGGCAACAGATTCCTGCACCCGATAACTACGAGTGGCTCGCGACACGGCTGCTCTTTGAAAAGAACTTCGGTGCGGCGGAAGAAGTCGCGAAGTTAAGACAACAGTTGATTGAAGTTCGCAATGGCGATGGTGGCTGGGGTTGGGAAAAGGGCGTGGCGAGCGATGCCTTCACGACGGGTCTAGCGATCTATGTTTTGGCGAAGGTTGGAAGTGGTAATGATTCCGCCGTCTTTCGAGACGCCCGCAAGCTCTTGCTCTCGACGCAACACGCTGATGGCTCGTGGCCGACACCCGCGAAGAATTTGTCGAAGTCCACTGAGCCCGAACGCTTGAAGGTTCGCGACGAAATCTATCACTACTGGGGTACTGCCTGGGCGGCAATCGGATTGCTGGAAACGCTGGGCAAGTCTGAGGTCCGAAACGATGTCGGTGACGTTCGAGCTGCGATGCCCACAAAAGCGGACTATGTGAAGCTGATGGCGATCTATGCGAAGTCGCATCGCAAGAACGGCAAGCCCTACCTCGCCGAAGCACTGCATCCCGACACCGGCTCGTTCGAGGGGCACGACGGCTACAACCACTCCGAGCACTATTTCCATTCGGGCTTCTGCGATTTGGTCATCACGGGATTGGTCGGGCTGACTCCGCGCGATGATGAGACGCTGGAAGTGAATCCGCTCGCGCCGCCGGAGTGGGATTACTTCGCGCTCGACGATGTGCCGTATCGCGGCCATCGTGTCAGCATCGTGTGGGACAAGACCGGTGAGCGATACAAACTCGGTGCGGGACTGCATGTGCTCGTGGATGGGAAGGAAGTCGCGAAGTCGGACAAGTTGGAACGTCTGGTTGTGGAACACGCGGCTCGCGTGCCCAGCGATGGCTCAACGACACGCGAGCCGCGTGTCGCTTCGACACCAACCAACTTCGTCGTCAACAACGACGGCACATACTTTCCTCGACTGACGGCGTCGTACTCGTCCCCCAAGACGTCGGTCAGCAAGTTGAACGACGGCAACTTCTGGTACGTCCCGCATCCACCGAATCGCTGGACGTGCGAAGGTTCGCCCAACGAACGCGATTGGGTCGTCATCGACTTCGGAGTGAAGCGGACGATTCACACCGTGAAGCTCTATCCGCTCGACGACAGCGGCGAGAAGGACGCGGCCGTCCGTACTCCGCAGCGGATCGAATTGGAAGCGTGGATCAACGACGAGTGGCGTCCGATCAAGTCGCAAAGCGGGGTGCTCGATAAGCCGCAAGGGCACCGTGCCAACGTCGTGAAGTTCGATCCGATCGAAGTCGCGAAGCTGCGACTCACCCTGCATCATCGTCCTGACGGCAAGTCGGGGCTCTCTGAGATCGAAGCCTGGGGCGACGTCCAATTGCCGTTGGAAGCCGCTCCGCCGCCCGCCGGCAATCTGGCGTACAACCCGAAACCGGACGGCTTTCCGAAAGCATCGGCCTCGTTCACCGATCGCTTCGGAGGCAAGCCGTTCAGCGCCATCGACGGCAAGACGGTGTTCCTCCCCACGCCGATGAATCGCTGGACGAGCTACGAATCCAAGTCAGAGACCGATTGGCTGGAGATCGACTTCGGCCGCGAGGTCGAATTCCGCCGAGTCGAACTCGCCATCTACGACGACCGCGGCGGCGTGCAGCCTCCGACCTCGTATGTGATCCAACATTGGACCGGCACCGAATGGCGCGAAGTCGCCAACGCCAAGAAGTCTCCCGATCAACCGCTCGGCAGCCAATGGAACGAAGCAAAGTTCGATCCGGTGAAGTCATCGAAAACCCGCATCGTCTTCACCCATCGTGGCCAATCACGCAGCGGGGTTTCCGAAGTGTTGATCTGGAATGACTGATGACGAGGTCATCAGCCGGAACGCGCTAGTGCCACGACCAAGAAATAACCTGCCATTAGATTTGGAGTGCGGCTTGTTGGATTTTTGTGGTGCGGGTGATGCGCCGGTGCGGTGGGCAGAACCGAGCTACGGGCTGCGATTGTGTCGGTTT
>JAPLNX010000434.1 GCA_026400935.1 Planctomycetia bacterium | reverse complement strand
CACCAGCCGTAGGTTTCTGGAAAAGAAACCGATCGACCTCAATGCCGAAGTCATCTTCATGGAAGACGTGAAGGAGCGGGTGAGCGGGTTCGACAAAGCCTGCTCCGCAATTGCAGCGCATGCCGTGCCGATGTGTCTGCTCGAACGTTGGCTCGGCTTGACAAACATCAAGCCGACCGACGTGATGACGATCATCTTCACCTCTGGCTCAACCGGCGAGCCGAAAGGAGTGATGCTTTCGCATCACAACATCTCGTCCAACATCAGCTCGGCGGATCAACTCTTTCAGATCACCAGCAATGACGTTGTTCTCGGCGTGCTGCCGTTCTTTCATAGCTTCGGCTACACGCTGATGATGTGGCTTCCACTCAACGTCGATGCCGCCAGCGTGTACCACTACAACCCGCTCGATGCACGCACGATCGGCGAGCTGTCGCAGAAGCACAAAGTCACAATCGTTGCCGCAACTCCGACATTTTTGAAAACGTATCTCAAACGCTGCGAGAAAGAGCAATTCGCCACGCTCGATCTGGCAATCGTCGGTGCGGAAAAACTTCCAGAGTCACTCGCAGCCGAATTCCTTGAGAAGTTCGGCATCACTCCAACGGAAGGTTATGGCTGCACTGAACTCTCGCCACTGGCCGCTGCAAACGTTCCAGATCATCGTGCGAAAGACATCGTGCAAGTCGGCACGAAACTGGGGACCGTCGGTCGAGCCGTTCCCAATGTCTGTGCGAAAATTGTTGATCCCGACACGCTTGCAGAACTCGGCAACAACAAACCCGGATTGCTGATCATCGGTGGCCCAAACGTGATGCAGGGATATCTGAATCAGCCGGAGAAAACCGCCGGAGTGATTCATGATGGCTGGTACAACACCGGCGACATCGCCCAGATCGACGACGAAGGGTTCATCAAGATCACCGGTCGCCTCAGCCGCTTCTCGAAGATTGGCGGTGAGATGGTTCCGCACATTCGGATCGAAGAAGAACTCAACAAAATCATCGACGTTCCGGGGAGCGACGACACCGATATCAAACTTGCGGTTTCGTCTGTCCCCGATGCCAAAAAAGGGGAACGGCTTATCGTCATTCACAAGAAACTGTCTAAGCCGGTCGATGCGATCCTCAAAGAACTCGGAACCTGCGACCTTCCGAATCTCTGGATTCCATCCGCTGACAGCTTCCGAGAAGTCGAATCAATTCCGCTACTCGGCACAGGCAAGCTCGATTTACGAGCGGTCAAACAACAGGCCATGGAAGCATTCGGGCCGAGTGCTTGATGTCAGTGTTCATTACGTAGCCCTGTCGTTCCGCGACAGGACTACGTTTTCCGTCACATCTATTTCTTCCCAATGCAATACAGAGCATGGTCAGTGCGAAGCAATAGTTGTCCGTTGTGAACCGCAGGAGAAGCGTTGGTTCGGCTATCGTCCCCTTCAATGGTGTTGTGAGCCAGCGGTTCAAAATTCGGTTTGGCGGCAACAACGAAAGTCCCTGCGTGCTGTGAAACAATGTAGAGTTTGCCGTCAGCCAACACGGGAGATGTCCAGATTCTGCCGGGACGAGGATCAAGACGTTCTTGATAAACCGTCTCGCCGGTCATCGCGTTTTGGCAGCATACAAAGCCACCTTCATCGCCGACCCAATACAAATGGCCGTCGAGATAAACTGGTGAGCCGACGTTCGAACCTTTTGTCTTACGCCACACGCCGTGAGACTCAGTGACGTCACCATTTCCGCCGAGTCGCACGGCCAACGAAGTGTGCCCACCTCCAATGGCATAGATGACATCGCCGTAAGAGACCACGCTCGGACAGACATAACGATGGACGCCGTCTGCATTCCACAATGCTTTACCGTCTTTCGCATCAACACTCAGCAATCGGCCCTCTGTGCTCACGATGACTTCAGTCCGCTCTTTGTTGCTGACGAGCAGCGGAGTGTTCCATGCCGAACGCATACCGCCCGCCTTCCACACTTCTTTGCCAGTCAGTTTGTCCAAGGCGATGAGCGAGCCGCTTTCGATGCTCGCATTGATGAGCAACAACTTTCCGAACAAAATCGGTGAGCAACCTGACCCCCAACCATTGAGTCCGTCTCCGACACTGACTTGCCAGATTTGATTGCCATCCAAGTCGAAGCAAAAGACGCCTGACTTTCCAAAGAACACATACAGCCGCTCGCCATCGGAGGTCGGAGTGCTCGCCGCATAACCGTGATAAGCCCCTTCTCCTTGATAGTTGTGTTCGGGCAGCTTGGGCTCAAACGTTTTGATCCAGAGTTGTTTACCACCGCTACGATCAAAACAGAGCAGATGCCGTCGCAGAACTTTCTGCTCGCCCTTATTCGGTTCCAGACCATAGCCGGCATAGCAGGTCAAATAGACGCGGTCGCGCACGACGATCGGGCTCGATGCCCCCGGTCCCGGCAAGTCAGCTTTCCAAGCGATGTTCTCAGTCGCCGACCATTTCGTCGGCAAATCTTTCTCATCGCTAATTCCCAAACCACTTGGGCCACGGAACTGCGTCCATTCGCCACATCGAGCGCTGGCCGAAAACATGGACATAGCAAGAACTATCAACGTGAAAGCACGAACAAGCATCACAGGCTCCTGGCTGAGGTTGTTGGTGAGGCGATCAACGGATCGTAACTCGATGATCCATTGCTGCAATCAAACAAACTCGACGCGTTCGTGAGGCGAAGGTTCTGAATGACTTCATGACTTCATCGCAAATCATGTCGGTGGAGCATTCGCACTCGCTGACGCGTCGGATCAGTTTATTGACCACGTTTGCTGACGCACGGTGACTCGTTTCAGCGCTACTTCATCGACATCAACTCCAAGCCCTGGACCTGTCAACGCTGGTGCGATTCCGCCTCGACCGAATGTGATGTCTTGCACGGTGAGTCGCTCGCGGACGAGGTGTCGGTCGTAGCTTCCTTCGAGGTAGCGGATGTTGGCGACTGAGCACGCGAAATGACGACCGGCAGCGGACAGGATTCCGGTCTCTCCCACTTGGCAACCGAGTTGATAACCCAAGCCCGCTTGGTGAGCGACTGCTGCCAAACGTAAAGAAGGGATGAATCCACCGCACTTTGACAGCCGGATGTTGAACAAGTCGCAAGTCCCCGATTCGATCGCGCGATGTGCGTCGGTCAGGCTGCACAACGACTCGTCGAGCATCAGTGGGACACCAATGCGTCCTCGTAATTTCGATAAGCCAGCGACCGTGGAATGTGGCACTGGTTGCTCAAGCGATGTAATTTCAAACGGAAGCAGCGGTGCCAGCTTCGCCTCTAACTTCTCGCACGACCACGCCTCGTTCGCATCGAGCCGGATATCAACGCGATTGGCTGGCAGAATTTTGCGAATCTGCTGTAGCAGTTCGGCATCATCAACACCGTCAACGCCGACCTTCACTTTCGTTTGCTGAAAACCATACAAGCGAATTTTCCAGGCTCGGATCGCCGTCTTCCATCGAGACATCGTCGTGATGGCTGCTCCGTATCGTGTTTGGGTTTTCGATTCGCGAATCGCGATCGTCTCGGGAACCAACTCCGTGACTCGCGATAGCGGCACACCTTCTGATCGTGCCGTTGCATCCAAGACAGCAAGTTCAATGGCGCATCGCGCTGAGTTGCCAAAGCAGCCGCGTTCCACAAACGGGCATTCGCAATCAGCAACGTCCAGCTTGAACCGGTCCAACAACGCGATCGCTTGCGAAAGATTCTCAAACGGCTCGGCCAATTGCCGCGCGAGGGCACTCTCCGGCAACAAGCTCCAAACATTGTCGATCGTTTCACCCGTGACATACGGGCGAGGAAGCCCTTCACCCCAGCCAACCGCTCCGTTATCGAGTTCACATCGCACAACTAACGAGTCAGTCTCTTCACGCGAGTGCGACGCATGACGCACTTTGTGCTTCAGCGGAATACGAACGTGGTATGCGGTGAGACGGCGAAGTTGCATTAGATGTCGATCAAGTACCCCACCGAGCTTGTCTCGGTGGCTTGCGGGCCTATGCACAATGCAGTCAAGACGTCGAGTAGCAGGCTCGTCGTACAAAGGCCCTTAACGGCCGAGGCAAGCTCGGCAGGGAGAATGGAGGCATCACTGGGTTGAGGACTAGGCGGCGAGGCATTCAATGGAGCAAGACAAAGGAGTTACAAATCAAACGTCTTTAACAGCGCATTCAACGCTCGCTGGCCATCGGCCGGTGAGACGACCGCGCTGATGCGGATTTCGCTGGTGCTGACCATTTGGATGTTGACGTTTGCAGAAGCGAGAGCGTTGAACATCTTCTCGCCGACTCCGGTGTGGCTACGGAGGCCGATTCCCATTACCGACAGTTTGGCGATGTCACGTTCAAAGCTGAGGGCCGCGTCTCGCCACGGCTCCAGGACTTCACGTACTAGCAACAAGCATTGATCGAGGTCTTTGCGAAGAACCGTGAAGGACAAGTTGGCGTGGCCGCGCTGACTGATGTTTTGGACGATCATGTCGACCATCACACTTCCCTGAGCGACCGCTGTGAAGATCTTCGCAGCGACACCAGGCTCATCCGGAAGGTTGCGAACGGTGACTCGCGACTGATCTTTGTCGAGCAGTACTTCGCTCACGACAATGTCTTCCATGTGCGACAAACGGCTGACAACATCGCGTTCGAGTTCATCGCGCGAGTGCTGAGAGATGTTCTCATCCGCTCGTTGCTCAAAACCGACTGCCGGGGCAGTGACAGTCTCTTCGTGAAGTTTGAATCCATCGTGAATCGCAACGAGTGCTTCTTGGCTGCGCGTTCGATCGACAAGACACGAGATTTTAATGTCGCCGGTCGTGATCATGTCGATGCTCACTCCTTTGGCCGCGAGCGATTCAAACATCGTTGCGGCGACGCCCGTGTGATGCCTCATGCCGGTACCGACAGATGAGACCTTTGCCAAGTTTGTCCCGTGTTGCACGCTCCCGGCACCAAGTTCAGAAACCGCTTCATGAGCGGCCGTCAGTGTTTCTGCGAGATCGTTTTGTGGGATCGTGAACGAGATTTGTGCGAGTCCGCCGCTCGCGACGTCTTGCACGACCATGTCGATCGGAATTTTTCGCTGAGCCATCTTGGTGAAGATCAAGCTCATCACGCCGGGACGATCCGGGATATCACACAAACTGACACGGACCTCGTCTTTCACGAGTGCTAAGCCGGTTGCAATCGGACCGTTTTCGTCTGCTTCAGGGCAGATCAGAGTGCCGAGTGTGTCATTGAATGAAGGTCGCACTCGCAGCCGAACTCGGTATTTCTTTGCGAATTCGATTGATCGCGAGTGCATCTTGCCGCCGCCGAGGCTCGTCAGTTCGAGCATCTCGTCGTAAGAAATCTGCTGCAGCTTGCGAGCATTCTTCACGATGCGCGGATCTGTCGTGAAGATCCCTTCGACGTCGGTGTAAATCTCGCACTCTTCGGCTTGGAGTACGGCCGCCAACGCAGTTGCTGTCGTATCGCTACCGCCACGGCCGAGAGTAGTGATGTTGAAGTCGTCATCAACTCCCTGAAAACCGGCGGCCACGACGATCTTGCCCGCGTCGAGCGCCTTCCGCATTCGTTCTGTCGAAATCTTCTTGATACGTGCTTTCGTGTGCGAGTTGTCAGTGAGCACACCAATTTGGGCGCCGGTCAAGCTCACTGATGGCTCGCCCAATTCTTGAATAGCCATCGCGACGAGTGCGACCGCTTCTTGTTCGCCGGTCGCCAGGAGCATGTCCATCTCGCGTGCCGGGGGAGTTTTCGAGATTTCGTTGGCCAACTCAATCAGCTCATCGGTCTTCGCTCCTCGAGCGCTGATGACCATGACCACTTGATGTCCGTTGCGTTTGGCATCCACGGCTCGCTGAGCAGCCGCCAAAATTCGCTGAGCATTCGCCACACTGGTCCCGCCAAACTTCTGCACGATAATCGACACGATGCCACAACCCCGTGATATTCTGGAAAATTGACCTCAAACGAGCAGGCCAAGATATCAAAAGAATTTCGGCACCGAAACGGACTGCAAAGTCGAATAAGAAGCCACCCAGCGATGCCCGATTCAAACCGTACCGATTTCCCGCCTTACTCTTACGTTCCAGGCCACTTCCCGCACCCGATCAGCGATCCAGCAGGTCACAGTTTCGGATTGATTGTTCCAAAACCAGAGCCGCTTGACCCGGCAAACTGGCAATCCTCGACTGAATACCTGCGCGGCATCGAACTCTTCAATCACGGCTACTACTGGGAAGCTCACGAAGTCTGGGAATCACTCTGGCACGCAGCCGGTCGCGCCGGGCCCATCGCCGACTTCCTCAAGGCCCTGATTAAACTCGCCGCTGCGGGAGTCAAAGTGCGAGAAGGGAACGCAGTCGGAGTGAAAGCCCACGCTCGCCGAGCGGAGCAACTATTTCGTCAGGTTGCTGAAGCACGTGACGCCGATGCGAACGACTCACACCGGCTCAACTGCGATCTCGAACAACTGATCGCATTTGCCAATCTAATCGCGTCCTCGCCTGTATTGGCTCACACAACTAAATCATCTTCTCCGGTCGCGATTGTGTTCAATCAAAGCTTGGTCATCGGAAACTGCAGTTAGAACAAGTCCCCGACCAAGACCGTTCCGCGGGGCAAGACATGATGCACGTAAACCTCATGTCCCGCGTCTTGAATTTTTCGCACATTAGTTTGCAGGTTGTCTAACTCCTGCCCCACTGCGGCCAACTCGTGAATGTCCATGTCCCACACGATCCACTGGCCTTCGTATTGCTCTTCGAACTCCGCAGGAATTTCAGGCAACATGACTTCGATGCTCATCAATGAGGCCAATACGGTGTATTGGCTTGTCGTCTCGTTGATCTAGTTTTACTCCGGCAGTGGCTTCCCCTTCGTCTCCGGTGCGAACGGCAGTGCGATGAGGCCGAGCAGGAAGATCGAACACATCGTCACGCCCGCGAGGCGGAAGGGGACGGCGGCTCCTTGAGAAGCGTAGTCGGAGAAGACGTGGCGAATCAATTTGCCGAGCGTGAAGGGACCGATCGCGGCGACGAACCGACCGACGTTGTAGCAGAATGAGATCCCGGTGCTGCGGAGCCGTGTCGGGAATAATTCGGGGAAGTAGATCGCATAGCCGCCAAACACCGACAATTGAAAGAAGCCCATCAGCGGAACCATCCAGAAGATGTCGTTCACTCCATCGAACTTGCCGAGGTTCCAGAAAACGTTCGCAGTCGTCAGCATCGCTCCGAAGAAGCAGATAGCAAATGTGGGACGACGACCGAGGTAATGGCTGACATGGCTAAACATGTAGATGCCGAAAAAAGCTCCGACGTTTTGCAGCAGCAGCACAAGCCCCGACAAGAATTTCAACACGTCTGCTTTGGCCGCCGTGCTAGGATCCTTGCCGGTAAAGAATTTGAACAAGAATTCCTGCGGCTGCCCGTGGAAGCCTTCTTTCTCAATCACAGGCCCGAACACTTCGCGTTGCAGGTCCGCCGTGAAGAAGCCGATGCCCCACAGACCGATCACTCCCGCGCTGGCTAGTAACAAGCCGATGAATGCTCGATAACGCAATTCTGGATTGCCGAACAGTTCGCTGTACGAACCGAGCTGCTTTGTCACGCCGTCGGTGGTCGAGACCGATTGCCAGCGTTCCGGTTCCTTCAGCCGTCGCCGCACGACCAACGAGAGCAGTGCCGGAGCCGTTCCGATCAAGAACATCGTCCTCCAATCGGTGCCAACCATGCCGATCACAGCCGCCGTGATATTGCCGATAGCCGAAAGAGCTTGAAGCAACCCTAGCGCATGAGGCCGTGCTCGCGACGGCATCACCTCCGCAACCAAGGACACGCCAACGGCAAATTCGCCGCCGACTCCTAAGCCGGTCAGGAATCTCCACAGCGCAAAATCCCCAAAGCCGCGTGAGAACGAACTCAAGCCGGTGAAAATGGAATAGACGACAATCGTGGCGAGCATCGTCTTCACACGCCCCCATCGGTCACCCAGCACACCGAAGATCAAGCCGCCCGTGGCCCAGCCAATCAAGAAGATCGACGTCGCATAACCACCAAATTCTTTTTGCCGGAGGCTTAATTGTGCCGGCGTCTCTTCCGGCAGTGCCTTAATCAAATCCACCATCGCCAACGGTCGTCCGAGCGTAAACAACTGCTGGTCCATCGTGTCGAACAACCAGCCTAAGGCCGCGACCACGAAGACGAACCAGTGATAGCGATTCAACTCTTTATACCACGGCCCGCTTGCCGAATTGTTGTTGTTCGATTCGGGCTTTAGCTCTTCAAAGCCATGCATGGCGTGAGGTCCTTCAGGGTAAGAGGTCGCAACTTCCGGCGTCCGACAGCCGCGAAGTCATCGCAGTACAGTCGATGCCGCTCAAGGCTTCAAGCGCCGTCAGTCAGTTGAATGGGCGAATTTTATGAATGACGGAGGAAGTTTTCTCCGTCGGTCATGAGTTTGGCCCCACAACGACGCTGCCTGAAAATTTTCGCTTGGCAGTCGAACTGTTGGAATTGGCCAACTGACGCTGATCCGAAAAGGTGGAACAACCATCATTCAGAAACACGGAGTTCCGGCTCAATCGAATCATGCTGATGACTGCTCGGTGAGGCTCATTGTTTGTTCGCTAAGCTGGGGCAATATCGCTCATTGCTGTCGGTCGCTTCTGGCGATGATCAAAGCTAAATCGTCTAACGTTATTGGTGTTGTTGCGTCGGGGATTTGATTGACCGCTAGCCCTCGTTCAAGCTCTGTAGGGTTTCAGTCATCAATTGCACATCGGGCTGGTCGGTCAATTTCAGGCCGCTTTTCGTTTTCAATCATTCAGTCGAGCAATGATTTCTCATGGCAGTCGCTGAGCGTCACACCATCAGCAGTTTTCAGCATCGTGCGGACGAGTGGATTCCGGATGCTTGCGATAAGTTCTCGCAGGCGACTGGTTGGCCGCTGAGTTTCATTCCGGCACGGCATCGACTGGATCGACTTAAACACCGGGACGGTTTCGGGCTCGACGAAGCCAATTGTTGGACGATAGAGGTGAGCGTAGCTCAGACGATCTTCGGACGATTATCGCTTGGCCTGCCGGTTGTGGAATTTGAAGATCGATCGTTTGCAGCCGTACGTGAGTTGGCCGAATTATTCGGCGAAATGTTGGCCAGGAATCTCGCTTCTGCGCGGTTACTGGAGACACAGACGAACGAACTTTCGACGCTCGTGGAATTGGGCCTGAATGCTCCCAAAGAAACCGAATTACTCAGCACGCTCAAGCAGTTGTTGCGTGCATCGTTGCAACTGACGGGCTTTCGATCGGCCTGTTTCTTCTTGTTGGAACCGCGAACGGATGAATTGCGCTTGCGAGTCTCCCATCACCTGGAATCACGCGAGGTCCCTTATCCTGTACGAACGTTGAAAGATGCTCCGCCGGATCTTGAAGCGTTACTCGACGGTCACGTCACCGTACTGCGGCGCGGGCCGTACGGCCAACCGGATTGGCTGCCAAAGGATGTGTCACTCGGTTTGTGCCTGCCGGTTCAAGCAACATCTGGCCCGATGGGGACATTATGGTTGTTCGATCGTCGGCTGCGTTCTTTTGCCGATCGTGAATTACCCGTGCTCGAAGCGTTGTGTTTGCAGATGGCGTTAATCTTGGAACGTGTTGTATTGCAACGAGAGAACGCAACGCAGAAGCGACTGCAACAAGACCTACGAACGTTGGCGAATGCTCGCCGAGATCAATCGCCGATTCAGACATTGCGGTGCGGGCAGATTGATGTCGCGTGGCGTGTGAGCAGCCGTTACGAGATTGGTGGCGATTTATGTGCGGTGAGGAGCCGCTCGGATCACGAACTGGCGGTGATGATTGGCGATGCGACAGGCGATGGGCTGACAGCCGCGATGACCATGACCGCCGCTCACGGAGCGATTGAGGCACTGCTGTCTGTTTGCAAAGGCGAATCACCAAGCATGAATTCAGTACTGACTCAAGTAAGCCATGCCGTCGTGCGAACCTGTCGCTTGCAGCATTTTATGAGCTTGCTGCTGGGGACGATCAACTCGCACACGTTGACGCTCACCTACAGCAACGCCGGACATCCGAGTCCGCTGTTGCTGCGCGGAGGTGAATTTTATTCGCTGGATGAACGAGGCATATTGCTAGGAGTCATTGAGGACGCGGTCTATTCGGAAGCAATTTGTGTGCTGCAACCGCGAGACATCGTGATCTTTTTTAGTGATGGCATCTCTGAAGCGAGAAATCGAAAGCGTGAGTTCTTTGGGACGGATGGTATTTTGGAGTCGATCTGTATTGGCGATGATGCTGGCGTTGAAGCAAACCGCTTTGACGCGGCAACCATCGTGCAGCAAATCTGGACGCGACTCGAATCGTTTTCCGTTCCCGGTGAGGCAGACGATCGCAGCTTAATGTGCGTTGTTATCGGCGACTGAAGTGGCGCAAGAAGAGATCTATGCCAACGGTGACTCGTGGTTTTCCTTCAGGCGTTGCTGATACCAACGAAAGCAAATGCGAAAAGGTGGCGAAAACTGTTCGGGTTCTCGTGTGAGCCACTCGTCGATCTCGCTCAATTCGTAGAACGCTCCGCCCGCGATCTCACCCGGATCGAACTGCGGGGGAATGTCGGTGATGGTCCGATACAAGACAGTGAACTCGTTCGCTGTCTCTGGACCAGCGGGAAATTTCGCTAATCGTTCGACCGGAGTCGTCAGTCCGAGTTCTTCTTCCAGCTCACGTGGAGCGGTCTCGTCATAGGTTTCGCCCGCCGAAACATGCCCCGACGCCGACGCGGTGTAACACAACGGATACTCGTCCTTCGCCGCCGACCGCTGCTGTAACAACAGCCGCCCTCGCGAATCGAAGACGAAGATCGACACCGCTCGATGCAGCCGCTTTCGACGATGCACCTCGGATCGCGGGATCTGCCCGATCACGCGGTCTTGGTCATCGACGATGTCAAACATTTCTTCGGGCATGATTTGGACTCGCTGCAGGCGACCAAAGAGAAGACAGCAAGCACGCTACTTGGCAGCCGCAATCTCTTCTTCATACAGAGACCGAATTTTTTTACCGCTTCGATCAACGAACCAAAAAGAACCTTCTTCGAGCCGAACAACAGCCAAGTCTTTTTCATTGAAGGGATAAGCCACCATGAATTTGAAGGGATAAGCCACCATGAATTGAAGAGGAATCAAAACGCGACCATCTCGGTCGATGTATCCCCATTTCTTGTCAAGCATGACTGCGGCAAGGCCGCGCTTAAAAAACTGAGCCCGGTCATATTTAGGTTGAACGACGGCGTGGCCATCGTGGTCAAGGAACCCCACTTTGCCATCAACTTCAAACTGTAATCGCTCTTCATAAAAACCGATCGACAGCACTCGTTCTTGAGGGCGCAACACAAATAGTCCGTGAGCATCCAGAATTCCGTAGCGGTCATTAACGTCTTGCACCACACACCGACCTTCACGAAATGGGTGAGCGTTCTGAAATGTCGCGGGAACGACAATTCGACCGGACCGATCGCAAAGACCCGCTAAGAATGGGCCATTCCACTCGTGAAACCATTCCTCTTGGATGAAAAACGGCATCAAATCTTCATCTGCAACAACATCTGATGGCACTTGAATGTTGCCAATCCAGTTTCGAGAGAGCCACTGCGGAACACCTCTGTTGGGGAGACAATACACTTCGACTCGATGGCCCAAATACCAAAATACGAGGCACGCAAGGAGTCCAGTCACATGGATTGCTGTCTCACGATACAGCGATTGCAGCGTGCCGTACTTCCGATGGTGTGCGGCCACCACTCCAACTCCCCAAAGACTCATGATCGTGGTAACGCCGACCGACGTGATAATCGCGAGCATCCAAGATTTCGCATTGTCCCGTTGTTTTCCTAATTGATACGGAGGCACATAGTTCGCAACCGAAATCGCGATAACTGGCATCATCATGAGGAGTACCCAAGCCAACGCCCGAGCGGTTCGCGCGAAGCGAGTTTGAGTTGCGACTGCACTGACTACGACAAGATTATCAATGGATTCGGAATCGGAAGGGAGAGCGGTCGGCATGGTTGGAATCCAGGTGTCTACAACACTTGCTCCAGCACTTCGGAGTCCACATAGATCGGCAGGTGCGGATCGAAATGGACGGCGAGGGCGACGGCGTCGCTAGGGCGGCTGTCGATTTCAATCAGGTCGCCGTTTTGCAAGACGCGGAGTTTTGCGTAGTAAGTATGTTCGCGGAGCTCACTGATGACGACATCTTGAGCCTCGCCGCCGAGCGCTTCGACCGTGGCCTTGAGCAGATCGTGAGTCAGCGGACGCTGTGGGTATTCCTTTTTGATGCGGCGGTCGATGCTGGTTGCTTCGAACAGGCCGATCAGGATTGGAAACATTCGCTCGCCATCAACCTCACGCAGATAAATCACCTGCTGGTCGTTCAACTCGCTGATAATGATTCGAGCCAATTCCATTTGCACAAGCACGGGAACACCTCAAAAAGTATGCTAGGCATTCCCGTCTCGCCGAATCACGAGTTCGGCCAGTCGGAAAGAGTGCCTGAAATTGAATGAACAAAACCCCAATCAAACAACCCCACTGAACTGGCCTCAGTGGCTCGCGGGCTTTTTGCACTACGGCGGTCATGATTTCGCGTGAAACACTGCGTAGCGCAAAAGCCCGAATCCACCGAGGCAAGCTCGGTGGGATTTGCGACCATCGCTTCATTGAGGACGAAACCGGCAGGTTGCCGGTCAGGACGGGATTATAGGCAGCCAAGACTTACTGCGGAACTTGGTGACGTGGCCGCGAAATTTCAGCCGTGTCTTCCGTGTTATCCATGTCCAAAACGTTCAACCATTTTGAGAGTTGGACACGGATTGCGCGGGCGACACTGAAAAAGGCAACCATGACGACAGACCGACGAACCAATCAATGAAATGCTCACAGCAACTCCGCGCAATAATTGAGCAGCGAATCACTCTGGAGAAAAGCGAGAGGCAGTTGTGTCAGGATGGTCCTGTAATTATCCACGTGTGGTAAACCACGTTGATTTCCGTGGATTACGCTCCGAGCGGCAGCTTGGCCGATGAGTATTTACCTGCCGTCAGTTGCCTTTGGCACGCGGCTTGTATTGCACAGATTCGACTTCAAATATCGGGATTCGTGAAACGTCGTGAGGGCCGTGGAGGCGGCTTCCACTTGCGATCAGCGCTCCAGTGAATCTCCGAACTATTTGCGGGTTTCTCACAGAAGATTGTCTCGTTGAGAGATCCGCAGGAGCGTTGAGCATGTCGAGTCCTGAAGCTTTTTGCACAAGCGATGCCGCTGTGCTGGTTGGTTCGATTCCGGTCCATCGTGAAGTTCTTTCTCGCGATGAGGCGATCGAACAAGCGAAACGAACCAAAGTCCTGTCGCTGTCGTGTGTCGGCTTCACGTTGAGCTTTGCCGCGTGGCTGATGTTCGGCGTGCTAGGAATTCCAATTCAGCAGGAATTTCAAATTAGCGACGTGTCGCTGTCGTGGCTTGTTGCGGTCGCGATCTTAAATGGCTCGATTTGGCGTCTGGCTTTTGGAATGTTGGCCGATCGGTGGGGCGGCAAAGTGACGTTCGTCGGTTTGCTGTTTTTGTCCGGCGTGAGTTCCTTCTTGGTCGCCTCGTCGCAGTCCTATGAGCAACTCTGCTTGTATGCGTTTCTGGTCGGGATCGGTGGGAATTGTTTCTCGGTCGGTTCGGCGTGGAACGCGGCTTGGTTTCCTCCGAAGCAACAGGGCTTCGCAATGGGTTTATTTGGCGCAGGCAACGTTGGTGCCTCGATGACAAAGCTGATCGGTCCGGCGTTGATTGTGTTGGTTCCGACAACTGGTTTGCTGGGAGGTTGGATCCCGGGTGGTTGGCGGTTTGTACCGTTTTTGTATGGCTGCCTGTTATTGCTGATGGCAGTCGCCGTCGCGTGGGTTGCTCCCTCACCGGACAAGAAGCCGGGAGCTGGACGCTCGTTGGGAGCGATGTTGCGACCGTTGCAGGAAATTCGCGTCTGGCGATTCAGCTTGTATTACACCGTTGTGTTTGGTGTGTACGTGGCAATGTCGGCCTGTCTGCCAAAGTACTACGTCAGTGTCTACAAGCTCCCGCTGGGGACCGCCGCGCTACTGACGACGCCTTTCATCTTTGCGTCCAGTCTACTCCGTCCGCTCGGCGGTTGGTTGTCCGATCGGGTGGGACCACGCAAAGTGACTTATGGCGTGTTCATCTTCGGTTCGTTGATGTCGCTGGTCTTGTTTTTGCCACTGACCGTGACACAGTTCACCGTCAGCATCGTGCTGTTGGGAATCACGCAAGGGATCGGGAAGGCTTCGACCATCAAATACATCCCTGAGTACTACCCGAAAGATGTGGGAGCGGTCGTTGGACTTGTGGGAGCGTTGGCGGCGTTGGGCGGCTTCGCGATGCCGCCGTTGTTCGCGTACCTCAAACAATGGACCGGACAACCACAGTCGATGTTCTGGGTCGTATTCGGCATCACAGCAACCAGTTTGATTTGGTTGCACATGGTCGTGCGCGGAATTCGTCGCACAGAGACGCAGTCGATTTGAGATGCGAATTTCTCAGGCGAACGAGGGCCTCTTCAGCGTCGAATCTCAAACTTTGTAAACGGTTCCTCACGCGGAATTTCATCAAGGTTCTGCTGGCGGATATTGGCCGCGAAGGCAGCGGCGATGTCCGCCAAGAACTGTTTCAAAACCTCCAGTTCTGCCTCAGCGACGAGTTCAACCGATCCATCGTTCAAGTTCTTGACATAGCCGACGACCGGATGACGCTTCGCGATCGATGCGGTCGTGTAGCGAAATCCAACTCCTTGCACGCGGCCGTGAAAGTGAACTCGCTGTCGGACAGGTGATATTGAAGCCTGAGATGTGGAATCTGCCATCGCTTACCTCACGCGATCGCCAATTCCAACGATACATCGTCGGTAGTCGTCTCGAAGTCTACGGTCTCGGTTTCTTCCATGCTGACACGAGCGAGTCGCACACATGCTTGGCGACCGAGGGATGTGAGTTGGTAGAGCATCCCGCCTGTACGACTCGCGATCTCTACTTGCAGAAGTCCATGCGCGATTAGCTTGCCGTGAATGCGCGTCATGTTCTCGGACGGAACGCCCTCAACGACTCTCAAGCGGGGACGAAAACCTTTGGTGAATAGCTCCGAGAGTTCCGCGTCCGCAGCCGATGTCGGCTCCAAAGTTTCGCGGTAGGCGCACAACACGTGCCGCCAATCAGGGTGAGCTTCCAGCAGATCAGAGTCGAGGTCGAACATGGAGCAAGGTATCGACCGGCATCATTGCGATAGTCAGTCCGGCGCGTCCTGCCGACATCGTTGTTCCGATCGTTTCGACAAGCGTCGTTCGCACGATAAACACCATCGACACGATGCCTGCGATTCGCGCGATCGTCACCGCCGGTGTAGTCCGAATTTTTAATCCGGGCTGACGTTGGGCATCGGAACGACGTGATCTAGCCAATTGGATTTATGGGACGAATGGAAGTCATGTGTTTTCATAAATCTCATTTTTCCATGAGTCCCATCAATCTCACTCGCCTTTTTTGTCCATTAGCCTCACATATTCGTTCGCGAATCCACCACTGCCCCCAACACCGAATTCATCGCCGAATGCAGCGCCGCGTCATGCCGATGGTCTTGCGAGTAAACTCGGAAGATCGAAAAGCTCGTCGGCAGTGCACGAAACAATTCATCGTCATGCAACTCCCGCGGAGTTCCGTCAGCAGGATCAAGCAGAAAGTTCTGACCGCCTACGGGGAGTCGTCCGCTCGGTCGGTGATAATGTCGGGCGACATCAATCTTCAGCGGAATTTCTCTCAAGTTCGCTGGGAGTTTCGCGCGGATGCGCCGCTCGACAAGATCCGGCTCCGAAAAAATCGAAGTCTGCTCCGCTTCACCCGCGTGAAAATTGAAGGTCCGTTCGCAGGCCATTTTCCACGAGACATTACGAGCAATCAGCGCGTCCCACTGTTGGCCGAGTTGCACCAGTTCCAGGTCGGCATGCTGCGACCAACGTTGCACATCAACTAAGAATGTAGACTCGGTCAAGCGGCGATATTCGTCGAGATGCTCCAAGGGATTCATTGGTTTCCCTTTTTTGTCACCAAACAGTCGCAGCATCGTTGGACCGAACATTTCTTCGAGCGCGAGGTCGATTGCTCGCACCGTCCGGTGAAAATAAATCGTGCGAAAAAGATTCGCTCGCGTTTCGATAAAGTTAATTAGCGTTGGCAGTCCGCGAGCGTGAATCGTCAACCCTTCGGCAGTGAAGAAGCTGTAATGCAGCATTCTTGAGAGATCGAAGGCTTTCGTGTTGTAGCCCGACATGTATGCGTCGCGGAGCACGAAATCCATGTTGTCCACAGTATAGATACCACTGAAGAGCGATCGCAGCTTTCGTAGCCATGAGGGATGACCTTGCTCCAGTTCTGCCTTCCCTGTCGGGCGACGAATGAGCCACGCGATTTGCCCTGGATCAAGTTCCTCCAAAGGTCCGAGCTTTCCGTTTGGGTTCCGACGTACTCGACGCAGCAATTCCCCCAATTCTTTTTGAATGACGACCGCTCCGATGTCTTCGTGCGTGATCCCAAACTGATCGAGATAATGATCGTCAAAGAAATGCCCGAACGGCCCATGTCCGATGTCATGCAACAAGGCCGCCATTCGCACGAGGCTTTCGACATAGGGGCGCGAAGGGACGTTTGAGCAAGAAGCCACCAGCGATTCGTACCATCGATCAATCGCGACTGACGAGAGGTGCATCGCTCCGAGCACGTGCTGAAATCGCATATGTTCGGCAGACGGAAAGACCCACCACGCGGTTTGCAGTTGATGAATCTGCCGCATTCGCTGGACCCACGGATGGTCAATCAACTCTTGTTCGGAAACTTCTCCCGCCGGTAGTCCTTCTCTTGAGATAAACGGGATATATCCATGAATGGGGTCGTGCGACAAACTTTCGGTGTTGAAATCACGGGGCATCAGATCGGTCCTTCTGGCAATTTCTGCGACATCAATCAAGTGGTTGGATGATAGCCATTTCGCAACCAGACTCGCCTCATCCCGTGGCAAAAATCTGACGATTCAATCGCAGCAGAAACAGCTTGACCCCCTGAGACACCACAACTACATTCCCGCCCGCTTTCGGCGTCGTAGCCAAGTGGCTAAGGCAACGGATTGCAAATCCGTCACGCGTGGGTTCAACTCCCACCGACGCCTCTTGTTCGACACCTGTCGAATTCACGAAAAAGCCCTCATTTTCCGCAGGAATTTGAGGGCTTTCTTGTTTTGGTCCTGAATTCGACGCTGTGGCCAATGAGACAGGTGATTTCGGTTGAAAACAGCTGATCTCGGCAGGGCGTGTGCAACCATTTGTGCAACCAAACTTTGCCGAGTCGTCAGTTGTGCCCGTGGTTCGCAAGGATTGTTGTTCGGCAGTACTGACCGTAGGGAGCGATTCCAGTGCGGCGGTCATGTCGATCACCCCCGGGTGGCTGCAACGATCCATCGTCAGCGTGATTGCCGAATGCCGAGCGAGTTGCTGGGCAAGCTTCACGGGCACACCACCCGCGACAAGGTTGCTGATGAATTCGTGACGCTACGAATGCAAGTCGGCAACGCCGTCTTTAGTGAAGTAGGCAATCCCCGCGTAGTCCAAGTCGCAGCGAAGCATCTTCGCTGCTTTCACTGGCCATGCGCCCGGAAACAGACTCTCTGGCTTCGCGTCTCCCACACGATCGAACGCCAAGAGGATTCGTTAGGTTGTCTTCCTGTCGCTTGCGATCTGGGAGTGACTGGCACAATCGTGCCGCGAGGTCGGAGCGAAGTGGCAGAACATCTTCGCGGCGATGTTTCGAATATCCGGCTTCCAAGATGACGGTCGGCGCACCAACCGCGAGGCCGAATGATGCTGACGTGAGACTGCCATGCTCGAACACTCGCAACCCGGCCATCGTCGCCACGCGATAGAGCATTGCTCGCGTTGTGCCATCCAACACTTGGAGGATGGTGGTGCTCACCCCACCGTCGATTGAGGTTTGGTTTCCGTTAAAGCATCCACTCAGTCGACTCGGCTACAAAGACAAGCTCTTAGAGTGTGGGCTCAACCGCTCGCTTCCATTGCTGAAAAAACTACGGCCGCGAGCAGTGTGGGGTACATGTTTTCCGTCCTGGTTCCTTCGTTACTTGTGGCAAAACGCCTCGGCACTCAAACTGCCTCACATCGGTTCTCAACTCTTAATCCGTCTTCAGTCCAAAGGAGCATTGCGTCATGAAATTGAACCAAGTTTCCACCTGGGGCATCGCGCTGAGCGTGTTATTGGCCATCGTCGCGTTTCGCTCAAACCCAACCGTGGGCGAGGACAAGAAGGCTGCAACGGCAGGTATCTACGAATTGCGAACCTACACGACTCACGAAGGCCGCCTGCCAAACCTACATGCGCGGTTCAAGAACCACACGATGAAGTTGTTCGAGAAGCATGGCATGAAGAATGTCATGTATTGGACGCCGACCGACGAGAAGCTGGTATCCAACACTTTGGTCTACATCTTGTGGCACGCCAGTCCCGACGCCGCGAAGAAATCCTGGGACGCATTTCGCGCTGACCCCGATTGGCACAGAGTCCGCGACGAATCAGAGAAAGATCGCAAGATTGTGTCCAAAGTCGATGCGGTTTATATGACGCTGGCGGAGTTCTCGCCCAAGAATTGATTGAGCACCGTCATACACAGGTGAATGGGATCGGCCCGGGACTCAGTGTCCGGGGCTGACATCCCCCCGTTCACTCTGAGCAATTAACGGAAACAGAGAGTATCGCAGTCAAATGGCTAAGGCCTGAGCACCTGGCACCATGCTCGTGATGACTTGTGTTTTGGGAGATTGAAAACTCATTGCTTATTAGCGATTGAAACTTGCACGCTTCTTCAAGACCTCTCCTCCGCCGAAACCTCTCTGGATCACCCGATAAACATCAACCGATCCTTGTGCGTTGATTGTTCGCGGGTTGCCCGACTTCCGAGTGATCGCCATAATCCGGCCTCGATTTTGGACGCTAATATGCGGTCGGCTGGCGCTTCTAGCCGATCAACAGGTTTCCGCAGAGAACCCGCAGACCGAGAGAGACGACACGATGACGCAAGACGCGCCCGCGGCGGCCGCACTTCTTCCTGGCGAAATGGATGAATGGTTTGAGTCGTTCGACGACTTGCTGCACCGCTACGGCAAAGCCGGAGTTCAGCAGTTGCTATCTAGCTTGCAGGAGCGAGCTTACGTGCGTGGCGTGACGTTGCCATTTACAGCCAACACGCCTTACATCAATACCATTCCGCCCGATCAGCAGCCTCGCTTTCCGGGCAATCGCGAGATCGAACGCCGCATCAAGTCGATCATCCGCTGGAACGCGATGGCGATGGTCGTGCGAGCAAATCGCCACAACGTCGGAATTGGCGGACACATCTCGACCTACGCCTCTTGTGCGACGCTTTACGAGATTGGTTTCAACCACTTTTTCCATGCTCGTAACGATCAGCACACTGGCGACCTTGTCTATTTCCAGGGACACTCTTCGCCTGGAGTTTACGCTCGCGCGTTTCTCGAAGGGCGCTTGACCGAAAGCCATTTGGAGCACTTCCGCCAAGAGTTGCCAGCAGGTGAGGGCCTGTCTTCATACCCACATCCGTGGCTGATGCCCGAGTTTTGGCAGTTCCCGACTGTGTCGATGGGACTTGGTCCGATTACGGCCATTTATCAAGCACGATTCTTAAGATATCTCGAACATCGAGGCTTGTTGGACACATCAAAGTCGAAAGTCTGGTGCTTTGTCGGAGACGGCGAAGTCGATGAACCGGAAACGCTCGGAGCACTCACGTTGGCTTCGCGAGAAAATCTCGACAATCTCGTGTTCGTGGTGAATTGCAACCTGCAACGGCTTGATCGGCCGGTGCGCGGTAACGGCAAGATCATTCAGGAACTCGAAGGGGCATTCCGTGGTGCTGGCTGGCACTGCATCAAGGTGGTATGGGGCGGCGACTGGGATCCGATTCTTGAAGATGATGTCGATGGCGATCTCGTGCGGCGCATGGGAGAGGTCGTTGACGGCCAGTACCAGAAGTATGTCGTCGAACCGGGTTCGTATATCCGCGAGCACTTCTTTGCAGCAAACCCGAAAGTGGGAAAGCTCGTCGAGCACCTCTCGGACGAGCAGTTGCAAAAGCTGAAACGCGGCGGGCACGATCCAGAGAAGGTCTTCACCGCCTATCAATCGGCCGTGGACCACAAAGGTTCGCCGACTGTCATCCTGGCTAAGACGATTAAAGGTTATGGTCTCGGCGAAGCAGGTGAAGGGCGTAACGTCGCCCACAATGTTAAGAAGGCGAACGAACAGGAGCTGCGCGAGTTCCGTTCGCGCTTCGGCATCCCGATCGCTGACGACGAGGTCGATCAGGCTCCGTTTTACAAACCGGCTCCCGACAGTCCGGAAATGCAATATCTCGCTCAACGGCGAGCCGCACTCGGGGGCTTTGTTCCCGCTCGCAAGCCGACGCTGGAGAAGCTCGCGGTGCCGTCCGTCGAGACTTTCCTCAGCTACGTCGCGAAGGCCACGCAAGGTTCCACGACTTTCACGTTCACCTACATCCTCAGCAGCCTGCTGAAGGACAAATCGATCGGCCAACGAATCGTCCCGATCATCCCCGACGAGGCCCGCACGTTTGGCATGGAAGGGCTCTTCCGCCAGTGCGGCATTTACGCCAGCAAAGGGCAGCTTTACGAGCCGGTCGATGCCGACCAACTGATGTACTACAAGGAGATGAAGAACGGTCAAATCCTCGAAGAGGGGATCAACGAAGCGGGAGCGATCTCGTCGTTCGTCGCCGCCGGGACCGCGTACTCGAACCTCGGCATCCACATGGTTCCGTTCTACATTTATTACTCGATGTTTGGCTTCCAGCGCGTCGGCGATCAGATTTGGCTCGCCGGTGATTCGCGCACGAAAGGCTTCCTAGTCGGCGGCACGTCGGGCCGCACGACGCTCAACGGCGAAGGCTTGCAGCACGAAGATGGTCACAGCCAACTCTTCGCAACCAGCGTGCCGAATCTCAAATCGTATGATCCCGCTTACGGCTATGAGTTGGCGGTCATCATCCAAGACGGCATGCGCCGGATGTATGTCGAGCACGAAGAAATCTTCTATTACCTCAGCGTCTACAACGAAGACTATACGATGCCGACGATGTCAGGTGACGTCACTGACGGCATCGTTCGCGGCATGTACCGGTTCAAGAGCAGCGAAAGCCCGAAAGGCCAAAAAGAACGCCCGCAACTTTTCGGCAGCGGCCCGATCCTTAACGAAGCGCTGCGCGCTCAGCAAATTCTATCCGAACAATACGGCATCGGCAGTGACGTCTGGAGTATCACGAGTTACTCCGAACTTTGCCGCGATGCTGCGATGACACAACGCTGGAACCGTCTGCATCCGAGCGACAAGCCGAAAAAGAGTTACCTCGAGGCAACACTCGATGGCATCACCGGTCCGTTCATCGCATCGAGCGACAACGTCCGACTGGTTCCCGACCAGATTCGTAGCTGGATTCCCGGCCCGTACCACGTCCTCGGTACCGACGGCTTCGGCCGCAGCGAAACACGACAAGCGTTGCGACGTCATTTTGAAATCGACGCCGAGTGCATTGCCTACACAACCCTTGTCTCGCTCGCTCAACAAGGTCAATTCGACAAGAAGAAGCTGCCCAAAGCGCTCAAGGATTTGGGGATCGATCCGGAAAAAGTCGAGCCACTGAAAGCATGACGTGAGTCGCATGGAGTTCATTTCGCTGCTCCGTAGTGACTTTTCGCCAAGGAGCAGTAATGACTCCAAAGGGTTAACGCGAATTACTTGGACCGGATAAGTTCGGCTAACTTTTCGCCAATCATGACCGAAGGCTCGTTTGTGTTGCCTGAAGTGACGTTAGGCATGATTGAGGCATCAGTGATTCGCAGGCCGTCAAGGCCGTGAACTTTCAATTCATGGTCGACGACGCACATCGGGCTGTGCCCCATCTTGCAGGTACTCGTCGGATGAAAGTACGTCGAGACCGCGTTGCGAATGAAGTCGATCATGTCGCTGCGGCCAAGTGACCCCGGCATGACTTCGCGTGAGCGGTACGGTTTGAATGCGCCTGCAGCACCGATCTCGCGACATATCTCAACGGCCGCAAGCATTGCGGTGATATCCGCATCGCGCGACTAGAAATTCACATTGATGATTGGTGCGGCGGACGGATCGGAACTCGTGAGCTTCACTGTTCCGCGAGATGCCGGACGAACGACGCTCGGACTGATCGTAGAACACTGGTCACTCGGCAGTTTTGATCCAAGCTCCGGTGACGCTCGATGAATACCGGCTGAATGTCGGGCCCGAGCAACCGCGAGTCCGATTTCCACCAGAGCGTGCTTTCGGCTCCGTTGTTTCGCAGTGGCGGCAGCGAGCCTTTGCATTCGGAAACCAGCCCGGCCAGCAACGGGTGATCTTGCAAGTTACGGCCGACACCTTTGAGATTCGCGACGACCGGAATGCCGAGCGATTGCAAATCCGTTTCCGGCCCGATCCCCGACAACAACAAAATGCGAGGGGAGCCAATGACACCTGCGTTCAGAATCACTTCACTCGAAGTGGTCGCTCGGCAGACTTGCCCGGCGTGACGATATTCAACTCCCATGCAACGAGTCCCGTTCAAAATCACGCGATCGGTTTCAGCGTGAGTGATCACGGTGAGGTTCGGTCGCGACAGCGCTGGACGAAGATAGCCATCGGCCACGCTAAACCGTTTGCCGTCCTTCACCGTGAAGTTGAAGTAGCCAACGCCGAGCATCTCCGGCCCATTGATGTCGTCGATCACCGGCAGGCCAACCGACCGTCCGCCTTCGATGAACGCCGTCGCCAGCGGATTCGGATCAACCGGCGGCGAAACATAAATCGGCCCGCCGGTCGCTCGCAGATCACTCATCGGTCCGTGCCAGTCTTCGATCTTCTTGAACAGATGCAATACATCGACACAACTCCAGACAGCACACCCCGAATAGGCCCAGCTATCGAAGTCGGTCCGATGCCCACGCACCCAAGCATTCGCATTATGACTATGACAACCGCCGAGCATCTTGCCGCGAGGAACATGGTCAATTCATTAAAGCAACTCCGCAGCGGAGCCGTCCTCCAACCCCAATCAAGCGCTCCATAAAACAACGTTGGCCACTTGGTCGGGTCTTTCACATCCGGATGGTCATCCAGCCCGCCCCCTTCCAGCAGCAGCACATTGCAATTCGGATCCTCACTCAACCGAGACGCAATCACACAACCGGCACCAACAACGATGTAGTCATAGGACAAGCGCGGCGACGTCATTATCAGCGGGACTCCTGATACTGTTTTGCATTTGCAAGTGCTCAATCGAGCAACGCGATCGTCAAAAGCCAGCACATGGAATTGAGTTGGCATCCTCGAGATCGTCTACGTCTTAACCGTTTCGATGTTGGTTTCAGGATGCTCTCGGCTCGCCAACAAGAATCGTCTACTTCCGTTCCTGAACTTGGACCTCAATGTTGCGTCGAAGGGATTTCACGATTCCAAGTTTGGTTTGGGTAACATTTTCTTCATCGAGCCAATCGTACTTGGCTGGCACTTCGATCGCCGGGATGTCGCGGCTGCGGCGGGCGTTTGGTGTCCTACTGGCAATTTCAACTCGACGAATCCGATCCATATTGGCAAACGTTTCTGGACCGGACCGTTCACTTCGGATGCATCCTATTACTTCGATGATGAAAAGACGTGGCATCTATCGATGCTTGGGGCGATACGAAACCAACTGCCGCAAGACCGACATCGATATCCGTCCTGGCGACGATTTTCATATCAAGTAGGGACTGGGCAAGTCTTTTGCCCAAGGCTCGTCGGCTGGCATTTCAGCCTACACACATTGGCAAATCACCAACGACAGCGGTGCGGCAGCCATCTACGCCAAAGCCCGTGATCGGTTCGTCGCAGTTGGTAAGGAGTGTCAATATTTCTAAGAACCTTCGAAGCTGATCTTCTCCGCTAGTGCCACGACCAAGAAATAACCTGCCATTAGATTTGGAGTGCGGCTTGTTGGATTTTTGTGGTGCGGGTGATGCGGCGGTGCGGTGGGCAGAACCGAGCTACGGGCTGCGATTGTGTCGGTTTGCCGGTGTAGGTCC
>JAPLNX010000058.1 GCA_026400935.1 Planctomycetia bacterium | reverse complement strand
GTCCGCAGGATTTCCAGTTGCCGCTCCGTCGCCTCAATCCGCACTGCCTTCCTTGGCATCGCACCACCCTCCGTTAAAGGTGATGCAGTAATGACACAAACTCGCTTTTATGGAGGATCAATTCTCGGTCGTGGTACTAGTCATCAGCCCCTGGTCATAGATTGGAGAGGTCATGCTAAGAATTTCGCCTAAGCGGCATCCTGGCTTCACGCTTATCGAACTTTTGGTCGTGATCGCGATCATCGCGATCCTGATTGCGCTACTATTGCCAGCAGTCCAAGCTGCGAGAGAAGCGGCGAGGCGATCCCAATGTCGCAACAATCTCAAGCAGATTGGACTCGCGCTGCACAACTACCACGAACGAAGCTTGGTCTTTCCGCCAGGAGCCGTGATCCTGTTAGGTCAGTCTCCTGCCGGGGCAGGTGACGGGACTTTGAATAGTGCGAGCACCGGCGGCTATGACATGATCTGGCGAGCGTCCAATGGCGATCGCTGCCAAAGTTGGATGTTGCAAATCCTCCCCTTCATGGATCAGGCAGCGATTTATGACAAATGGAATTTCAATGCCGACGTAAAAAGCAACAAACTCGACAGCAGCGGTGAGCTACTCGCCAGCCGCAATATCACTGCCTATCTCTGCCCCAGTCGGCCTGATTCCAAACACCAAGGGATCATGTTTCAGTCTTGGACCGGCGGCTTCAATGACTACGGAGCCTGTTACGGTGCGGGGAATCTCGCTGTCAATTCATCATCCCTTCGCACGATGTATTATGGCTCTAATCCAACGAGCGCGATGGGCACAAACCTCAATAACGGAGGGATGTTTTATGGGAATAGCAGCACCAGCATGCGGGACGTTTTCGATGGGACATCAAACACCATCATGACTGGTGAGGTGCAACGTCTAAACGGTGGTACGGTTCCGCTCACGAGCATTGATGGTTGGGCAGTTGGAGGAATGCCAACATTGTTCACAACGGCTGACGCGGTTGTTCAAAGCCAAATGGGAATCAATGGCAAACAACGTGAGACTGCTGGCTCAGATCACCGAGGTGGAGCACATTTCGGTCTGGCTGACGGGTCCGTCCGCTTTCTCAGTGAGAACATGAACCTCAATCTCTACACCTCGCTGGGAACGATCAGCGAGAGAGAGACCATCAGCGGTGACCTATAAAATCGCACCATCGTGAGACACAACATGAATTTGGTTTTCACTTCCGCTAGCCATTGGATGATCGCAATATTCTTCTTGGTCGCGGCAGGCTGTGGTAATGGTGATCGTCCACAATTGGGGACGGTGACAGGAACGGTCACTCTTGGTGGTGAGCCGTTGAAAAACGTGGAGATCACCTTCTCTCCTGACGTTGGCCGCCCGTCATACGGCAAAACTGATGGGGACGGTCGGTACGAACTCGACTATATCAATGACACAAAAGGGGCGAAGGTCGGCAAGCACACCATCTCGATTCGATCGGGGAAAGTCGCTCAACCGGCTCCTCGCTTTGTCGAGATCAAGCCCGGAATGAACACCATCGACATCATCTGCAAACCGAATTTCAAAAAGGGTGACTCCACCGAGGTGGAAGAATAGTTTCAAGTGCATCGCCTACGATACACGAACCATAAAAGGTGTCAGTCAGTCAGGCGGTGAATTGAACTCCTCTGTATTTGATTGATTCCGCAAGCGATCTTGAATGAGATTTTTTAACTGTCTGCGGTAGCTCCACAAGTACGAATCTTGGCGCGGACCCCTGCCCCAACGAGATGCCGCTCAATGTGCGCAGTAGTAATAAAAAATCTGGGCACATGAGTCCCGAACGGATTCACAACCGATCGTTAGATGGGAAGAGTCATCGACGAGGTCACCAGCCAATTTCGGGTGCTCAATCAATCCAAAAGCCCGAGGCTATGCGCAGCCCGTGTGCTTGGGCCGACAAAAGGGCATGTCAGTTTGCTATGAAAGTGGCGCATTACCTAACAAGACAATCTCACGCTGCGGCGAGAAATGGTCGAGGACCTTGAGGTCGATCAAACCACCAGCACCAGTTCCGATTCTTTAATCACGGGTTTCCGTCCCGGTTCCGTGATGTGGACACGAAATTACAAGCCGAACGAGCTTGGTCTTGAAGCAACGGGGCTTCTCATCTGCTGCAGCACGATGACTTGGTCGCACAAAAGAAGCCCGGTCTTTGGGAGCAGGCCGGGCTTCAAATCATTGTCACGACAACCAAGCAGCGGATTTATTCAACCGCTGCTTCGCGGAATTGATAGCGATCAAGCGGCACCAACTTGATCGGAATTGGGTTCTTGGAATTTGGCAGTTTGAATGGAATTGCGTAGCAGCCGACAAGTCCGGAGTTCAATTCGGCGACATAAATCACACTGGCTGCGGGCTGCGCGGCGGGGGTTCCGCGAATGGATGCGTAGCCCGTTGTCATCGCGTATTGAGGTTTGCCGGCTTTTGCGCCGAGGTCTGCGGCAACGTCTGCTGCAAAGAACGCAACGAAGCCGTTGCCCTGTTTACCGAGACACGCACCGGTCAGCCGTCCGGTGAGAAAGTCGAGTACGAAGACCGCTTCGAGACCTTCTGTCATCGTCACGGTACACATACCAAATTTTTCGTTGCGATCAGAAACCGCCGCAGTTAGCGGCCGATTGGGCCACAACGACGCTATTCCTAAACCGAGCAATAATCCGCCGGCCAGAATCAGCCAGCCGCTGGAAAGTTGAATTCGCGGGGGAGCTTTCAGGACCACGATGGAATCTCCTTACATCTAGGTTTTCGACATCGACCAGATCAATGAAGTCCGATCGCCAAGAGCCACAAACGACGAGAGCGGACTCTATCGACTGGCCGGATTGGGGAATAGTTCAGCCTATTCGCCGCATTGCGCGCAGCAAGTGCTGTGGGGGAATTGCGGCAATCATCACTGAGCCATACGATTCCCTCGTTCAAGAAACTCTGGAAAGCGAAGCACGATGGCGAAGGAAGCACCGGTCGCGGTTGGCGACACTCCGTGGCTCTTGGTAAGCGTCCGCGATGTCCGTGAGGCCGATGCGGCCCTGGCAGGCGGCTGCGATATCCTAGATATCAAGGAGCCTCTGAATGGCCCATTGGGAATGGTTCCTGCTGGCACGATCACGAAAATCGTTGATGCTGTGCGCAAGCAGTCCAAAACGATGCCAATCAGCGTCGCCTTAGGTGAGCTGTCGGAATGGGAAAACCTCAAGAAGGTTCCGAAGATCCCGGTTGGCGTGACCTATCTCAAGATTGGAACGGCGAAAGTTGGCAAAGATGCCAATTGGCCTGAGCGATGGAAAGCGGTTCGCAAGCAGTTTGAAGCTGTCAGCAAGACAAAGTTTCGCTGGGTAGCTGTTGCATATGCCGACTGGCGCGCTGCCGGAGCCCCGTCGCCAACATCAATCGTGGATGCCGTGCTCGAAGAGTCAAACAACAAGGCTGGTGGTTGTGTGGGGGTCTTATTCGACACCTATGCCAAACAAGGCCGTAGTCTGTGGGAATGGATCAGCCGGGCCGATCTCAAACGTCATGCTGATGCGCTCCATCAAGGAGGCCGCATCGTCGCGTTGGCGGGAAGCCTCGGTTGCGACAAACTCGACGGACTTCCGATGTTAGAGCCCGACATTGTGGCGATTCGGTCAGCCGCCTGCAAAGACGGAGTCCGCAACGGGATCGTCGTGAAAGACGCAGTCAGTGCGTTTCGCACGTGTTTGAATGCGGCTGCAAAAAAGAAGTGAGTCGCGCTCGCGTTTCGCCACCGTTAGCACGACGCGCCAACGAGTGGTCGAGCTTGAGGACAGTTTAAATTAGACTGTTCCTGCCGTGAACAAAACTGAATCAACCGGCAGACGTTCGCCGCAATAGAGACATGCCGTTCGGTGAGCATTACTCGTCCGCTGGCAGGATCCACACAGCTTTGCCGGACACTGAAGTTTGAGATCGAGCTTGCCATCGCGAAGATCAATCCCGCGCATCTTGGCTTCGATCATGTCGCTCGTAACGCCCGGCTGTTCGGCGAGTACTTCTGCAAGCGCCATTATGGCTAACGACAGCCGTTCATTCTGTTTTTCCAATTGAGTCAGCCGATGCTCGAAGCGAGTCGTCTCGTTCTCCGCACGCGCGGCAAGATGCTTGGCGTCGTCAGCATTCCAATTTGCCTGGGCGATTCAGGAAGATTGAAATCCTTCCCACAAGAATTCAAACATGAATACCTCTAATCATAAAAAGGCTCTCTGCCAATCGAGTTGATCGACAGAGAGCCAGAATATCGATTTCAGTCGCCGTTCAAATTGGTCTCTATCACACCAACTCCGCTGCGATCAGGTCATCGTAGTTCTCGCGGCGGCGGATGACTTTGACTTGGTCGCCGTCGATCAGGAGTTCGATGGCTCGCGGGCGTGAATTGTAATTGCTGCTCATCGCCGTTCCGTAAGCTCCAGCACTGAATGTGCAGAGCAACTCGCCGCGGTTAATCGGCGGGAGATAGCGGTCCTTGGCGAAGTAGTCACCCGATTCGCAAATCGGGCCGACGACATCGGATTTCTCACAGCCGGCGATTTCCCCTTCGACATTATCAGGCATCGCGACTCGCGGATTCACCGGCCAGATGCGGTGGAATGAGTCGTACATCGCGGGTCGCACGAGGTCATTCATCGCGCCGTCTTGAATGACGAAGAGCTTGCCACCCTCGCGCTTCGTGTAGATCACCTTGCTGATCAGGACGCCGGAGTTGCCGACGATGAAGCGCCCTGGTTCGAGGGCCAGTCGGCAGCCGGCCTCTTGGACGCCGGGGACGATCACGTCGGCATACGCCTTCGCGGGCGGTCCTTCGTTCTGGCGATAGCTGATGCCGAAGCCGCCGCCGAGGTTCATCCAGTTGATGTCGTGACCGGCGGCTCGGTAGCTGCGGACGACGTCGATCCCCTTCTTGACCGCCTCGGCATACGGCTCGGTCGTGAGGATCGGCGAGCCGATGTGCATGTGAATGCCCTTCATCGCCAAGCCGGGAGTTCGCAGCGTCTTCGCGGCGAGTTCGTCGGCGCGTTCGATGTCCATGCCGAACTTGTTCCCCTTTTTGCCGGTCGTGGTCTTGGCGTGCGTCTTCCCGTCGATGTCCGGGTTGAGCCGCAACGCGACCGGCGCGACTACTCCCATCTTCTGCGCGATCGCCGCGATGGCATCCAGTTCGGCCTCGCTTTCGACGTCGAACATCAGGATGCGTTCTTCGAGCGCCTGCCGAATCTCGTCGTCGGTCTTGCCGACTCCGGCGAAGACGACTTTCGTGGTGTCGGCCCCGGCCTTCTTAACGCGATACAGCTCGCCGCCGGAGACGACGTCAAAGCTGCTACCTGCGTCGTGCATCAGCTTGAGGATACTGAGATTCGAGTTCGCCTTGACTGAGTAACAAATCACCGGGTCCACAGCCGCGAACGCCGTCTGAATCTCTTTGAGGCGTCCGAGCAACGCCGCCTTGGAATATATCCAACACGGCGTCCCAAACTCCTCGGCCAACTCGGCCACCCGCTGCTGTTCGCAGAACAATTCACCTTTGTCGTAATGGAAGTGGTTCATGGTGTCTTTCAGGCTCTCGTCATTCTCTCGTAGGGTGGGCAAGTCATCGAGGCCCACCGGTTGTTGATCTTGTTTGTTGCAAGTTTGGTGAGGCTCGATGACTCGTCCCACGCTAGGTCAACTCTAGTCTTCTTCTAAATCGCTGACGAGTCGCTGAGAGTGCGGGGTCTTCTTTGCTCGCGTGAGATCCGACGGCAATCTATCGGCCTTTTGAAAAGCGGTTATGACTTGGATCCGTAGGGGGCACCAAGCCATCGGCGACAAAATGCTTGCGTTTACTTTTTGACGATGATGTCGTTGAGATTATTGATCGTGGGATACATCTCGCGTTGGAAGCAGCTCCCAATACTCTTTGCCATCTGCTGGACGGGGTCGTTATTTGGTTGAGAAGATGCCGCCCCCGCTGGGCTTTTCGCGGCAGAGGTTTATCACATGCGAGAATTTGGTCATTGCTAGTCTTCGCGGTTGTCGTGACGGAGATCAGCGTTGCGGTGGCGGAGGCACCCAAGTCCGAACCCTATGCCGCCACGGTTTTGCAGGATGAGCCGGTGGCTTACTGGCGGTTTGAAGATGATCGGTTTGAAACACGTCCGAAGTCGCTCGGCCATAGGGCAATCACTCGTGTATTGCCATCGAGGTTGCATCAGGAAGATGCGTTGAACGACGCGAGTGCTGAGTCCAAAGGACCCATACGAGCAGATCAAGTTGAGCCGAGACCGGAACGGTTCATGGTGTTTGAGGCGGACAATCAAGCTGCGGTGTTTGAGCTCTCTGCGGTTATCAAGAGTTCTGATTTGGTATAAGGTGGTGAAGCCACAGGAACGAAGCCGACATCTTTCTGCGTGACGAGCTGGTTTGCTCGCCAGCATTCCGTGAAGCGACCAGCTCGTCACGCGGAGCGATGACGGCTACGAAAACTGACACCTTCAGCGAATTCAGTTGGGACAGAAATGTTCGATGTGAAGTCCGACAAATCACGCTTCTCGAAGCTCATGCGTTTCAGCAGCGTTGTCGGCTTGGTGATCGTACTTGCTGGGGCTGGACTTCAAGCGGCTGACACTGACGGTGTTCGATTCTTTCGAGAAAAGATTGAGCCGGTACTGAAATCGGAATGTTTCGCTTGTCACTCGCGTGCAGCGGCTGAATTGAAAGGTGGGTTGTCGCTGGAGTCACGTGGGGCGGTGCTACGTGGAGGCGAGAGTGGTCCAGCGGTGATGATTGGCATGGGGCCACAGAGTCCGTTGATTCAAGCGATCCGGCACGAAGGGGGCCTCGCGATGCCGCCGAAGAAGCCGCGGCTTTCGGACGCAACGATTGCGGACTTCGTGAAGTGGGTCGAGATGGGCCTGCCTGATCCGCGCGAGGAAACGGTGGTGGTCGGCGATGCGGCGGGATTGAACGAGTCGCGGCGACATTGGTCGTTTCAGCCGGTGAAGAAACCGAGTCCGCCGATGCCGCATGAGGCCGCTTGGGTGAAGACGCCGATCGACGCATTCATCGCGGCGAAACGAGAAGAGCGTCACTGGCCCGCCGCGCCGGCGGCGAGCAACGTCGAACTGATTCGCCGCGTGACGTTCGATCTGACCGGTTTGCCGCCGACGCCCGCGGAGATTGACGTCTTTCTCAACGATGCGTTGCCGGATGCTTACGAACGGCTCGTCGATCGGTTGTTGAGCAGCAAACATTTCGGCGAGCGAGCGGCTCAACATTGGTTGGACGTCGTGAGGTATGCGGAGACCGAAGGGTACGAGTACGACCAGCACGTCCCCGATGCGTGGCGATACCGCGATTACGTGATCGACTCGTTCAACAACGACAAGCCGTTCGATCGGTTTGTGTCTGAGCAAATTGCGGGGGACGAACTCGACCCGCGAAACAACGATTGTCTGACGGCGACGATCTTTCATCGCTTGGGGCCGGTGCGACGCAATGCGGGGAATCCGGAGATCGCGTTGAGCCGCAACGAAGTGCTGACCGAGCGAACCGACATTCTCGGTGCGGCGTTTCTCGGTCTGACGGTCGGTTGTGCTCGGTGTCACAACCACAAGCTGGAGCCGATTTCGCAGAAGGACTATTACCGCTTGCAGGCGTATCTCGCCGCGACCGCCGAGCAGAACATCGTGATGGCGACCGATGAGGAAAAGAAATCGCTGGAAGCGGACCTGAAAAAGTTCAAAGACGAAATCGCGGAAGTTCAGAAGCAGGCTGCGGCGGCGACCGGCGCGGAGAAGGAGCGATTGCTTGAGCAGGTCGAACATTTGCAGGACCGCGTGCCGCCGCACTTGCCGACGATTCCGAGTACTCGCAATGACTTCGCGAAACGGACGGCGGTGCATGTGCTGCGTCGCGGCGTGTGGGAAAACAAAGGAGAACCGGTCGGCCCGCGTCCGCTGAGCGTGTTGGTTTCGGACGAGATGTCGGAGTTGCCGGCCGATGAGGCAGCTCCGCGAACGCAGCTTGCGCGGTGGCTGACGTCGCCCGATCATCCGCTGACGGCGCGAGTGATCGTGAATCGCCTCTGGCAGCAACATTTCGGAGTCGGCTTGGTGACGACGGCGAATGACTTCGGCCTCAAAGGCGAGCGGCCGAGTCATCCGGGATTGCTCGACTGGCTGGCGGCCTCGTTGATGGAAAACGGCTGGCGTTTGAAGCCGTTGCACCGCGTGATGGTGCTGAGCAACACGTATCAACAATCGAGCCGTTCGTCGAATGCCGCGGCGACGCTATCCGAGAAGAGGGAGGGCGAGGCTCCTGCCGAGCCGCGAACCGCGCAGCACGGCTCGGCGGGAGCCTCGCCCTCCCGAAATCCGGCTTCTCGGATCGCCGCCGAGACGCAGCGTGATGATCCGGAAAATCGCTTGCTGACTCGATTCAATCGCCGACGTCTCTCCGCCGAGGAAGCGCGCGATGCGATGCTGGCGGTGTCGGGGCGGATTAACGTCGCGTCGGGCGGGCTGAGCGTCATGGTTCCGGTCGACCCGGAAATGATTCAGCTTCTCTACAAGCCCTCGCAGTGGAAGGTGACGCCGAGCGTCAGCGAACACGATCGGCGTTCGATCTATCTCATCGCGAAACGAAATTTACGTTTGCCTTTTTTTGAGAATCTCGACGCTCCGACATTGCAGGCGAGTTGTTCTCGGCGGGAATCGAGCACGCACGCGCCGCAGTCGCTGGAACTGCTCAACGGCGCGCTGGCGAATGATCTGGCTCGCTCGTTCGCACTGCGGTTGGAACGCGAATCGGCGGGCGATTCGCGGCGGATTGTCGAACTCGCGTTTCGCGCGGCGCTGGGACGATCGCCGACAACGGATGAAGAGAAACGCTCGTTGTTGTTTCTGAAGGAGCAGCCGCTGAGTGAGTTTGCTTTGGCGATGTTTAACCTCAACGGATTTTTGTATGTCCAATGATGCTGCGATGACTGACGCTGGCGACCAATGTGGCACGACGCTCCGCGTCGTGAATCGCGACGCGGAGCGTCGCGCCACAATGGGCGGACACTCGCAGGTAACGCGCACGCGGCGGGAGTTTGTGCGTGAGGCGTGTTGCGGCTTCGGCGGGCTTGCGCTCGCCTCGCTGTTGCATGAGGAGCAATCGCGAGCGGGATCGTCGAATCCGTTGGCTCCGAAGTTGGCACATCACGCGGCGAAGGCCAAATCAATTGTGTTCCTGTTTATGGCCGGAGGGCCCAGTCAGGTTGAAACGTTTGATCCGAAAACGCTGCTCAACAAGCTCGACGGACAAGTGCGTCCCAAAGAGTTCGGCGAGGCGAAGTATCAATTCATCGCTTCGGACGCGCGGCTGCTCGGCACGAAGCGGAAATTTCGGCAGTACGGCGAAAGCGGCATCGAGGTCTCCGATCTCTTCCCGCACATCGGAACCTGCATCGACGACATCGCCGTGTTGCGGTCTTGTCACGGCGACATGGTGGTCCATTCGGCGGCGCAGTACGAACTCTTCTCCGGTCGCACGGTTCCCGGTTTCCCCAGCATGGGTTCGTGGACGATGTACGGACTCGGCGCGGAGACACAATCGCTCCCGGCGTATGTCGTGATGCCCGATCCGAAGGGGGCGTTGGAAGCGGGGCAGCCGATGTACAACCACGGCTTTCTGCCAGCGATTTATCAGCCGACGATGTTTCGGCCCGGCGATCGACCGGTGTTGAATCTCGATCTGCCCGCGCACGTCGACGCCAAGAAGCGCGGCCGGACGCTGCAACTCATTCGCGAATTGAACGAGGCGACTCTCGAACCGAACGACGAGGAGTTTCACGCGCGGATCAATGCGTATGACCTCGCATTCCGGATGCAGATGGAAGCCCCGGCGGTGCTCGACCTGTCGCGCGAGCCGCAAGAGACGTTGGATTTGTACGGCATCGGTTCGGAGCCGACTCACGATTACGGTCGACGCTGTTTGCTCGCGAGAAAGCTGGTCGAGAACGGCGTCCGCTTCTGCTGCGTCGTCTCCGGCGGCGGACCCGGCAACATGCAGTGGGACGCTCACGGAGACATTGAAGAGAATCACCTGCGCAAAGCTTCCGAGACCGATCGGCCGGTCGCCGGGTTGCTCAAGGATTTGAAGCGTCGCGGACTGCTCGACAGCACGCTGGTCGTGTGGGGGGGCGAGTTCGGTCGATCCCCCGAAGCGCAGTCGGGCAAAGGACGCGATCACCACAATCTCGGCTTCAGCATGTGGATGGCCGGCGGCGGCATTAAGGGCGGGCAAGTCGTCGGAGCGACCGACGCGATCGGCCTGCGCGTGGTCGAAAAACCGTACCACTTCCGCGACATCCACACGACGATCCTGCATCAACTCGGCCTCGATCAACACCAACTGACCTACCCGCATTTGGGCCGCGATGAGAGACTGACTTTCGTCGAAGGAAAAGTGATTCGGGAGATCGTGTAACGCGGCGAAGCCGCAAAGTAGCCTTCATCGCTCCGCGTGAAGTCAGCCGGTCGCGCGACCACGATCGGATGTTAAAAGGAGCGTGTTCGCACGCTCGACGATCCTCACGCGGAGCGATGAAGGCTACTTTCGAAAACAAGGACCTACTTCATGCTGAGCATTCTCGGTTCATCACGAATTCGATCGGGCCGCATTCAGCGTCGCGAATTGCTGCGGACGAGTGCGCTCGGCTTGTTGAGTTCGACTGCAGTAACCGGAACGCGAGCAGGCGAGGCAAAACTCAGCGACATGCCGGGCTTCGGTCGCGCGAAGCAAGTTTTGGTGCTCTTTATTTATGGAGCTTGGAGTCAGCTCGACACGTTTGATCCAAAGCCGCAAGCCGCGTCCGATATTCGCGGGGAGTTCGGGGCGATCGACTCCTGTTTGCCGGGCGTGCAGGTTTGCGAGCATCTGCCGCTCTCGGCGCGGGTGCTCGATCGTTGCACGTTGATCCGCTCGATGTCGCATCCGTGGCCCATTCATTCGGCGTCGTACACGCTCACCGGCAACCCGGACACCGAACGGATCGAAGGTCGGCAGCGGCATCCGGATCAGTGGCCGTATCTGGGCAGCGTGGTCGATTACTTGGGCGATCAAGGCCAACTCGCTCCGACGCCGCGCGGAGTGCCGCGTAACGTGATGCTCCCGTGGCGACAAAGTTTGTATGCTCGGCCTAACAAACGGTCGGGCACGTTCGGTGCGTTCTTGGGGACGTCTTACGATCCGCTCTGGACCGAGTTTCGTGGCGACGCTCCGCAAGGCGATCCGTTTCGCGAGATCACTCCCGACGGTCGCTTCGCATTCGGAGCGGGAGACACGCCGACGCTCGCGCTCGATACGCTCGATCGAAGACGTTCACTGCTGACTCAGTTCGAGCAACATTGCTCACAGATCGAAGCCTCGACCGCCGCGAACGGTTATCACCGGCAGCGCGATCAAGCGTTTGAGTTTCTCTCGAACCCGCAGGTCGGCGACGCGCTCCGCCTCGAACGCGAGCCGATCGGCCTGCGTGAGCAGTACGGCATGACGCTGTTCGGCCAAGCCTGTCTCTCCGCGAGACGGTTGCTCGAAGCAGGTGTGAAATTCGTTACCGTCTGCTGGGACGAGTACGGTCAGACCGACGAGAGTTGGGACACGCATCACGATCATCATCCGCGGATGCGCGAGTTCTTGCTGCCCGCATTCGACCGCGCGTTCGCGACGCTGCTGACCGACATGGACCGTCGCGGAATGCTCGACGACACGCTGGTGCTCTGCTTGAGCGAGCACGGTCGCACCCCGAATTTCTACGAGACCGCCGCCGGAGCCCCCGGTCGAGGTCACTGGTCGCGAGCCTACAGCCAACTCTTCGCCGGAGCCGGTGTCCCGCGCGGCCAAGTGGTCGGCGCGTCGAACGATACCGCGTCAGATGTCATCGACCGCCCCGTTGATCCGAAAGACATCCTTTGCACCGCGTACCATCTTCTGGGAATCGACGCTCGCCAAGAACTGATGTCGTCCCCCGGCCGCCCCGTTCCATTGGTCGCGGGAGGGGACGTGGTCCGCGAACTGTTGTAGCTCTACGTTGCCGTTTCGCCCCAAAAAGCGAGCCGAAGGTCGAACGACGGGGTTGTGCAACGGATATCTTCATCAAATAGTTTTGATTCGTTCTTCAGTCTCGATACCATCTCCGCTCTATAAAGAGAGATCAGCCCGTCCGCGCGACGCGGGCGGTTTTCGTTGAATCATTGGCCGAGGAAATGCAATGAGCCATTCCATGAGCACCGCACCGAATTCAACTTCAACAGCCGCGATGTCCCGTCGCCAAATTCTTCAAGCGACGGGGCTTAGCGCGTTGCCGATGGGGTTGCCAGGCATGGTCGCGGCGGGAGTTGATCCCAAACGAGGACTCGGCAAAGGAGCGGCCAAGAAGTCGTGCATCTTCATCTTGTTGTGTGGTGGACCGAGTCATCTCGATACGTGGGACTTGAAGCCGGACGCTCCCGACACGATTCGCGGCCCATATCAGCCGATCGCCACGGCGGTTCCGGGAATGCGCATCAACGAGATGCACACTCGATTGGCTAAGCTGACGGACCACATTGCGTTAATTCGGTCGATGTCGCATGTCGGCAACATCAGCAATCACTTCGACGCGATGCACCATTTGCTGAGCGGCCAAGCTCAGGCCCCGATGGATGCACCATACATCGGGTCGATTTTGTCCCGGGCGAGACCGGATGATCGTGCCATCGCGCCGTATGTGTGGCTCATTAAATGCGTCGGCGATCCAGTCTTCTGTGCGGCGAACATCGGCAACGGCGGGCATCTCGGCATGATGCACAGTCCGCTGTTTGTCGGTTCGGCAACCAATCATCCCGCGCTGCCGGCGTTCAAAGCGCCTGACGAATTGATTGCGACGGTGCCGACCGAGCGGATGTTGGAACGACGTCGCTTACTAGATGGACTTAGTCCGATCGCTACTGGCGATACGAAGATTCGGGCAACGACCGACTGGCAAGACCTACATGGCCGAGCTTTTGATCTGACAAGCGGCTCCGAAGGACGGGAGCCGTTTGAACTGCATCGCGAACCGCAAACCGTGCGAGATCGCTACGGCATGCACCCGCTGGGACAAAACTTGTTGCTCGCACGCCGCTTGATTGAATCAGGTGTCGGCTTCGTCACCGTCAATGGTTGGACCGGTCCTTCACCGAATGGTGGCGGCGGACCTCCCGCATCAAGCTGGGACATGCACGGCGGCGAGATGGGGATGGGCAACGCATTCGGCAGCGGTTCGTATGGCATGGGCTGGTGCTTGCCCTGTCTCGATGAAGGTGTCTCCGCGTTGATCACCGACCTGCGCGATCGCGGCATGTTGGAAAACACGATGGTTGTCGTCACGGGAGAATTCGGTCGCACGCCGAACATCAATCAAAACGGCGCGGCGAACCCCGGCCGCCAACACTGGCCGAGTTGCTATTCAACGATCGTCGCTGGTGGCGGCATTCGTGGCGGTCGAGTTTATGGCGAATCGGACAAGCACGGAGCCTACGTCAAAGACAAACCCGTTCACCCGCAAGACCTCGGTGCCACGATCTTCCATTCGCTCGGAGTACCGCTCGATATGCGACTGGGTAAAGATGGCTTCACGCGACCGCTTTCAACCGGCGAACCGCTGATGGATTTGTTCGCGTAAGAAATCTGGGCTCAGCGCCGCATGTGTTGATAGACAAACTTCCCACGCAGAGGCGCGGAGTTCACTGAGAAACGAACTCCAATTCCCATCAAACTTTGGGAACTCAAGACCTCAGTGTGGGACATTCTCCTCGGCTGTCCCCGTTTGAATGTTTTGAATACTGCGACCTGAGACGGAGCCGCCAAGATGAGTTCTCAAGTGAGCGCATTCGCGACATCGTCTCGGTTTCGTCTCTCAATGGTTTCGGGAATCCGACTCTCGTTCTTGTCTCTCTTGATCGTGCTGTCGACTCAGCACGCTGCACTTCCGGATGCCAAGCCAGAAGAAGCAGTCAAGCAAATGGGGCGAGAACGTGTCGTCTTACGACGGCTGAACCGCACCGAGTACCAGAACACGGTCCGCGACCTATTGGGTATTGATGTTGATTTGAAAGAGTTGCTGCCGCTGGACAGTTCGGCGGGTGGGTTCGACAACGTCGGCGAGGCGTTGCACATCTCGTCGTTCTTGATGGACCGCTATCTCGAAGCGGCCGACAAAGCACTGAGCATTGCGATTGCCAACTTGCCGCAACCGCCGTTGGTCAAGAAACGGTACAGCTTGAAAGACGAGCGGCTCGTGAAGACAACGACCGAGAAGGTTTATCTCGATCAAGACGATTCGCTGGTGATGTTCAGCTCGTCGCCTTGGAACGCGATCACGGTCGGACAATTCTATCCTCCGGATCGCGGCCGATATCGCATTCGCATTTCGGCCTTCGGGCATCAAAGCGACGGCAAGCCGGTGACGTACCGAGTCGATTCCGGACCGATGCTGATGGGGACCAAGAATCATCTCGTCAGTTACTTTGATGCGGTCGCCGACAAGCCGACCGTGATTGAATTCGTCGATCACTTTGAAGCTCGCAATCACATTCGCATCTCGCCGTACGGGCTGGCTGGTGCGCAAGTCGTGACAAAGGTGGGAGCGGACAAATACGAGGGGCCGGGACTCGGCATCGACTGGGTCGATATTGAAGGTCCGCTACACGAAACGTGGCCACCGGAAAGTCATCGCCGCATCTTCGGTGACATGCCACAAGACAAAGCTCCGATCTACAACTACTCGCAGCGAGTTGAAGTCGTCTCGAAAGAGCCGCTCGTCGATGCCGAACGTATCTTGCGAAACTTCGCTCGCCGAGCGTTTCGCCGACCTGTCACCGACGCCGATATTCAGCCGCTCGTCAAACTCGTCGAAACGAAACTGGCTGAGCCGCGTTCGTTCGAGCAAGCGATTCGAGTCGGGCTTACCGCGATTCTGGTGTCACCCGACTTCCTGTTTCTCCGCGAAGAGCCGGGCCAACTCGATGACTTCGCCCTCGCCAGCCGCTTGTCGTATTTCCTCTGGAGCACGATGCCGGATGAAGAACTCCTTTCGATGTGTGCCGTGGCGGACGCTGCCAGCATCCGAGCCGACGCTAGCAGCGTCGGCCACGAGAATAGTCATCCGACTCTCTCTGACCCGACATCGCTCCACCAACAAGTCGAACGAATGCTGAAGCACCCCAATGCCGAACAATTCACGACCAACTTCGTCGGCCAATGGCTCGGCCTGCGCGACATCGACTTCACCGAACCGAGCCATCAACTACACCCCGAATACGACGACATGCTCAAGGTCTCGATGGTCCGCGAAACGGAACTGTTTTTCGCTGAAATTCTGAAGAACAACTTGAGCCTCACGAATTTCATCGCGTCGGATTTCACAATGCTCAACGCGCGACTGGCGAAACATTACGGCATCCCCGTCGTAGATGGTTTCGCTTTTCGCAGGACGCCACTGCCGCCGGGCAGCCATCGTGGCGGAGTCCTCACGATGGCCAGCGTGTTGAAAGTCACGGCCAACGGCACGAGCACTTCCCCCGTCATGCGCGGAGCATGGGTGCTCGACCGCATCCTCGGCCAGCCGCCAGAACCGCCTCCCGAGAACGTCGCCGCACTCGAACCCGACATTCGCGGAGCGACGACGATTCGCGAACAGCTCGCCAAACATCGTCAGATCGAATCGTGCGCTAGCTGCCATGTCGACATCGATCCCCCCGGCTTCGCCCTCGAAAACTTCGACGTCATCGGCGGCTGGCGAGACCACTACCGCACGAACAGTTGGGCTCGACACGTCAAAGAGGTCGTCATCGACGGCCGCAAGATGCCGTACTACGACGGCCTGAAGGTTGATCCTGCCGATGTCCTTCCAGACGGCCGCCGCTTCGCCAACATCGACGAGTTCAAGCAACTGCTCCTCGCCGACAAAGACCAACTCGCCCGCGCACTGACGGCCAAGTTGCTGATCTACGCCACCGGTGCCGCCCCATCATCCACCGACGAACCGCAGATCAAAGCCATCGTCGCCAAAGTCCGCGAAAAAAACTATGGCCTCCGTTCGCTCATCCACGAGATCGTGGCGAGTGAGCTGTTCCGGACAAAGTGAACCCAAATTGGGTACGATCGAACCCAAATCGGATACGGAGTTTCCATGATGCTCACTCGACGAACCTTCCTCCGCGCCACCGGTGTGACGCTGGCGTTGCCGATGTTGGACGCTCTGTTGCCGCGAGTACGGGCTGGTGAAAAAGCTCCGCCGACGCCGCGCCGCATGATCAATATTTGCACGCCGTTGGGGGTGCATCCGCCGTTTTTCTTTCCAGAGAAACCGGGGAAGGATTACGAGCTGACACCATATTTAGAGCCGCTGAAGGAATTCCGTAATGACTTCACGGTGATCTCTGGACTGGCGCATCCCGATGTCGGTTCGAGTCACGACTCGATCTTCAGTTTTCTGACCGGTGCGCCCCATGCGGAGGTTCGAGCGGGGTTTCGCAACAGCATTTCGGTGGATCAGTTTGCGGCGGAGAATATTGGCGGACTGACTCGCGTGCCGAGCTTGTCGTTGTCGGCAGAAGGATTCGGATTGTCATGGACTCAAAGTGGGGCGC
>JAPLNX010000318.1 GCA_026400935.1 Planctomycetia bacterium | reverse complement strand
CCTACACCGGCAAACCGACACAATCGCAGCCCGTAGCTCGGTTCTGCCCACCGCACCGGCGCATCACCCGCACCACAAAAATCCAACAAGCCGCACTCCAAATCTAATGGCAGGTTATTTCTTGGTCGTGGCACTAGTTCGGTCACCAAATCACTCATTTTGGCATAAAAACTAAGTACGCGGATCTGTGTCGAGGCTATCGACGAGACTCGCCCCTACTGAGCAAGCTCTCTACCATCACGCTCCCACACAGGAGACCCACCTATGCTGAATTATTCTTGTCGCAACTTTTTTTTCACCGGATTTCTCGGAACCGCTTTATTGGCCGTTTCGCCGCTCGCCGCGCAAGATTCGATCCTCAATCAAGCGGTCGTGCATCTCAGCTTCGATGAAGAGGCGGGGCCGGTGCTCGATACGGGGAAGGCTTCGCAGCATCCCGACAACGGCACGCTGGTCAACGATCCGGTGCGAGTGGCGAGCCCGTTTTGGAATCAGTCGGGGAAGAAGGCGCTGCTGCTCGATGCGAATCGGAAGCAGTTCGTGCAGTTTGGCGAGAGCCCGGAAGTCGATCGGCCGGATGCGGTGACGATCAGTTGCTTCGCGTTGAACCTCAGCGAACCGGCAGACGCGGTGTTTCACGGACTGTTTGCCAAGCGAGTCGAACCGGGGGGAACGCCGACGAATTACGGCATCAACTTTCAAGCGTCGGGCGATGTGTTTCAGGTCTACTTGAATGACACCGCCGCTTATCGAGTCGCCAACTACAGCGTGAAGGAAGTGCTCGGTTTTCGACGGCTCAATTATTTGACGCTGGTCATGGAAGTGGGCGACGCGCCTGACCCGGATGTCGATACGGACAAGGACGACGTGCGCGTCACGCTGTTCGTCAACGGCAAGCCGGTCAAGCCGACCAACATGGCTCCGAACCTGCGGGTCATCGACAACGATGCGTGGTTCCTCGACGTGCAAGTCGCGAAGCTGATCAACGACACGCCGCTGACGATCGGGGCCAGTCATGCGTCGATCGAACATGCGAGTTTGCTCGTCGACGAATTCTCGATCTTCGCGAAGGCGTTGACGGCGGCGGAGGTCGCGAAGCTGTTCGTCGAAGTGGCCGGGGCGAATGCCGAGCAACTGGCTCAACAAGAGTCGCAATCGCCGCCGGCTGCGGTCCCCGCGCCGGTGTTGCAGCGGCTGTCCGCTTACGGTCTGCAACGCGGACAAGCGACGACGCTCGCGATCTTCGGACAAAATCTGTTGCCCGAATCGGCGAAGGTTTTCGTGCCGGAGGCAACGCTCGCGGCGACCGTGCAACCGGGGTCGAATCCGAATCAACTCAACGTACAGATCAACGTCCCCGCCGACACGCCGCCGGGTCTGTACCCGTTGCGAGTCGACACGGCGGGGGGCGTGAGCAACGCGATCGGGATTGCCATCGACGATTTGCCGAACGCCGCGTATGTAGAGAGCTCGATCGAGAAGCCGGTCGCGTTGCCGACGGCGGTGTCCGGAGTGATCGGCGGAGCGCAGATCGTGCGGGTCTTCTTCGCCGGGAAAGCGGGGCAGCGATTTGTCGCCGATGTCGAATCGCGGCGGCTCGGTGCCGGGATTGAAATGGACCCGGTGCTCGAACTGAAGACCGCGCGAGGCAAACCGATCAAGATCGTGTGGGACGGTCAGAGCCTCAGCGGGGATGCTCGCATCGACATGAAGCTGCCGTCGGACGGCGTCTATTTCATCGAACTGCACGACCTGCAATATCGAGCCCCCGGCAATAGTCCGTTCCGGTTGAAGTTGGGCGATCTGCAACTCGCCGATGCGGTCTTTCCCGCGATGTTCGCCCGGTCTGCGGACAAAGCGGCGATCGAGTTGATCGGAACGGCGCTGCCACCGCGTGCTTTGGAAATCGCACAGCTTCCCGGCGACGTCGCGCTGACGAAACTCGCTCGCGTGCCAGGTGACGTCGGCGTCAACGGGCCGCTGCCGTTGTTGCGGCTCAGCGATGCGGTGACAGTCGTTGAATCGCCCGTTGTGAACGGACAACTGCAAACGGTCGATGCGACATTCGCTCAGAACAAGCATGTGCCGGTCGCGATCAACGGACGGATTTCTGTGGCCGGGGAACAAGACAAGTTCGTGCTCAACGTCACGCCGGGGATGACGCTCAACATCGTCGCGGAGGCGCAAGCGATCGGATCGCCGCTGACGCCGCAACTGCTGGTCACGGGACATCCGCAGGGGAACGTCATGGCCGGCGCGTCCGATCGGCCCGGCACACGTGATCCAGTTTTGGACTTCGCCGTTCCTGCAGGGATGAGTCAGATTCAACTGCACGTCAAAGACCTCTTCGGCAAAGGGGGCTCGCACTTCGTCTATCGGTTGCGAATCATTCCCGCCGGTCAGCCGAGCTTTTTGCTGACGACCAGCACTGCCGCCGCGGCGCTCACCGCGAATGGGACTTCGATCTTGGAAGTGCAACTGACTCGCAACGGTTACGCGGGACCGATCGCGTTGAAGACGCTCGGTGATGACGGGGTGAAGGTCACTCCCGATCAACTGCCGCCGACCGCCGCAAACGGGAAGTTCTTTGTGACGCTGACGCACGCGGGAGCCGCCGCCGGCGTGCGAACAGTCCGCTTGATCGGCGAGTCGGTCGATCTCGTTCCGCCCTTGCGAGTCGTCGTGACCAACCCGGCAAACTCGCGGCATTTCGTCAGTCATCAAGAATTGTTGCCGGTGGTCATCAGCGGCACGTCGCCGCTGAAGCTGACCAGTTTGCAACCGCCGCCGACGTTGTTCCGAGGTCTGCCCGCCGACATCGCGGTCGCCGTCGAACGAACGCCGAACGCGCCGGGAGCGAACTTGCCGGTCTTGTTGCGAGTGATCTCGAATGAAGAACCGCGTAAGCAGAATCCGGCCGATCCGAATCCGAACGCCGCTCAGAAACCGTTGATCGCCGCGCAGCCGAATCAAACGATCGCGGCCGGTGCTCCGGCAGGAACGCTGCGTCTCAACGTCCCGGTCGATGTCGCTCAACCGATGATTCAATTCGTCGCGAAGGCGGAGATCCTGCCGCACGCTTACTCGTCGCACGTCATCGGGCAAGTCTTCTCGGTCCCGTTCCTGTTGCTGGTTCAGAACGCTGCCGTCGTGACGCTCGATGCGACGAAGCTGACACTCGTCGGCGGGCAAGCGAACACGATCGTCGGGACGGTTAAACGAACTGCCGGATTCGCCGGAGCGATCGATATCACCCTGCAAGGATTGCCCGCCGGATACACCGCGCCGAAAGTGACAGTCCCAGCCGACAAGGAACAGTTTGAACTCATCGTCACCGCCGGCCCCGAAGCGGCGGTGAAAGACATCACGAACATCACGCTCCGCGTGGAAGCCACCGGCGTCGGCCCGATCCTGGCGGACGCCCCCGTCGCGCTGAAGGTCGGGCCGCCGAAGTGAAATCCGCTGAGAGTTTGTGAGTTTTTCACATTTCAACGAATTCGATACGACTTCACCAAAAAACGACCTCATAGGATTGCGCAGGATCGACGATTGACTGTCAGCTTGAACGAATCGTCGCCCCCAAAAACCACTGAATCGAAAAAATCACAAGCTCTGAGGGTCAGAGGGGAGTACTGCTTCGCAGAAGCAGTATGCACAGCAAAAGAAACTCGCGCATGACATTCAATCCAAAAACGCCCCGCAACTTCGAGTCAACTTCAACTCTGGGTTTCTTGTGCCAGCGGCACCCAACTTCTGACGAATCTGGGCCACCCCGTGTGTCGTGGTTAAATTACGGATCGCTCATGGGATGACGTGAAACTGCCCGCCGTTGTGGGCGGCGATGTCGTGCATCACTTGGTCCGCGATGAAGATCTCGCGAGTCTGGCGGTATGTATTCTCACCAAGCTTCAGCATGGCGGTGCTGTGCTTCTTCTGACGCATTAGTTCGATCCCAGCTTGCTGCTTCTTCGTCAGGTTTTGCTCGAACGTAAACGTGTGGATGATCGAGCGGGATTGCTTGATCGAGCGGACGATCTGGTTGGCGTCCGGGCTGAAGGCACCGTCGGTCAGGAAGTAGATGACATCCGGACGCAGCTTCAATGCGATCTCTAACGCGGCCGTCGGATCGGTGTCGCCAACAGCCGTGACTTCTTTCATCCAATTGAGATATCTCGCTTGATTTTCCGCAACCGCCGAGACCATGCCGTTGGCGGGCATGGCGATCGCTTCGTGATTGAAGAAGACGATAAAGAATTCTTGGTCGGGCCGCAGATGATGGATGGAGTTCAGCAACTCGAGCTTGATCCGTTTGAAGCGCGTCTTCGCTTCACTGTCGTGCGGATGATTCATGCTCATCGAACAATCGAGAACGTACACGAACGACTTTCCTTCGGAAGCCATGCCGAAGAACTGTTTACCATCGCCGATGCCGTTACCGATTCCTTTTCCGACACCGTTGCCGTTGCCCGTTTGTTTCCTGAGACCGTGTATGTTTGCTGAGCGAGCGTTGTTATTCGCGACACCAACCGCTGCACCCAAGTTGGAACTGATCTCCGTATGGAGATTGACTGCGTTGAGTCCCTCATCTGCCAATGGATCGACTATGTCTGGATTTGGAGCGAGCATGCTAAGCAGGGGCGTTGCTCCCGAAGAGCCGCCGTCTGCGTGCGACTCCGTGGCTGGCGCGAGTGTTGAGAACTCGATCGGCAGGCCGGATTGCTGACTGTCGGAATCGAACGTGGCATTCATCGTCGTGGCCAGGCGTGGCTCCAACTCAACGTGAAAGTACGAGACGGCGGCCCACGCACCGACAACGACATGTAACAACAACGAAAAGCTCAACGCGCGTCCAGGATCTGTATCGAGGCAAAGATTCACGATCCGTTCATTCCACGATTGCAAACGATCCCAAAACAGCCGAACGGAAATCCGCTTCGGCCATGCAAACGTTCGCAACTTACGCAGTTCGGCAATCACGTTTCGAAATCCTGTTTTGGTTCCGGATTCGGTACCGCTTGAACCGTCACACGGTAATCCACGCGAGCGACTGATTCCAAAGGAATAATTGGAACAATCCGAATGCAGACCATGCTGGAGCGTAACACAGGCGGCTTGCAATTTACGTAGTGCTTCTTAACAGATCGTGAAGCACTATGCGTTTTGAAGCGACCGGCTCGTCACGCGGAGCATGATAACTACGTAAAAACACAGCTACGATAGACAGTCGGCGGGCGGCAGCACGTGGTTGCGAAGAACTGGCCGATTCAGCAGAACGACCTCTGCGAAAAAGAGATTTTGCCGCGTTTGTCGGTTTCGCAAGATGCGGATTCGATCCAGAACACATCAATACACATCACACATTCATGGTCACGGATTCATCGGCAAGTTGTGTCCCATCTTATCGCGCTTCGTGGCCATGTATCTCTCTCGATACTCATGGTGCGGCGCGACGATCGGGACTTGCTCGACGACATGCAAATCCCAAGTCGCCTCAAACGATTCGAGCTTCTTCGGGTTATTCGTCAGGATACGAACTTGTCGCAGGCCGAGGTCTTTCAGGATTTGCAGGCCGATCATGTAGTCTCGCAGATCTGCTTTGAAGCCGAGTTTATGATTCGCCTCGACCGTATCGAATCCTTGATCCTGCAGTTGATATGCCTTGAGTTTCGACACCAAACCGATGCCGCGTCCTTCTTGCGGAAGATAAACGACAGCCCCCGCTCCGGACTCCGAAATCATCCGCATGGCCATATGAAGTTGATCCCCGCAGTCGCAGCGCAGTGAATCGAGCACATCGCCTGTGAAGCAGCTTGAGTGCATCCGGATTAGCGGCGACTCGATGGATTTGAGGTCGCCCCAAACCAGTGCGAGCGGTTCCTGATCTTCATGCTCAACCTTGTATGCGATGACGGTGACTCGACCATAATCACGCAGTTCAATCGGGACTTCGACTTGCCTCGTGACGAGGCGCTCACGAAGACGGCGATGACGAATCAGTTCTTCGATTGTGATGATCGGAATGCCGAACTCTTTAGCGAGCTCATCTAATTCTTCGCGATCAGCCATGCCGCCATGTTTTTGACTGAGAATTTCAATCAACACACCGACTGGTTTCAGCCCCGCAATTCGCAGCAGGTCGACCGTTGCCTCCGTGTGTCCCGCTCGTCGCAGCACTCCTCCATCCTTGGCCAGCAGTGGGTTGAGATGCCCCGGACGTACGAAATCTTGCGGCATTGATGCCGAATCAGCCAGCGCACGTAACGTCATCGCGCGACTTTCAGCACTGACTCCCGTTCCCGAATTGCGATGATCTACTGGCGTCAAGAACGGCGTGTGATTCGGAGATGAGTTCGATTCCGCATCGACGAGCGGCGAAAGTCGTAAGCGATCAGCGACGTCGCGTGTCATGGGGCAGCACATCACTCCACGACCGCGAGTCAACATGAAGTCCACTTGCTCTGCCGTAATGAACTCTGCCGCTCCAACGAAATCGCCCTCGTTCTCGCGATCAGAAGGATCAACGACGATGACCAAATGACCGGCTCTTAGCGCGGCAAGGGCATCGTCGATTGTGTTCGTGGGAGGCGGGGTGTTCATCAAGCGGTCCTTTGAGGTTGGGTCGTTCTGATCGTGTCGATTTCAAGGAGGATACACAACTCAGTCACGCCTAACGGTTGGGCAAACCGATCCGACCGGAAGCGAGAACCCTGATTGACAACCAGGAGTCCGTTGATATGTTGTGCCGTCCGCCTAGTAAGCCTAAGCTCTCGCAGCTTTGCTACTTGGTCCTGCCAGCTAGCCTGCATTCACTCACCGAACCCGCATCTCAATAACTTCGTTCGCGAAACTTGCGATGCAAGCCTGCCTCAAGAAAACAAATTTTTTCGGTCCCTAACCGGGATGACCTCCCGATGCCACTCCGTCATGAAGAGGAGCAGTCCATGAGGATGATGAGCCGATTTTTGTTTGCAATGTCGGTTGCGACCGCCGTTGCCTCCACGTTTCCGGCGAATGCCGAGCCCGCGAAACCCAAGGGATTGGGGGACCCCGGTCAGTTGAGTGCTTTGAAAATTGAGCCAACTGCCGAAGGAAAGCCGGTCACACTGCGAGGTCGCGACGCGCGGCAGCAGGTGTATGTGACCGGCACCTACTCCAGCGGGCAACTTCGTGATCACACTCGCAAAGTTCAGTACACGACTGAACCGGCAGGCGTCATCAACGTCGATGCCACCGGGTTGATTACACCGGCCAGAGACGGCGACGCGACTCTCAAGATCACCGGCAACGGGCTCAATGCCGCCGTTGCGGTTCATGTCGAAGGGCTTGAGCAACAAGTCCCGATCAACTTCAAAAATCAGATCGTCCCGATCTTCACGAAACTCGGTTGCAACAGCGGTGGCTGCCACGGCAAGGCTTCGGGCCAGAACGGCTTCAAGTTGAGCTTGCTCGGTTTCTATCCCGATGAGGACTACGAATTCCTCGTCAAAGAAAATCGCGGTCGACGTCTCTCTCCGCCGTCACCCGGTGAGAGTCTGTTGCTGACCAAGCCGACCGGCAAATCGCCTCACGGTGGCGGCAAGCGAATGGACGTCGATAGCTACGAATATCGCTTGATCGCGCGATGGATCGAGCAAGGCACCCCTTACGGTTCCGAAGCCGATCCGGTGGTTGCGTCGATTAAATGTCTCCCCGAAGGTCGCGTGATGGATCGCGGTGCCGATCAACAGATCACAGTCATCGCCACCTACAGCGACGGGAAGACTGAAGACGTCACTCGGATGGCCCTGTTTGAAGCCAACGATACGGAAATGGCCGAAGCAACGAATACCGGCATGATCAAGACGCTCGACCTAGCCGGTGAGGTCGCAATCATGGCTCGCTATCAAGGACAGGTTTCGACGTTCCGAGCGACAGTGCCGCTCGGTGCTGAAGTGACGGCGGTGCCACCGAGCAAAGGCTTTATCGACGACGCAGTCTTCGGCAAGCTGAAGTTGCTCGGGATTCCACCGTCGACGTTGTCTGACGACGCGACATTCCTCCGCCGAGTCTCGATTGACGTCAGCGGCACGCTGCCGACGGAAGAACAAGTCCGTGCATTCATGGCGGACACCGATCCGGCCAAGCGTGAGAAGTACATCGACCGACTGCTCGATTCGACGGACTACGCGGACTACTTCGCGAACAAGTGGAATCTGGTTTTGCGAAATAAGAACCGCGCTCCGGACGATGCGGCTGCGACTTATGGCTTCTATCAGTGGATCTGGAACAACCTTTACGAGAATAAGCCGTACGATCAGTTTGCTCGCGAAGTGATCACCGCGTCCGGTGATTCGACGACGAATCCGGCGGTTATTTGGTATCGTGAAGTGGATGAAAACAACGAGCAAGTCGAAGACACCGCCCAGTTGTTTTTGGGACTGCGAATTCAATGTGCTCGCTGCCATCACCACCCGTTCGAGAAGTGGAGCCAAAATGACTACTACGGCTTCTCCGCGTTCTTTAGTCGAGTGGCCAAGAAGAACATTTTCGATCCGGGGATGAGCAAGGCGACTCGTGACCGACGCGTCTTCCACAACGACGGCTTGGCTGCTGCCACGAATCCTCGTAATGGCCAGTCGCTTAAACCAGCCGGACTCGGTTCACCGGCTTTGGCAGTTGCTCCAGAACGCGACCCGCGCCACTTGTTGGTCGACTGGATGGCTGACAAGAACAATCCGTTCTTTGCACGCGCTCTCGTCAATCGCTATTGGAAGCACTTCTTCGATCGCGGAATCGTGGAACCCGAAGACGACATGCGTGAAACAAATCCGCCGTCGAACCCGGAACTCTTGGCTAAGCTCTCGCAAGGTTTCATCGACAGTGGTTTCAACCTGAAGTGGCTCGTGAAGACGATCACCTCGTCGAGCACTTACCAACTCAATTCATTGCCAAACGATTACAACCTCAAAGACAAGCAAAACTTTTCGCGGTACTACCCGAAGCGTCTTACCGCCGAAGTGCTGTATGACGGCTTCCATCGAGTGACCAACACCAATCAGCAATTCGGCAGCCTGCCACCGGGAACAAAGGCGGTCCAACTGCCGGATCCGGCGATTGGTCCGTACTTCTTGAAGGTCTTCGGTCAGCCGCAAGCCGACACCGCTTGCGAATGCGAACGTTCACAAGAGGCAAACTTGGCTCAAAGCCTGCACCTACTAAATAGTAGCGAAGTACAGGACAAGATCGCATTTGGTACCGGTCGCGCTACCGTCATGGCGGCAGACAAGACCCGGACGCATGAAGACAAAGTGAAGGAACTGTATCGCTGGGTTTATTCGCGTGAACCGAATGCGGACGAAGCGAAGATCGCTTTGGCTCACATCGCCAAGCACGAAGCAACTCCAAAGATTGCCTACGAAGACATCCTCTGGGCGTTGATCAACACAAAGGAGTTCTTGTTCAACCACTAAGTGATTCTGGATTCCGGTTGGAGTCGAAGTCCAAAATCGTGGAACAAAATCGACAGAGGAATGGAGGCAAAGGAATGAACCGACCCTCATCGATTCCATTCCGCAGTCTTCATTCCTCTGTTCGTTTTTGTGAAAGCTAAGCTGTGGAGTATGACATGTTGCAACTGAACGATCGCAACTCATTCGACGAACAAATTCAATATCTAGAAACACGAGTTTTCTGGTTAGAGTCGATGGTCGTCGGGCAATTCGCTGCATTGGCTATTTGCTTTTGGCAGGTCGTTCCCATGATGTTTGTGTTACTGATTGTCCTGCTACCAGTTCTGGTTTTCGTGCATCGTTTCATTCCGTCCGTCGCTAGATGGGCCGGCCGGATGTTGTCTCGGGTCGTCAACGTTTTGGGCTAGTTTTACCACTAAGCCGAACTTTGCCCGCCTTATTGCCTACCGATATCACGCCCTTCGGCGAAACATCTCGCCGTTTTTTGAATGAGAGTTGCCATGACTCGCAAACTTGCGCTCCTTTTTGCCGTGGCCTTGGTCGGATCAACACCTGCGTTTGCTCAGCTTCCGCAGGCGAAATTGTTTTCGGTGTTTCCGCCAGGTGCTCAAGTCGGAGTGGCAACCGAAGTCACACTAGCCAACGGGACCGATCTCGATGAAGCCGCGAAGCTGATTTTCAGTCACCCAGGCATCAAAGCCGACCAGAAGATGCTCGACGCAAACGGAGTGAAAACGCCGGTCACCAGTACTTTCGTTGTGACGGTCGATGCTGGTGTCCCGGACGGAATCTATGAAGTCCGTTCGAGTGGTCGCTTCGGAGTCAGCAACCCGCGCAGCTTCGTCGTGGGTTCACGCAAGGAAACGAACGAGGTCGAACCGAACAATACTCGCGAGCAAGCGACTCCGATTGAGATCAATTCGACGGTTAACGGTCGTGCGGATGGGAACACGTTCGATTACTTCAAGTTCGTCGGCAAAGCGGGGCAGCGTGTGCTCGCGATTTGTCAGTCGACGAAAATTGATTCGAAGCTGAAGCCACAGGTTGAATTTCAAGATGCGAACGGTCGTCGACTCGCCACAGTCCGGGCAATCTCGCGACGTGATGCGTTGCTTGACGTGACGTTGCCAGCGGACGGCGATTACTTCGTGCGACTCATCGATCAGATCTACACTGGCGGAGCAGATCACGGCTACCGCGTCACGGTCACTACGGGACCGTACATCGACTTCACGCTACCGACCGGTGGCCTCCCCGGTTCAAACACGCAAGTCACTTTGTTTGGACGCAACTTGCCTGGAGGGCAACCGGCAGGAGTCAACGTCGATGGCCGACCGCTTGAGAAGGTTGCGGTTTCGGTCAGTTTTCCCGCAGACCAGGAAACGGTTCGTGCAGCAGACAATCTCGGAGCCCTCCAAGGTGGCGTTGACGGATTCACTTACGTGTGGAGCACACCGGCCGGAAACGCGAATCCGGTGACGATGTACCTCGCCTCCGTAGCAGTTGGCTTGGAACAAGAGCCGAACGACGCTGCGGAGCAAGCCAACAAGTTGGTGGTGCCCACGGAAGTGGCCGGGCAGTTTCAGGTGCGAGGTGACGTGGACTACTTCAGTTTTGATGCGAAGGCTCAAGAGATTTTTTGGATCGAAGCGTTCGGCGATCGACAGGGAAGCAACGCCGACCCTTATGTCACACTCGACCGCGTGTTGAAAGACGACAAGGGTGTTGAGACGACTCAACGCATCACCGCTCAAGACGACACTGGAACGAACCTCGTCCCAAACGTCTTTGAAACCCTCAGTGACGATCCGGCATTCCAATTTGTTGTGCCGGCGGACGGCATGTATCGAGTTTCGATCCGCGACCGGTACTATGAATCGCGCGGAGACGCTCGCATGGTGTATCGCTTGGCGATTCGTAAAGAGTCACCAGACTTCCGAGTTGTCGTGCTGCCGGAAGCTCCGCTCGCAGACAACAATGTCGCTTCGAGCCCCTATCCGGCCGGGCTTCGCAAAGGCGAAAACTATTCGGCGCGTGTGATCGCATTTCGACGCGATGGATTCAACGGCGTCATCGACGTCACAGCGGAGAACCTTCCTCAAGGTGTCACCTGCAAGGGGACGAGCATCGGGCCGGGGCAGAACTCTTCCAGCTTGATTTTTTCCTGTGCTGAAGATGCCCCGGACGGCGCGTTCGCGTTCGCCAAAATCGTGTCAAAGGCACGAATTGATGACAACGCGAAGGTCAAAGCGGTGGCCGATACAAAGGCGGCAATTAAGCCCGCAATAGACGCTTTGCCGAAGACTCAACAAGACGTCGCAAAGGCGGTCGAGGACGAAAAGAAATTCCTGGCAACACGTCAGGCAGCGGAGACCAAGTTCAATGCCGACGCCGAAGTGGCCAAGAAGGCGGCGGATGCGAAAGCGGTCGTGGACAAGAAGGTCACGGACGCGGCGGCAGCTCATAAGGCCAACACGGACAAGGTCGCGGCGGCGAAGGTTGAACTGGATAAGAACAAAGACAAGCAAGAACTGAAAGACGCCGTCGCCGCAGCTGAGAAAGCGGCGGTCGATTCCGATGCGGCGGCGAAAGCGGCGCTTCAAGAAAAGACGGTCGCGGACAAAGCGGCCACCGATACGGCCAATGTGTTGAAAACCTCGGAGCAAGCGAAGACGAAAGCAGTCACGGAACACGATCAAGCGAACGCAAAACTCAAAGCGGCTCAAGACGGTCAGACCGCCGCCGAGAAGCGTATCGCCGATGCAAACGCTGCCGCGATTGCTGCTGTTGCGGCGCAGAATGCGGCGGCTCGCGATGTGGCTCACGTCGCGCGGGCAGCCACGACCATCTGGGACGGAACGGCGGCAATAGGCCCGGTCTCGCGACTCTCACGCGATCTCTGTCTCGCGGTCACTCCGGAGACGTATCCGTTCCAAGTCAGTACCGACGTCTTCCGCGTGGACGCGAATCACAATCGGCAGATCTTGGTTCCGGTCAAACTCGCCAAACGGAACGGCTTCGATGAGAACGTGACACTGACCTTCGTCGGCACGCCTCAAAACGCTCAGGTTGAAAACAAGCCGATCAACAAGGGAGCGAGTGACGGCGTCTACCGGATCTTCTTGCCGAACAACGTTCCGGTGGGGACTTACACCCTCTATATGAAAGCTTCCGGAGCAGTCCAATATCGCCGTCGTCCGGAACTCGCAGACAAGGCAAAAGTCATCTTCGATCAATCGGTCGTCGCTTCTACGCAAGCTACGGAGGCACTGACAAAGGCGAACACCGACCGAGACGCGGCAGTCAAAACGGCGACCGATGCTGACGCCGTGTTCAAGAAGGCAACGACGGACAAAGAAGCAGCCGCCAAGAAAGTGACTGAAACTGCGGAAGCAGTGAAGAAGGCGACCGAAGCTAAAGACAAGGCGACGACAGACGCCGATAAGGAAACGACCGCTAAGGCGCTTTCGGCAGCTCAAGAGGAAGCCAAAAAGGCGGCAGACGCACTCGTTGTGGCCGACAAAACTCTGGCCGATTCAACTGTTGCAAACAAAACGGCGGCAGACGCAAAGATCAAAGCCGAAGCGGATGCGAAGGTTGCTGACGACAAAAACAAAGCGGCGCTTGCAGACAAGATGGCGAAGGAGAAAGTACTCAACGATACAAACACCGCGACTAAGGCGAACGCCGTCACGGTGTTTACTCCCTCGACGCCGATTGTCATCACCGTGAAGCCGAACGCAGTCAACGTCACAACGACTCCGGCGAATGCTGGAGCCGTGAAGAGAGGTGAGAAGCTTGAGGTCAAAGTCACGATTCAGCGAGTCAATAACTTCGCGGGACCGGTAACTTTGGAAGTTGTCTCGCCACCGGGTGTCGTCGGCCTGGTCGCCGAGAAGGTGACGATCCCCGCCGATAAAACCGAAGGAGTCATCAACATCACCGCCGCCGCCGATGCGACGGAGGGTGCAATTGCCAACGCCGTCATCCGAGCCTCCGCCGATTTTGATGGCGCAGTCGCCGCATCGGATGGAGCGGTCGCGATCACTGTTGCCAAGTAATTCGTGTTACCGTCACAAACGAATGCGGTTCACAGGAACCATCTCATGACAACGGCAACGTTACCTGAACCATTAACGACACTCCCCGAATCGGCTGCGCTTCCTGGGCAACAGCCAGCTTGGGGCGTCGCGTTGCTGTATCCCAGTCAAGGCCAATGGAGCAAATACGACTATCTCGATCTCCCCGGAATTCGTTTAGTCGAGTTCGACAACGGACGTATTGAGGTGCTCCCCATGCCTAGCATTCGGCATCAAAACGTTTCAATGAACATTGCCGTTCCACTGCGCATCTATGTCCAAACCTATGAACTGGGAACGGTGCTCTGCGCACCAATGCCGTTGCTCGTGGCGCATCTCAGATTTCGTGAGCCGGACGTCATCTTTACTCGTTCGACTGCTCCCGATGACTCGGATGGCGACAAGTATCTCGCCAGCGCGGAATTGGTCATCGAGATCATCAGCGAAGGCCCGGAAAATCGAAAACGAGATTTGGTCGATAAGCGTGCCGATTATGCGGCGGCGAGTATTCCTGAGTATTGGCTTGTTGATCCGGAGTCGCAGGAAGTGACCGTGTTACGGTTGCAGGGAAGCGAATACGTTGAATCGAGGACGTTCGGAATTCAGGACGTTATTCAATCCACAACGGTGCCGGGGTTTGAAATGCCCGTGGCCAAGATTTTTGCCAAGTAAAGCCATGCAATTTCGCCTTACGGCGAGTTCCATCCTTTTGAAAGAGTTCCGTCATGCGTCGTACCTCATTGGTGTTGCTCGGTGGTTTGACCCTTCTCTGCTCATCGTCACTGATCGCTCAAGAAGCGAAGCCCGCGGCGGCCAACGCCATCAAACCGGAGCCAGTCAACTTGGGGCGTCCGGTTGATTTCGAGAAAGACATTCAGCCGATTCTCGATGCGAATTGCGTCGCGTGCCACAACCTCGGTCAGGCGGAGAGCAAACTCAACTTGGAGAAAGTGGAGTTCATCCTCAAAGGAGGCAAACGCGGCCCGTCGATCGTCGCCAAAGATCCGGACAAGAGTTTGATCTACCTCGTGGCCTCGCGCGTTCAAGGCCCGGCGATGCCGCCGTTGCCGAACAAGGTCGATGCGAAAGCACTCACTCCGAAGGAACTAGGCACGCTGCGACAGTGGATTTTGGAAGGGGCATCCGGCGGCATGGGGGGCATGAAAGACCAAGTCAATTGGCAGCCGGTCCCTGCCACGGCGAAAGCGATTTATAGCTTGGCGATCGCGCCCTGGGGCCGGTACGTCGCGGCGGGGCGAGCGAATCAAGTGCTCGTTTACGACGTTGAGAGCGGCGATGAACTGGCTCGGCTGGTCGATCCGAACTTGTCGGCCATTCAACACAACGGCAAGCCGATGTACCCGACGGGAGCCGCTCATCGCGACTTCGTTCACGCGTTGGCGTTCAGCCCGGATGGACTCACGATCGCCTCCGCCGGATATCGCACGGTGAAGTTGTGGCAGCGTCCCGCGAGCAGTCGAGTTCGCGAGATTCCGGTCGGCGCGGTGGTGACGACAGTCGCTGTGAGTGCAAACGGACAATGGCTGGCGACGGCTGGTGCAGACAACGCCATCAAGTTGTGGAATCTGGCAGATGGTCAGCCCGGCAAGACGCTCGCCGGCCACGCCGCAGCTATTCATAGTTTGGCCTTCAACGCAGACGGATCGAAACTGGCTTCCGCTTCAGAAGACAAAACGGTTCGTGTTTGGAACTTGGCAGATGGGACCGAGGCGAACAAGATCGAATCGCCCGCTCCGGCCAAGGCGGTGGTCTTCAATGCGGATGGCACGAAGGTGATCGTCGGGCAGGCGGACAACATCATTCGCATCTGGACGATTCCGGCGGTGGCACCGTTCATGCCGGAGAAAGAAATCAAAGGTCACACGGGGCCAGTGACGTCGCTGGCGTTGGTCGCTCCCGCCGGGGCGCAGATACTTTCCGGCAGCGATGACCAAACCGCGCGTGTCTGGGATTTGGCGAGCGGCAATCAAGTTCGTGCGTTCGCTCACGGCGGGCCGGTGACGTCGGTCGCGATTCGAGCAGACGGCTTGTTCGTGGCAACCGGCGGGGCGAACAACATCGCCAAACTTTGGAACAACCAAACCGGTGCGCAGGTCGTGGAGCTCAAGGGGGACGTCACACTGAATCGCACGGTCGTCGAACGTAGCGAAGACCAGAAGGTGGCGCAGCAGTTCGTGGCACTCGCCCTCGCGACGTTCAAAGCGGCGGAGACCAATCAGAAGGAGCGCGACGAAGCGGTCAAGAAGGCGAACGAAGCCAAAGTTGCCGCCGACAAAGCTGTTGTCGAACAAGATCCCAAAGTCAAAGAAGCGGCCACGAAGGCTGAAGCTGCGAAGAAAGCGGCTGACGAAAAGAAAGATGATGCAGCGTTGGCGAAAGTCTCAACGGATGCCGCGGCCGAACTGACGAAGCAAATGGACGAATTGAAGAAGCGGCAAGACGCCGTCGTTTCGGCGGCGCGAGCCATTCAACTCAGTGAGACAGCGGTGAAGGCAGCGGTCGAGCAGATCAATGCGGCGAAGGCTCAGCAAGATGGCATGACTGCCGCTCAAGTGAAGGCCGATGCCGACCTGAAGGCGGCGACCGATCTTGACACAGCTGCGGTGAAGCCGGTTCGCGGCGTGGCGTTTTCTGTTGACGGCAAGCGATTGCTGACCAGCGGCGACAACAACCTGATTCACGTTTGGGACAGCACCAGCGGCAAGGCGATCGAAGTGTTCGCGGGGCACAAAGCGGTGGTCGGCTCGATCGCCACTGGCCCGAACGGTTTGGTCGTTTCTGGTTCGCAGGACCAAACCGCTGCTGTGTGGAACACGATTCCGAAGTGGAGTTTGGTCGGCCAACTGGGGCCGAAAAAGGAAGCTCCGCTGGATCTCGCTCCTTCGCCGTTCGTCAGCCGAGTGCTCAGCCTGGCATTCAGCCGTGATGGCAAATGGCTTGCAACTGGCGGTGGTGAAGCATCTCGCAGCGGAGAACTGTTCTTGTGGGATGTCGCTCAGCAAACGCTGGCGAAAGAACTTAAGGACGCTCACAGCGACACGGTCATGAGCATCGAGTTCAGCCGCGACGGAAAGTACCTCGTCAGCGGTGCGGCCGATAAGTTCGTGAAGCTGTGGGATCTTGGAACCAGTAAGCTCGTGAAGTCGTTTGAAGGCCACACGCATCACGTGCTGGGAGTATCGATCAAGGCAGACAACAGCCTCATCGTCAGCGCAGGGGCGGACAACGCGATTAAGGTCTGGAACATCGAAACGGGCGAACAAGCTCGCACGATCCCCGGTTATACGAAGCAAGTCACGTCGATTCGCTTCTTGGGTGTCACTGAGAACGTCGTGAGTTGCGGTGGCGATAAGACGGTTCGCTATCACAACGCGACAAACGGCGGGCAACCGCGTGCGTTCGCCGGTGGGACCGACTTCATGTATTGCGTCGCCGCGTCTCGCGACGAGCAGATCGTCGTCGCTGCGGGCGAAGATGGAGTCCTCCGCGTCTGGAACGGCACAAACGCCGCGGTGATTCGCCAGTTCGATCCACCGAAGCCAGCCGATCCGAACGCACAAGCGGCCGCGAAGTAGGTCGTCCCTTTTCTGCGGAATTGACGCCATGAGCAACACTGCCGTGAAGAGTATGCTCTGCCGAGGTTCAGCCAATCGCCGCGAGTTTCTGCGCGTGGGCGCATCGGCTCTCGGCGGCTTGAGCATGGCTGACATCTTGGCCGCGCGAGCGGCGGCAGGATCGAGTTCGGACCGTCCGTCGGACACCTCTCTCATCCTCTTCTGGATGTGGGGTGGTCCGAGTCAATTGGAGACGTTCGATCCAAAACCGAACGCCCCTTCGGAGTATCGCGGCCCGTTTCAACCGATCGCGACATCGGTCCCCGGCATCGAGATATGTGAGTTGTTTCCTCGGCTGGCGAAGCTCGCCGACCGGTATTCGCTGATCCGCTCATTGCACCACGAGATGGCGTCGCACAACGACGGCTCGATAGAGCTGTTGACCGGCAAGACGCCCGCCGTGGCCGACCCAACGTCGACCGCGAAGTCCGATCATCCCGACTTGGGGATGATCGCCAATCGCTTGCGTCCGCCGCGTCCGGATGGTCTGCCGCACTACATCGGGATTCCGACACAACCCTTCATGACGCGACCGACCTATTTGGGAGTCAGTCATTCGGCGTTCGTCACCGGCGATCCGTCGGTCGCGACGTTCAAGCCGAGCAACCTCACAATCAACGCGGGGCTCAACGGAGCACGTTTGGAAGACCGGCTCGGATTGCAGCGGCAGTTCGATCGGTTTCGCCGCGGCGCGAATGCGAATGAATCGTTGGAAGGGGTCGAAGCATTTCATCAGCAAGCGGTCCAGCTTCTGACCAGCACCAGCGTGGCGAAGGCGTTCGATCTAAACGACGAAAAGCTGGAGATGCGTGATCGGTACGGTCGCCATCTGTGGGGACAAAGTTGTCTACTCGCGCGTCGCTTGGCGGAAGCGGGGGCGGGTGTGGTCACGATCGACGCATTGGCTCCGAAGCAGGGGACGCCGCTGTATTTTTCCTGGGACGATCACGCCAATGCGCAGCCCGGCTGGGATCTCGCCAAAGGAATGTTCTGGCGAGCTGAGCACATGGACCCAGCGCTGGCGACGTTGATCGAAGACATCCACGAACGGGGCCTCGAAAAAAAGATCCTCGTCGTCGCGGTCGGCGAGTTCGGACGGACTCCGCGCTTGTCGTCGTCCAACGGCTGCATCGGACGCGATCATTGGCCACAGGCTCAATCCGCTTTGATTTCCGGCGGTGACATGAGCATGGGCCAAGTGATCGGTGCGACCAACTCGAAAGCCGAATTCCCTACCGAGCGACCGCTGCTGCCACAAGATTTGTTGGCGACGATGTATCGCCACTTGGGGATCAATCACCACCACGAATTCCGTGACTTCGCAGGCCGTCCCATCCCCATTTTGCTTCACGGCGAACCGATTTCGTGAGGAGTGATCCTCGCAAGTTTGCCTGATCGTGATCCGTGTTTTGTGGCCAGTTCGTTTCTCCTAATTTCCTCTCGCAACGCCATTAGCGAGATTTCCAAAAACAGGCCGAAGACTCGAAGGAGTTTGTGCCGACTTAATGCCGCAAGAGGTTGCTTGACAAAGTTTGGCAACGCCACTAAAGAACCCGCCGGTTGCCGGGTATTCGGTCTGGCAGAACTCCAAGATTAGTAGCATCAAGGTTGTCACAGATGGCTCTTGCACGCATTGAAGCAGGCATTTTTTCACACGCTGGTGTCGCCACAGATCGTTGGTTCGCACCCAGAGAAACACAAACGTTGGTTGTTGATCTCCGCGGAGACGACGACGACGATGTCGGGTTCGGCGGAGACGACGACGAAGGCTTCGAGGACGAAGACGACGAGGAAGACGACGAGGAGTTTGAAGAGGAAGACGACCTCGAAGACGACCTCGAAGATGACATTGAAGACGACGACCTCGAAGAGGAGGAACTCGAAGATGAATTCGACGACGACCTTGATGATGGCGACGAGGACGATGAAGCCGTGTTCGACGATGAAGAATAAGTTCTAATCAAGCACGCGTACTTCGCGGCGATGGTTTGAATTCACTACGATCCGCCGCTCGGACTTCCGAGCGGCGGATTTCGTTTTTGTTTCGGACAAGAGACATCATGCAAGGACTTGTGAAGCAGATTGATGAAGCGGTTGCGGTTATTCGTTCGAGGTGGCCGGGCACTCCGAAAGCCGGGCTGATACTTGGTACGGGACTTGGTGGTTTGGCCGAGCAGGTCAATCACAAAATAGTTATTCCATATTCCGAAATTCCACACTTTCCGACCTCGACCGTGCAATCACACGCTGGGCAATTAGTCTGCGGTGAACTGTGTGGCATTCCAATCGTGGCGATGGAGGGACGCTTCCATTTCTACGAAGGCTACTCAATGCAGCAGGTGACGTTTCCCGTGCGAGTGATGAAGTCGCTGGGAGCCGACACGCTGGTTGTGACCAACGCGGCTGGGGGCATGAATCCGCACTTCAAGTTGTCCGACGTCGTGGTCATCGACGACCACATCAACTTGATGGGGGACAACCCGCTGCGTGGCGTCAACGACGATAAACTCGGCCCGCGATTCCCGGACATGTGCGAGCCGTATTCGCGTGAACTCAGCGCGATCGCTCTGCAGTCCGCACTGGAACTCGGCATCACGGCTCACAAGGGAGTCTTCGTCGCCGTGACAGGCCCGAATCTAGAAACCCGCGCCGAGTACCGTATGTTGCGCGGCATGGGAGCGGACGTGGTTGGCATGAGTACCGTCCCCGAAGTGATCGTCGCCGTTCACGCGGGTCTGCGAGTCCTCGGCTTCTCGATCGTTACCGACATCTGCCTCCCCGATGCACTGGAGCCGGTAGACATCCAAAAAATCCTCGCCGTCGCGGCGAAGGGTGGCGAGAAGCTGTCGCGGTTGATTCCGAAGGTGTTTGAGAATTTGAAGTCTGCTTAACGTAGCCATCGCGCTTCGCGTGATGAGCCTAACGCTTCACTGTACCTTAATCGTCGGCGAATTGCGGACACCGTAGAGCGTTCGGCTCGTCACGCGAAGCGATGACGGCTACGTTTCCTTCACGCTGGCGAATCGGGCGTTCCCAACGGGCCAAGCCGGCGGGGCTGAGTGAAGTTAAGAAAGAGGATTTGAGAACGATGTTTGAAAAAGTCGGTGATGCGAGTTTCATCAAGGGCGAGCATGAGGTTCTGAAGTTCTGGGAGCAGAACAGCATCTTTGACAAATTGAGGCAGCAGAATGCGGGGAAGCCGAAGTGGAATTTCCTCGACGGGCCGATCACGGCGAACAACCCGATGGGGGTGCATCACGCCTGGGGGCGGACTTACAAGGACGCCTATCAACGCTACTACGCGATGACAGGGCATGAGCTGCGGTATCAGAACGGGTTCGACTGCCAGGGACTGTGGGTCGAGGTTGAAGTCGAGAAGGAATTGAACCTCGGCTCGAAGACCGCCATCGCCGAGTACGGCATCGACAAGTTCGTCGACGCCTGCAAACGCCGCGTGCTGAAGTTCGCGGCTCGGCAGACCGAGCAGTCGATTCGGCTCGGCTATTGGACCGACTGGGATGATCCCGACACGCTGCGGTTGCTGGCGTCGAAGATCGGGACCGAGGAAGTCGTGACGATCACGACGCCGTCCGGCAAGACGGAGTCGGGGACCGCCAGCGAACTGGTCGCGCGGCTCGGCAATGCGGAGTGGGGTGGGAGCTACTTCACGTTCTCGACCGAGAACAACGAGACGATCTGGGCGTTCCTCAAGAAGTGCTTTCGACGCGGCAAGATCTATCGCGGCTACGACGTGATGCCGTGGTCCGGCCGAGGCGGCAGCGCGTACTCGCAGATGGAAGTGGCCGACGGTCGCAAGCTGACCGTTCACAAGTCGATCTTCGTGAGGTTTCCGTTGGTGCAAAACGCGGCCAGTCAGACTTCCGAAGTCTTAAAGACTTCGGAAGTCTCGAACGCGAACGAATTCCTTCTCGTCTGGACCACGACGCCGTGGACGCTCACCAGCAACGTCGCGGCGGCAGTCAACCCGGACCTGGATTACGTCAAGCTGCGTAGCAAGCGCGACGGGAGCGTCTATTACTTCGCGAAGGACAACCTCGAATACCCACGGCTTGCCAAGGAGTTCAAAGAAGGCTTCGGACGTACTGAATGGTCATGGCCAACGGGCGTGCCGAAGCTCAAGAGCATCGCGCAGATTTTCAAAGAGCAAGGTGGCTACGAGATTGAAGCGACGCTCAAAGGTTCGGAGATGATCGGCTGGGAGTACACCGGGCCGTTCGATGATCTGCCGGCTCAAAGTGCGCTTGGTGGCGTGCCGTTTGATCCGCGTGTGAAGGACAAGTGCGGTAAGGCTTGTCATCGCGTTGTCGATGGTGGTCGCGACTTCAAAGGGAACCCGATGGTCGTGGCCGGTGAGGGAACCGGCATCGTTCACATCGCTCCGGGATGCGGTGACGTGGACCATACGTTGGGGCAGCAATTGGGCATCGTCGGCATTGCTCCGTTGGGCGAGGACGGAAGTTTCCTCGACGGATTCGGGCCGTTCACCGGCAGGAACTCGACGGATCCCGCGACCGCCGAATTTGTCTTCGAGCAACTCAAAGCGAAACACCTGCTGGTCAACGTCGAGCAGTACCCGCACATTTACCCGCACTGTTGGCGGACGGGGGACGAGCTGGTCTTTCGGCTGGTCGATGAGTGGTTCATCAACATGGACTGGCGGGACGAGATCAAAGAAGTCACTGAGTCGATTCGCTGGCTGCCCGACAGCGTCAACGGCAAGGAACGCGAGCTGGAATGGCTCACGTCGATGCGCGATTGGATGATCTCGAAGAAGCGGTTCTGGGGGTTGGCTCTGCCGATCTGGGTCGAGGAGTACGAAGTCAACGGCGAGAAGCGGCTCGACTTCGAGGTCATGGGCTCACTGGAAGAACTCAAGAGCCGCGCGGTCGAGGGCTGGGAGGTCTTGGAAGGTCACACTCCGCACCGGCCGTGGATCGACGCGGTGAAGATCAAGAATCCAAAGACCGGCCGGCTGATGTCGCGCATCGTCGATGTCGGCAACCCGTGGCTCGACGCCGGCATCGTGCCGTTCTCGACCACGCAGTTCAACACGAACCGCGAAGCATGGCAGTCGCAATACCCGCTCGACTTGGTCACCGAATGCTTCCCCGGCCAGTTCCGCAACTGGTTCTATTCGATGCTCTCGCTGGCCACGATGATGATGTGGGACGAAGTGAGCGGCACGGCGCTAGCCGCCGGTGATTCGCCAGAGACATCGTCACCTCAACCATCTAGGCCACCGGCGGCTAGCGCCTTGCCGCTCACAGCAGAGCAAAAGCGTCCCTTCAAAACCCTCCTCGGCCACCGCCTCGTCATGAACGAGGACGGCCAGCCGATGCACAAGTCGGACGGCACGGCCATCTGGTTCGAGGAAGCCGCCGAGCAGCTCGGCGTGGACACGATGCGCTGGATGTACCTGGCTCATAACCCGGCGCAAGACCTGCGTTTCGGGACTCGGCACAAGGACAAGCCGGTCACGATCGAGACCCCCGACGGCCCCACCGACCACACCGCCGAGGGCCTGCCCGTCTGCGAAGTCGTCAGCAAACCCGCCGACGAAGTCCGCCGCCAAATCCTGATCCCGCTCTGGAACAGTTATTCGTTCTTCGTGAACTACGCGAGGCTGGATGAGTTCGATCCGCTCGCGCCGCAGGTGCCAGTCGAAGAGAGACCTGAAATCGACCGCTGGATTCTTTCGAATCTGCAAGCACTGATTGCGACATCACGGCGCGAATTCGAGAACTACAACACTCCCGGAGTGTGCAGCGCCGCTGCCGCATTCATCGACGATCTTTCAAACTGGTACATCCGCCGCAACCGCCGCCGCTTCTGGAGGTCGCGTGAGGCAAGCGACACGGACAAGCTCGCGGCTTATCAGACGATGTACGAGGTGCTTGTCACGCTGGCGAAGTTGCTCGCACCTTGTGCGCCGTTTGTTTGCGAGCGGATGTATCAGAATCTCGTCGTGAATGGGCTGAGAACACTCGAAAGAAATGAACTTGTGAAGTGGCTAGGATCGGAATTGGATGAGCAATCTAATTGGGCATTTCGTCTTGGTTTCAAGCGTTGGCCTGAAAAATGGGAAGTGCCTGCGGACAACAACTCCGCAGTTTACGCTTTCGCAAAAAACTCTTGCGAAGACGTACCGCGCAGCGTGCATCTCTGCCGTTTCCCACAGCCTGACTGGCGAAATGACCACGACGATGGCGACATGGAAGGGCGACCTCTCGATCCCGAACTCAACGAGCGAATGGCGCTCGCGCAACTCGTGGTGAAGCTGGGTCACAAGCTACGGGAAGAGGCCGATCTGCGAGTCCGTCAGCCGCTGGCCGAACTTCGCTTCGCCTGTTCCGACCCGTGGCGGCGAATCGCCATCGAACGGCTGGCCGACGTCATCGAGGAAGAACTCAACCTCAAAAAGCTGACGAGCTGCGACCACCTCGACGACCTGGTGAGCTACGTCTACAAGCCGAACCAAAAAGCCCTCGGCCCCAAGTACGGCAAGCTGCTGGGAGCGATCACCCAAACGCTCGCGGCCACCGACCCCAACACGCTCGCCCCGCTCCGCCGTGGCGAAAGCGTCACGCTGAAGGTCGATAGCGGTCGAACAGGGTCGGGACAGGAGTCCCAACCTACGGAGGTCGTGCTGCTGCCGGCCGACATCTTCATCACCACTCAACAAGCCGCCGAGTGGATCAGCACCGACGAACGCGGCGTCCAAATCGCGCTGAGCACACACCTGACGCCGGAGTTGCTCCAAGAAGGGATCGCCCGCGACTTCGTCCGCCAAGTCCAACAACTCCGCAAAGACGCCAACCTAGAAATCCAAGACCGGATCAATGTCTACTATTCGGCAGACAATGGCGACGTGACAGTCGCGTTGACGAACTGGAGCGAGTACCTCAAGACCGAGACTTTGGCGAACACACTTGATGCGTTGAACGCCATTCCAACTGACACGAAGAGCGTCACTGTCGGTAATGCGAAAGTCACAATTTGGATTGAGGTCGCAAAGTAGATATAGGCGACCTCGCCAAGCTCCGCCCTTACGCTTAAGACGAAAATCACCACCTCAGACTTTTGAGATGAGGTGGTGATTTCCTTGGGTTGATCTACGCGATCGACTTTTGAGACACCACGTTGGCGAAGTCACGCGGTTGATAGGGCAGATAGCGGACCATGCGGATCTTGGAGTTCTTGCGAACTTTGTAAGTGATCCCTCGCCAACTGACTTTGCGGATCATGAGCGCGGACAGAAACGCTGCAGCCGTGAAGTTGATCGTGAATAAGCCGGCGGACATTGTGTGAAAATCAAAGCGAGACTTCTGGACGATTCCCAACCGCCTAGTCATCGCTGATCGCACGGCGCGAGCGCTCTGTTTCAGCAACAGCACTTGAGTGACATATCCGCTCAGAAAAGCGAACCCCGAAACCGAAGCCCACAGCGTTTCGCCTGACATTGCGTTCGACACGGTGGCCAACAACAAGCCAACAGTCCACATCGTCTTCAATAACCAAAAGGCAGCCAGAGTTTTCCTCGCAGGATGATGCAACAGCGTGAAGAGGATTTGTCGTCGAATGAATCGAAAACATCCCGCCAAGTCGATCGACTCGTCATTCACCAGGATCACATTGGGTACGATTTGCAGTCGCATTCCCAACTCTTTCAGAGTCGCCGCCAGCGGGGCGTCTTCACAAATCGAATTGCGCCAGCGGTCGAGGTTTCGAGCATCACTGGCCACTTCACTGCGGATCGCCAGCGACCCACCCCACGGAACTTGGAACGAGTGCATCTGTACGACGGCGTCGCCATTCCATTGACGCCGAACCGTATCCGGCAGCGAGTTGCCTCGCGGGCAATACCAACGGATACCGCTCGTGGCTCCTACATTTGGATCACAGAAGGGGGCAATTAACTCAGACAGCCAATCGGGATCAGGTTGAGCATCCGCATCGATCAGCGCGAAGTACTCGGTCGAGTCACTCAACTCTTCAATGACTTGTGTCAACGCACTGACCTTCAGACCGCACGTTCGCAGCGGGTTCTTCAACACATGCACGCGAACTGGAAACTGCGGATGCTTTCGAAACATGTCGTTGACGACTTGAGCCGCTGGATCGTCGGCTCGATCTAGGACGACATGCAACGTAAACGAGACATAAGTTTGATTGAGAAGTCCTTGCAAACATCCGGGGAGCGATGGATCGGCTCCTCGCAACGGCAAAATCACCGCTACCGGAGCTTGTTCGTTTGCGGACACCTTTGGCCAAATTAGATCGAAATCCTTCACGAAACGGCGGGTCCATCGAGCTTGCAACGCCATCACAAACACGACCGCACAGCACGCCAATAGTGTTAGCGTTGGCATACGACACCAATCATCTTTCATCCGCGATGATCTATCTCGCCTTCAATTCAGATCTCGCCAGTTCTTTCCTGAAACCCTGTCATTCGATCTGCATACCGCGATCTCATCGGGTAGCGCGAAGGGAAGAACCCATGCCAATTTTGTTCGCCTCCCGGAAACTGCGGACAGCCAGAGCGCCAAAACGCACGACTGTTACCGTTTCACTTTTCTCCGTAAGCAGATCAGCAAAATTCGCCGACTAACGTCACTGCCTGAGTCACTGAAACGCTGTCATCTTGGAGCTTCGTTGCGTACAAACCGACTCGTCAACTTGTTGATGTCTGCCTCACCCTACGAAAGGAACGCTGATGTCTTCCCAATCTCGTCGTTCGTTCTTGCAAACTTCGTCCGTGGCTGCGACTGCGGGACTGTTGCTGTCGCAGTTTGATCAATTTGCAAAAGCTCAGGCCAGTGAGCGGGTTCGTGTGGGAATCATGGGGTCTGGCGGTCGAGCAATGTCGCTCATTCACTCGTTCGCAGCGAACAAATCGGTGGAGGTGGTGGCGATCGCCGACTTGGATGCAAACAAGCTGCCGAAGGGGTTGGATGCCGCCGAGAAATTGCAGGGGAAGCGACCGCGCGGCGAGTCGGACTTTCGGAAGCTCATTGATGACAAGTCGATCGACGCGATGGTGATTGGGACGCCGGACCATTGGCATGCGATTCCAACAATCTTGGGGTGTCAAGCGGGTAAAGACGTGTATGTCGAGAAGCCCGACAGTCACAACATCATTGAAGGTATGCGCATGGTCGCGGCGATGCGAAAGTATAAACGTGTCGTTCAGATGGGATCGCAGCATCGCTCGACAACTCGTCTGCAATCAGCGATCGAGTTCGTGAAAACCGGTGCGCTTGGTCGGTGTGTGGTGGCCAAAGCGTGGGAAAGCTCGAAGCAAGGAGCGATCGGCTTTCCTCCTGATGGAACACCACCAGCCGGGGTTGATTACGAAATGTGGATGGGGCCGGCACCGAAGCGACCGTTCAACATCAATCGGTTTCATGGACGTTGGCGTTGGTTGTACGACTACGGCACTGGCGATCTTGGCAACGATGGCGTGCATCGATTGGACATGGCGGTTGCCGTGCTGGCAGCGGCTTGTGAGGTTCAGAAGGATGAACCGCTCGGACTACCTACGCACATCTTTGCGAGTGGTGGCAAGTGGTACTTCAACGACGCTCAAGAGTTCCCGGACACAATGCAGGTCAACTACGAGTTCGGCTCAGGCAACGTCAAAGACGGCAAGCACCCGAAGCTGCTAACTTACGAAATGCGAATTTGGGCTCCGTACAACTACCTCGGTGAGTCAGAAGGATCAGCACTCTTCGGCGATCAAGGCTACCTCGTCATCGGCAACACGCGTTGGACTGCCTACGACAAGGGAGGTCGAGTGCTTGCCAATGGGGAAGGTGACGGTGACGAAAAGCCGCACGTCCAAAACTTCATCGAGTGCATCAAGTCGCGAGCGAAGCCGTACTGCGATCTTGAAACCGTTGGTCATCCAGCATCAGTGCTGTGTCACGCAGGCAACATCTCCGCGCGAGTCGGCCGCAAGCTGACGCTCGAAGCCGCGACCGAGACGTTCGTTGACGACGCCGAAGCGAACGCTCTGCGCGGTCGCACTGAATGGCGCAAGCCATGGGTACTGCCGGAAGTCTGATGCGTTTGGGAGTGCGTCGATCATCGACGCTTTTCTTGTCCCTTACCTTGTGAGATCATCTCTGAGATCCCAGTGAGGCTGCGTTTCAGACCCATTGAATTGTGATCTCATCCGCGAGCCGCCTCTAATTCTGCATAGGTAATGGCGGTCAATTCACACTGCGGATTCAGAGACGGCTGCCGATACATTCCGAAAACTTGCCTCCCGCTTGAACGGCTTTTTCTTGAAACTGGCCGTTCTGTTCCTCTGCGATTCGGCGCAGCATCGCGACCGGATGGCTTGGTAAAGCGTCGTCGCAAATGAGAGTTGAGACATCGGCTCAAAGAGAAGTTCGAATGACTGACCTGTTGGCGCGGCCCCGCAACGGCTGAAAGCAAACGCGCCGGTATCGTCGCACCGGCGGATGAAGACACCACTAGAGGATACCACGATTTCTGTATCGGAAGATTGCATGTGAGCTACCGGGAAACACTTTGCGCACGGTGTATGCTTCCGTTCGAACAAGATCTTTTCTCTTCAGCGTCGCTCGTGCCACGTCATTGGAGGCCTCGTAATCGTCCATGACGACAATGGCCTCGTTGACGCATTTGGGGAGACAATTCGCCAAGTCCGCGGCAACCGCCTCGAAAGTGTGGTCTGCGTCAATGTGGACAAGGTCGTAGCCAACCTCAACGTCAGAAGCGACCGTGACCTGCGAATGGCCCTCGATCAGCGTCAGGCGGTCTCCAAAGAGTGAGTTAAGGAACTCCGCGCAAGGTTTCGAGTATTTCAACCAACAAGTGTCGAAAGCGCGGACAGTCAATTGGGGATTTGCCAACAGCATGATGGCAGCACTGTGTCCCGCGTTGAAACCGATTTCCATTGCTTTAGTAGCGTGCTGAGCCGTCTTGAAGAGATTCAGTTGCTTCGGCACGAGTTCGACGAAATACGGATTGGCGATTTCGTGAAAGAAGAGGTTGCCGCAGGTGCCCCCGTGCGCGTGCTCTTGCATCATTTGTAGAAGGGCATCGAAAATCCAACGGTATTCATCGAGCACAAATGCAATTCGGAGGGCATCGGGCGAAAGTTCGAGACGCGCAAGACGGACGGCGTTGTGCGGATAGACGGTCGTGTTTCTCCTCGACCGCACATACTGGAGATCACAACGCCCTTCCGGATCCATTTGTGACGGTGGGACGCTCAAGGCCCAGGTGTGGATCTCTCCTTTGTCCGCAAAATGATAGTACATCACATGCTTCAAAAAACGCTCATCAAAGCAGTACATGTACCAGTGAGACCCGCAGCCATAGACATGGGCACCAATGGGTTGGTTGTAGGCGCTTGGCTTCTCATTGACGTCGTATGCCCAGGGACGGACGGATGTTGAATGATACCTTCGATACGCCATGAATCCGCGCATCGCATCGCTCAGGTCAAACTCGAACCTCGTTGGACGCGACATCACGCGACTTCCGATCATCGTCGCATAGTTCTTTGCCGTGCTTCCTATTGGATCGACTAGAAATTGTCGGTCGGACGCAAAACCACCAACGCGGCCAATCGAGGACCAACTGTCCATCTCGAATGAGCGGATATAGTCCGCTTTCCACATCAATGGTTCGTCGATGTCAGTCTCCAAGACAACTGTGAGTGAAGGATCGGCTAGCGCCAGAAATCGCCAAAGAGATCCGGGGTTTGCGCCGATGCTGTTGACCATCATTCGATACAACTCGACCTGTGGATGCACTGAGAATTCACGATAAACCTTATCCCATAAATCCTTTTCGACGTAGATGCGAAGCTTCCATTCAGGGAAGTCATGCATCTCGTCGATCACGCCCAGAAGGCCTTTCCAATATTTGGAACACCAGTAATTCTCGTCGAAGGGGAACTCGTTCGGAGAGCGGTTATTCACATTTTGCTTGAAGAGACAGACCGAGACGCACTTTTTGTGTGGCCGCTCAGTAAATTCCACAACCTCAAATGGGTCGGCATTGAATTCTCCCGAATCTAAGAAGTACTCCTTGAATCGCTGTTGCCATTCGTCGGAAACGAGCATCTCGACTGGTACTTGAGGATACATTTCCTGGATGGATTTCGGATTTGAGTTCGACGTTGTCATCGCTTCGCGATTGTAGTTGGCATGAGGTTCAGCGAAGAATGCCCCCCACGGATATTCGTGCCGATAGAGCTCCAGACAATGTGTTTCCGAAAGTGCAGCCTCGATTAACGGAATGCTGTCGAAGTAATGCCATTCACCGCAGATCAAACGAATTCTGGGGAGGTATTTCGTGGATCGTAAGTCTCCGAGAATGAGCGCTTCCGCGCCTTCGCAGTCGAGTTTCACCAAATCGAGATCTGGGCTGCCGTGCAGGGCAAGCAATTGCGCGATGTCGGTTGCGGGAACAAGTTCTTGATCACGATCCGTTGGAATCGGGGTCAATGAATCGACCGCCTCCGCGACGAAACTGGCGGCTGGATTGCCATCGGCGGCCTTCATCAACCTGACCGACTTCGGACCACCTGCCGCAACAAGTGCGATTCGGTGATAATAGATTCCATTGAATTGCGAGGTGTTCAATTGAAAGTACGGCTCGGCATCTGGAGCCGGTTCGATAGCGATCACTTGAGCTTCCGGCCAATACTGTTTCACAAGCCGGGTAAATGCTCCGATATGAGCGCCAACGTCCAAAACCCAGTGCAATTTGTGTCCCGCTTCCCAAAGCGACCGCAGCCGGTACTCATCGCCGATCAAGACGGACTCGGCGATGGAACGGTCCCATTCGTTGCGGATCCAAAACTTATCAGTTGGCATCAGAACGCTCGTTCGTGGTGAGTACGGGGGAGTGGACTCCGGAGTTCGCCAATTCCGTGACGACGTCAAAACAAAACTGCTCCAATGGGAATTGAGCGTGGAACTTGTTCTGCTCGAATTGTTGTGGAGTGGCATCAAACGCTGTTTGGGGCAGGCGGAATTTGTCATGGACGCGATGAATGAACAGGGTTTCGCCGCAGTCATCGAACTGCCGGATGGCCACAGAATCGAAAGTGGAATGTGGCCACATTCGCGCATATCGCCGCCCCAGCCGGTGCCAGGCCATCGGAAACGTATATTTGTCGCCATACAAAACGTGGTACACGAAATCGGCGTGGGCGTTGTACTCCAGAGCCACGTCGAGTTCCCGACTACATAGAGACTTGTTGACCAGCAATTGGCCCGATTCCGTGGGTAACTCCGCGAATTTCTGCACGCCAAAAACAGACCAAGCGTGATCGGGAATCAAGCCGGCGTTGCGTTCCAAGTCGGGCCAGAAGATCGCTCCCCATTCACGATAGCGCGGCCAGTCAAACAGCGATTCCGGATTACGCGTGGGATAACTGTCAGAGTCGAGCAGCAGAACCTCCTGAAACGAACAATGCCGCAAGGCAAACGCTTTGAGTTGCCATCCCTTCCACCAATGGTCCGTCAAGAACCGATAAGGCCGTTGCCGAGCAAATTCATTGGCGTCGAGACACTGCACGTCCCACGCTCGTAAGACAGTTCGCAGTTCGTCGTCCATTTCGCCATGCAAATGCCACAGTTCAATGGGCAATGTGCAGCCCAGATGCCGGAGCACTCGAATCGTCACGTAAGCAGACACGAAGTACTTGCCGCCACCCACGACGACGATCCCACGACCGCTTCCGTAATCAGAAGGTGTTGGTATCCGGTGTATCAGATCGGCAATCAACTCGCGATGCGCCGCTTGAACATTGTCCCAAGTCCACCAGTCCTCCGATTGCCGCGACGGCGGCAGTTCAATCAACCGGCGAACCATGTGGACTGGCATCCGAGGTGTGACGACGGGAAATAAATAGTCGCGACAGTTGCGGCATTTTGACTCGGTCGCATAGCCATGCTCTGGATGGCTGCACTCAAAGACCGCCTGTTGGGAATCTTCGTGGGTGACGATCGAGTGGGCTGCGCGGTCGAAAACCGCGTCTAAATGTTCGCCAAGATGAGCACACTTCAACAAGTGCATTCCGGTGCCCGACGAAGGCTCCGGCGGCGAATCGTGATCGCGGCAAAAACAACGGTCGCACATTTCCGGCGACACCAGTTTGAGTCCGGCCAATTTCGGAGATCGACACTGGCGCAGGCCCACCATTTCGACATGCTCGGCATGCCGGCACTTTTGAAAGGTCATCATGCGGGTGGTCATTCTGGGTGAATCGTGACCAAGGCCGGGATCGAGCAGTCATCCACCAAGACTTCGGAGACAGCTTGCCCAAAGGTGTTCTTGCCCTGCTGATTGAATTTGGTTGCGGGCAAGAAATAGGTCACACGAGAGTTGCCGACTTCGAACCGCAATTGCCACGCCTCGGCAAACGGCGATTCGCAAACCAGTTGAACTCGCGGCACCGAGAGTCCGTCACCGCCGTTGCAGTACAGAATTTTTTGCTTGGGCGCGGTCATCAACCGCATCGTCCAGCATCCATTCGCACGAGCCAACTCTCCACCCGCAAAACTTTTCACTTCCACACACCAGCGAACCGGCAACAACTCAAACGTCAGCGGCGAGCTACAGGGCCTCGCTTTGCCAGCAGACACCATCAATGGGTAATCGCACTCCGTGTACTGTCCCCAAATCGGGGTGATGGCTTTGGAGTCATTGATGGTGTAGACGCTTCCGACAAGTTCCCAGGCTGCAACCGTGTGTGGATTTATCGCCGGATGGCCGGTCACTCCAGGAACGAGGGGCGAGGAGAATACTCCGGATGTTGTGTCCAACGGACATGGCGTCGCATCACTCGGTGGATCGACAGGGATCGTTGGGCTGCCCTGAAACACTTTCGCGAAGGCATTTGTGGCGCCTGTGTTCCGTCTCGTGCCACGGACACAGATTTCTCCCGTGGTCTTTGTCATCGTTGGGCCACCAGCGGGTTCCTCCAAACCGGGCCTGAAGAACAATCCGCCGCCGGATTTCTGCTCGACATGGGGCGAAAACAAGACCGTCGGCGCACCTCCCGTCGTCGGTATCTGGATTTCTAGTACCACGACCGAGAATTGATCCTCCATAAAAAGCGAGTTTGTGTCATTACTGCATCACCTTTAACGGAGGGTGGTGCGATGCCAAGGAAGGCAGTGCGGATTGAGGCGACGGAGCGGCAACTGGAAATCCTGCGG
>JAPLNX010000179.1 GCA_026400935.1 Planctomycetia bacterium | reverse complement strand
CGTTGCTCTCCACCCCGTCTCACGACGACGCAGTTACGTTCGGATACAAAGTTCAAACCAACTTCGACGAGGACTTGCACCTCGCAGATTCAATCCACTTGCAAACGCACTAGCCGTCATCGCTCCGCGTGACGAGCCGAGCGCTTCACAATGCGTTGGCAAGCATTCGGCTCGTCACGCGGAGCGATGACGGCTACGTACTGGCGTCTTTTCCGCGCTAAACCTTCTCCGGCAGCTCGTAGCCTTTGCGGCGCGGGCGGTCGAGGAGTTGGTTGGCTTCGTCGTCACCGAGGAACCGTTCGGCCACGGGATCCCAACGCAAATTGCGGCCGAGTTGGCGGCCGATGTTGCCGAGATGAAAAATCGTCGCGGTGCGGTGGCCGATCTCGACGTCGGCGACGGGGAGTTGGCCGGACTCGATGCTGTCGAACCAGTTGTTGATGTGCGCGACGGTGTACGACGGGCCGTCGGGGAGTTGCACGTTCTCGATCAGTTCCTTCGGATTGGAATGCACGCTGCCTCGACGGATTTCGACTTTGCCTTTTTCGCCGATGAAGATCGCTCCGCTGATCGAGCCGGTGCTCAGTTCCATGCGTGTGCCGTTGGCGTACTCGAACGCGACCGACGGGCGGCGGCAGAGTTGCCAGCCACGCTCGCGCGATTCGGGGGCGGTGTAGCGCGGCGGGTCGAGCGGTGGACCATCGACCAGAACTTTGACCGGGCCGGTCGCGTCCATGCCGAGCGCCCATTGCACTTGATCGAACGCATGGCCGCCCCAGTTCCCCATGTTGCCGGTGCTGAAATCGCGACTCTCCATCCAGCCGGGCTTCCCTTCGCACTCGAACAGATTCGAGTGATACGGCCGCAGCGGCGATGGGCCGCACCACATGTCCCAATCGAGTTCCGCAGGGATCGGTTCCGCCGGCAGATCAACGATCCACGGACTGTTGAGATTCGGCGCGATGACCTGTTGGACGTGCCCGATGCCTCCGCCGCGCACGAGCGCGCAGCCGTCTCGATTGGGCACGGTCGAACGCTGCTGACTGCCGACTTGCACGATGCGGCGATACTTGCGAGCCGCCTCGACCATGCGCCTGCCCTCGACCACGCACAGCGTCAGCGGCTTCTCGACATAGACATGCTTCCCCGCCTGACACGCCGCAATCGCGATCAGCGCGTGCCAATGCTCCGGCGTCGCGATCATCACCGCCTCGACGTCCTTGCGGTCGAGCACTCGCCGATAGTCCTGCACCACGTCCTTCTCGGTGATGTTGACCTTGCGAGCCGCCAGTTCCGCTCGCGACCGATACACATCGCACGCGACGACGATCTGAGTCCGCGGAGGCAACCCAGGATCAATGTAGCTCTGCCCGCGCCGGCCGCACCCAATCAACGCCACGCCAACACGATCATTCGCTCCCGGCCGATCGCCCTGAGACAGAGCGCTGCGTGAGATCAGGAGCGGAGCGGCGAACGCCGCGCTTGCGAGACCGCACTGAAAGAAATTACGGCGTGATATTCGATGCGACATTGAAACCTCCGAGGGCAGATCATCATGTGAGTCGCATCAAAGTAACCGCGAAGAAGAAGGCGGCTAAGAAACGGTGAGCTTCCCCACGTTTGCGAATCGCTAACCGTGAGGGGCGACGAGCAGTTCACGTCGCGCCAGAAAGAGGAGGTAACAGCACCGTACACTTAAGGGGAGGACTATCAACCACGTCGGACACCAGACTACAGACGTCAGCATTTCGCTGAATGCAATCAGCAACTGAGTTGACACCAATACATTCTGGATCATGGCACAGATGACTGCCCACATCTGCCCTCGGCGCACGAATCGCCGCAGCGTGAAGGTCAACGCCGTCAGGGAGATTGGGACAACGCTCAAAATGGCCCATATTGGAAGAATTCCGCCCGTCGTCCAGATCGCTAAGACGACCAAATAGCCAACCAAGATCAAGTAGGCGATCCCCAGCACTTTCATCGCCTTGCCAGCTTGCTCCAGCGCATCTTCTCTGGGATTGTTCATCGGCGGACCTCCAGTAGCCACACAATTCGGCTTTGAGTAGTCGATCAAAACGCGAAGCCACGATGATCCACCGTTGGCTGGCATTCAATCAGGGACAATCAGTGTTCGCCAGCCTTGTCGGAGCGTAGTGAGCCAAGAAGATCATTGCCCTACTTCTCGACAAACCAAACATTGCGATAGCGGACTTCGCTGTTGTGGTCTTGCAGGTTGATCGGGCCGGGTTCGGGGCCTTCTGGCAGGGGCGAGGAGGTGGTGGCGTGCGGCAGTTCCACGTTGTCGTGGACGACAACTCCGTTGTGCCGCACGGTCATGCGACCGTTCTTCGTCTTCTGGCCGTTGGTGAATTGAGCGGTCGCGAAATCGACGTCGTAGGTTTGCCACGACAGCGGCGGGAAAGACATGTTGATGTCCGGCTCCTTGATCGAGGGGATGCCGCCGCACTCGTGGTTGTGCGGCTTCAGCCCGAACGAATCGAGCATCTGCACTTCATACCGGCTTTGCAGATAGACCCCGCTGTTGCCGCGGCTCGCCACGAGCGGACCATACGGAATCTGAAACTCGATGTGCAGCGTGCCGCTCTGATGTTTGAACTTGCTGGTCGCCCCTTGCATCAGGAGTTCGTCCTTCGTCACGCGGCCGTTCTCAAATTGGTCGGCGTTTTTACCATCGAACAACACGACCGCGCCCTTCGGCGGCTTGGCTCCGAGCGCGGGACTCTTGCGGATGATCCGTTTCAGTTCGCCGATGACTTTCCCGTCCGCCGTGAGCACCATCACTCCGTCTTTGATCGTTGCGGTCTGTTCATCCGCCTTAAACGTGGTGACGCCAGCGACGATTTCTCCCTCACGCGGAGCCGATTCGTGCTTGTCCCAACCGTCACCCGGCAGCCCGCCGTTCCGCCACACCGCGTGAAACTTTCCTTTGCCGAGTGCGATGACCTGCACGCCGAACTTTTTCTTGCCGTCTGATTTGGTGACTTCGCCAACGTATTCGCCTTGGACGACATATTCACCTTGAACTCGGAGGTCCAAGCCGAGTCGCTCTGCACGGGGATCATCTCCCCAGGCCAAACGCGACCATGATGTCAGTGCCACGAAGCTCATCCACACGACGAACTTTGCCGGAACTCGATGCTGCGTTGGTTTCATGGGAATACCCTCTCGCCTCGCCTTAACCACCGGGACAACTTTCGTCCGATCGCTGGTGGGCCGACGGTCGAATCAACGTTGTCCCACACTACGACACTCAGAGTCGTAGTGCTATCCCTCAAGCACCAAGTCGGCTCGTTCGCGGCAACCGTCGGTGAGGATTTCAATGGAGTTGAGACGGTCATTCGTCAGTGCTCTGTGGCGAGCTTCTTCGGGAGTGCTGGAGATGCCGCAGGCGACGTGACGCAGCGTGAGACGATCGGTGGCAGTGTCGAGATCGCAATCGAGGAAGACTCGCAGGTCGAACAGACTTTCTAGATTCCAGTCACGCATCAGGACATAGATGCCTTCGACGATCACTAGTGGCGTTGCGAGTGTGACTTGAATCGCTCCGGGGTGCGGGTCTTTCTCGGCGTGATCGAAGGTCGGGAACACGCCCGATCGAGTTTCCTTCAGTTTCAAGAGGTCCGCCCGAAAGCTCGCCGCGTCAAAGGTGTGCTGAGCACCTCGCCGCCGCATCCCTTCGGCATCAAGCTGGCATCGCGGCAAGTGGTATCCATCCATCGGCACAATCACCGCCTCCGATAGGCGTTGCCTGAGGACATCGCACAGCGTCGTCTTGCCGGAACCGGGAATGCCAGCGATCCCAATCAAATACGCATCCGACCGCTGTCGAAGCAATTCAAGAATCGCTTCGGCACGAATCATGGCGGCGGCAATTGAACCTGACTCGTTGCGATGGGAGATTATGTGATGTTCATCCTGTTCCATGAGTTTCAACCGCCAATCACTCTCCATGCCGAATTTTGTCGAGCAGGACGGCTCCGAGGATCACGAGGCCGAGGACGACTTTTTGTGTGTAGCTTTCGACATTCGTCAGGTTCATGCCGTTTTGGATGACCGCGATCGTCAGCGCGCCGATCAGTGTGCCGCACATTTCTCCTTCGCCACCGCTGAGGCTCGTGCCGCCGACGACAACGGCGGCGATCACATACAGTTCATACATGTTGCCGTAAGTCGCGGAACCGCTCTTGAGTTGCGAGGCCATGATCACTCCGCCGAGTCCCGCGAGCAGGGCGCTCGCGATGTAGGCAAACATCAGCACCGATCGAACGGGAACTCCCGAAAGGCGTGCCGCTTCACGATTGCCACCGACTGCGTAGATGTAGCGGCCCAGTTTCATGCGTGACATCAGTACTTGAGCCGCTCCGTACAAGACCAACATCAGCACCACCGCGTTTGGTAGATTGACAAAGCTGGCTCCGCGACCGAGCCACACGAATGAATCGGGGATCTGATAGATCGACTCACCCTTCGCGAGCAGATACGCAAGCCCGCTGCCGACGAGCATCATCGCCAGAGTCACAATGAATGGAGGAATGCGAAAGAGTGTGATCATCGCACCGGAAAAAGCTCCGATGAGTCCGCAAATCAAGATCGCGGCGACGCAGGCACTCGTCATGCCGATCGCCGATGCATTCGTGGCACCGGCGTAATCGCGAATGAACAACCCGGCCAACACAGCCGACAAGGCGATCAAACTTCCGACCGACAAGTCGATGCCGCCAGTGATAATCACCATCGTCATGCCAATCGCGATGATTGCGATAACGGCAATTTGATTGGCGATGTTCAACACATTCGCGGCCTTCAGAAAGTTCGGCCAGCGGTAACTCTGCGGCTTCACGATTTGGGGATTGTCGAGCATGGGAAAGTCGTTCTTCAAATCAGAAAAGACCAACCACGCGGCCGCTGCGGGCGTGCAGGCGATGACGTCGAGCTGCTCGCCGCTGCTGCTGATCTTTACCAATGCCTCGCGAGCGTCCCTCGGTTCTCCTTTTACGACCGCGTGCACTTTCGCACCGGAAGTGACCAACTTCTGTTCGAGGCTGCTTGCGAACTCCGAGTCACCCGGTTGTTCGCGCGCCACGATCAGCACTCGCGGCGTCGATCCAAACTGCTGCTCGATCACCGAAGCAAGTTGCTTCGCCGCCGCTTCCCCCGTCGGAGATTGCTCGCTGAAAGTCGCCACGCTGAAGAACGCGCACAGCAACACAAGCACGAGGAACATGCCGTAGCGAGAGAACAATTGGTGTCTTACGATTTGGTGTCTTACGATTTGGTGTCTTACGATTTAAGGTTCAAAACGTTTGAAATTGTGATTTAGTCATTCATTGGACATTGTCGCTCCCCTCACGCCACTGCCAACTCCATGATTTGCTCCTGAGTCGCTCGACGTGCATCGGCAATTTCGCCGGTAATGCGTCCTTCGTGCATGACGAGGATGCGATCGGCCATGCCCAGGACTTCGGGCATTTCGGAACTGATCATGATGATCGACTTCCCTTGCGCGACGAGTTCGTTCATCAGCAAGTAGATCTCGTACTTCGCACCAACATCAATGCCGCGAGTCGGCTCATCGAAGATCAGGACTTCGCAATTCCTCGCGAGCCATTTCGCCAGCACGACTTTTTGCTGATTGCCACCTGAGAGATTTCCTGCGAGCTGCTCCTGACTTGGCACTTTGATTTTGAGGGTGCTGACGTAGCGTCCAAATTCTTCGCGCTCTTGTTGCTGTTGAACGAAGCCGAATTGAGAGAGTCGATCAAGATTCGGAACGCCGAAGTTCTCACGCACAGAGTGTCGCAGCACGAGACCTTGATGTTTTCGATCTTCCGTGAGCAAGCCAATTCCAGCGGCGATGGCGTCACGGGGCGAGCGAATCGATAGCAATTTACCGTCGAGTCGAATGTCGCCCGAATCACGTCGGTCTGCTCCGAACAAAAGTCGGACGGTTTCCGTTCGTCCTGCGCCGACGAGTCCCGTCAGTGCGAGGATCTCGCCGCGACGAACAGTGAATGTGACATCCCGAACAGCGCTACCGGATCGCAGACCCATAACCTCTAATCGTGCTGGGCCAATGGCAGTGGCGCGATGAGGGAACTCGTCTTTCAATTCGCGACCGACCATGAGTTCAATCATGTTGCTGCGAGACATCTCGCTCAACGGTCGTTCGCCCACGTTTGTTCCGTCACGCAAAACAGTCACCCGATCGGCGATCGTGAAAATCTCGTCGAGTCGATGGCTGATATAGATGACGCCGATCCCATGCTTCTTCAGATCGCGAATGATGTCGAACAATCGTTCGACTTCGTGCGAAGTGAGGGCGGCGCTTGGTTCATCCATCACGATGATGCGAGCTTCAAACGCGAGCGCTTTCGCGATTTCCACGAGCTGTTGTTGTGCCGTCGATAGAAGCCGACACGGAACATTGAGGTTGATCTCGACGCCGAGTCGCTGAAACAATTCCGTCGCACGCCGACGCTCTTGTGTTCGCGAGACAAAACCGGCACGAGTCACTTCTTGGCCCAAGAAAATGTTCTCGCACGCGGTTAAACCGGGGACGAGATTGAATTCTTGGTAGATAACCGCGACGCCGGCTCGCCGCGAATCTTGGGGAGTTTGAAAGACCGTCTCACGACCATTGACTGCAATCGTCCCCGCGTCCGCTCGATGAGCTCCCCCGAGCACTTTCATCAAAGTGCTCTTCCCCGCGCCGTTCTCCCCAAGCAGTGCCAGGACTTCGCCGGGGCGCAACGAGAGACTTACTCCGCGCAACGCCTGTACGCCAGGAAATGACTTCACGATATCACGCATTTCCAGCAGCGGCGTTGTCATCGTTTCCTTGTTCGTAGCATAGGCGTCCCGCCCGTGCATTTCGTTGTTTTTACGTCGCCGTCATCGCTCCGCGTGACGAGCCGATTGTTTAGCCGTGCGGATTCATGATGTCGGTTCTTAATCATCCGGAATGCGTCAGCATCCGGTTTCTTCCGCAACTGGTGCGAGGGCCGCGCGGCTAATGAATGATGTTATTTCGCAGGTGACTGAGCGAACGGCTACGTAATCAAAACACGCTTACTTCAGTTCTGGATCAGCCTCCGCATCAGCCTTTCGATAGAGGCTAGTCGGGATCAGCATCTGCGCCGGCAGCTCTTCACCTTTTGAATGCCGAATGATGGCATCGACGATTTGAATGCCCATCTTGTCAGGAAACTGAATGGGGTCGGCATAAATCTTTCCCTCTTTGATGGCTTGCTTACCTTCTGGCTGACCATCGAAGCCGATGATTTGTACTTGTTGAGTCTTGTTCGCTTTTTCTAACGCAGCTCGCGCCCCGAGTGCCGCCGGGTCGTTGATTGCAAAGATGCCGCGCAGGTCAGGATGAGCTTGCAGCGAATCTTCTGCCGCTTTGTAGCCCATGTCCTTTGCGCCGCTACTTTCTAGTTCCGCGACAACCTCGATCTTCGCGGTGCTGGATGCGTTATGAGCGTCAATGACTTCGGTGAAGCCTTTGACTCGCAGCAAACAAGACTCCGCTTGCTTGAAGTGCAACACTGCGACTTTCCCACCCGCTTCGCCGAGAGCTTCAATCATCGCTTGGCCCGCTTCTTTGCCGCCGCCGTAATTGTCGGTCGCTATTTGCGTGGCAATTTTCACCCCAGGCTCGTTGCAGGGAATATCGACTGTGAATACCGGAATGCCCGCCGCGTTCGCTTCTTGAATGACCGGAATGATCGACTTGGAATCACACGGACTCAGAACGATAGCGCTTACCTTTTTGACGATGAAGTCCTTGATCTGATTGCTCTGCTTGGCAACGTCCTTATCGCCGCTTACGACGATTGTGTCATAACCGTGCTTCAATCCTTCGGCAGTGATGTTGTCGCCAATGACTTTGAAGAAAGGGTTGTCCAACGTGAGCAACGAAACGCCGATCGTTTGCTTCGGCCCAGTTTGCTTCTCAGGGGTATCGACGCCCTTCTTTTCTTCAGGCTTGGCACAGCCAAGCAAACAGCCGACGAGGCACGCAAAAATGGCGAACAGTGATTGTCTCATGCGAATTGCAGTCCATTAAAAAGAGGACGAGTTCTAAGTTGCGAGGCGATTCTACAACCCATGAGTATCGCAGCAACCGAGCGACATTTTCGAACGAGAGCCTGTGTTGATGTCTGCGAGAATTCAATCAGCGGGAACACTCTCGTGTCCGGTTTCGTCGGCAATGATTTTGTGACATAAAGGTCAGTGGTTTATACACAACGCGATCAGACATGCGGACCGAAGGCAAGCCAGGCGGTGGCGAAGTCGGTCATTCTGCGGAGGCCGATCCAGAGGGGTTGGGGGCCGGGTGGAGTTTCGGTGGCTCGGTTGTTTTATTCGCCCTATTGCGTCAGGAATTACTGGAAATCCGACAGCACGGGCGGTTTTGGGGGAGGGGTTTCTTCTTCACGACTCGCCAGACGGACATCCATTCGCTGTCGGCAAACACGGCCGTACAAGGGAGCTTGGGGCAGGTGCGATTCAGGTATGTCAAAAACAAAATTCACCAAGCGATGATGTTTTCGAACGCCAGACAGTTCTTGAGGCGGTGATTGGTTTCCAGTTGGATGTCTTCCACGCGACAGCCCGTTTTCAGCGTGCGGAAGTAGATCTCCACCGTCCAGCGTGCGACGTAATAGTCGATGACGCGCAGGATCTCGTCGGGCGTTTTGATCAGTAAGGTGGTGATCAGCAGCCACAACACATCGGTCCCATCGCCGGGGCCGCCGACTTCTTCGACCAGCACCACGTTGTGAGTCACCGACGGCAACTGAGATCTCGCATGGGGCGGCTTAACCTGCACCGTGATCGCGCGAATTTCCAAGCACGCCTGACGAGCGGCACGCTTCGGAGTCTGACCGAGTTCGACGATCCGCGTCGCACGCAGTTTCGAGCGGCTCACTTCATCACGCACTTTGCAATACACCGCCGGCCCCGCGGAGGGATCACGCTCGGGCGTGCTGCGATCCTCCTTCGCGCGAATGATGTAGTCTGCTCGCGGGCCGGTTTGCTGTTGGGCTTCCACGAAGATGTCGTAGATGTCCGCCTCGCGATCCGCGACGCTGACGATCTGGGTTTGTGGACAATCCGCCGCCAACTGACAGGCTAGCCGATAGCCCTTGAGCCACCGAAAGCTCTCCTTCTCTTCAATGGGTAGCGTGCGACGCTCGTCGGCTTTGCCGAGGCTCTCCGGCGCACGATCAAAGAACGATCAAAGAACTCTGACCCGACCACACCCAGACACAACTTGTCCGGCGTGACCGCCAAATGCACATGCTCATACAGCCCGAAACGCCGTTCGGTGTTGAGGCACTGAGCATCGTCGGTGGGATGCTTCGTGTAATCGAGTTCCGGCGTGCCTCAATGTGAGCGAGTGGCCATCGGGCTGGTTGACGATTTCTTTCTCTGTTGGCTCAGTATTGAATTTCGATGCTGGGCCAATATTTTTTTAGACGTTGTTACAAAGTTGAATGATCAGATTGCCGCACTGCCAAAAAGGAAACCCGGCTTCTTGGGGGAAGCCGGGTCGTGGGGAAGGATTCGATTTGGGTGATCGGGCTGATGCCGGGCACCGCGAGGGAGGGAGAGAGATTCTGAGGAACAGGAGGGAGGAGGGAGGGAGAGACGTGACCGGAGAGTTGTTGCTCTCGAACGCTGAGGAGAGAGAGTTCAGCGAGTTCGGGAACAGGGGGACTACATAGAGCGGGACTGACTTTCGTAGCACAGACGGCTCGCCTGTGTTTTCATCAGGACAAGGGAATCAGCACAGCCGAGCCGCCTGTGCTACGTTGGGAAATTCGTGTTAATCAACCTCCGCGACCGTGATCGACGGAGTGATTTTCTGAGATCGCTGAATCGGTTTCGCAGCATTGACCGCTGAGGTCGGTCGCCAGCCGCCGAGGCGGATAGAGTCGGGTGCTTTGACGGCAACAAAGCGAATCATTCCTTTCGAGAGTTCGTTCTTATTGGCTCGGCTTGTGCCGTTGAACTCTTCGTCTGCGGAACTGTTACGTTCAAGCGACGCGCCCTTGCCTGGATTGTCATCGCTACGTGAGTCAGAGGTTCGATCTTTACCAGCTTCACGTGAGGCTGATTGTTTCTTCGGAGCAGCTTGAGCGTTAACTGGATCGGGTGTCGGAGCGAGGGCCGTGTTGGTCGTTGTTGATCCGTAAGCCAACGCACTTCCGGCTGGAACCAACCGATATGTTGTTTGCGTTGTTGGAACCGACTTCACGACTGTCACCGGCTGCATGACGACTACTTCTTCATCAACATAATCAACTGTGTTAACTGCGACTTTGCGAGTCGATTGAACGGCGACTGTTTTGTTAACGTTGTACGTCACTTGCTTCGTTCCGTGGACGGCGACTCGGCGAGTGGTCGGGATCTGCTGAGTCACAACTTGATTCTGATACTCTCGAGTTGCGTACTGAGCTGGTACGAACGCCTGACGCATGGCGAAACCCATCCGATTCATCTCACCGACGAAACCTTGCCGGTTGTCGTATTGGCAAGGAGAAGTCTTTTGATTGCAGTGCCACTTTGTAACCCACTGGCCGCAGTTGCGTTGCACTGTGCGGCATTCGGACACGTCTTGGTAAGCGACCGTTGGCACACTGACCGTTTTCGGTTCGCAGACTTGTTGGTATTCAGTCACCGGTTGATCGACATAGGTCGTTCGCGTGATCGGCTTGCGAACCGTTTGTCGTACTTGTCGGTACTCAGTCACTGGGACTTGTCGCATGACGGTTTCCGTCACAGGTTGAGCCACCATTGCCGGAGCGCAGGTCGGGGCATAAGCCACCGGCGCACATCCGCAAGAGTTGTTGTTAATCATCGCCGATGGAGCGACGCCGCACGCTCCGCTACTGCACCCACCGTAAGAGACCGGCGAGTACATCGACGGTGTCGGCCCGCAGGCGCACGATGTGAACAATCCGCGGAACGGAAACCACTGAGCCGATGCCGTGTTGGCCGAAGCCAAACAAAGCAGCGCACCAAAAGCCGATGAGAATCGAGACAGCTTCACTGTCATGGCACCATCCTAAGTCGAGTGCGAGGAGGGACGAGTGAGATTGCCGGAAGGCGGATGTCTTTGCAGACCGGTCGTCTTCACGGGATGGACACAGCTAGTCAGAAGAGACCAAACCAAAAGTCAGAAATGCACAAATCTGGATCAGCAAAACACAGGTCAGAAAGGAGCTGAGAAGTGACGTAGCGGACAGGCTTCTAACCGTCATGTTTGAGCGGTCAATCGTGCTGCTCGCTGCGTGAGGCGGGTGTGTATGAGAACTTAAAAATCGGGTCAAGACGGCTTGCACGAAATGCCGATACGGCCTCGTCATTTTGTAAAACCAACAAAAAACGCCGGAGATTTGGGCATCTCCGGCGCTTTGGAAAGAATTAGGGGCGTCGAATTGGATGTGTTGTGTGGTAGCACGCCGCACTTTTGCAGCCCCGTCACTTTTATTTGTTTCGGATCGCCCACAGTGCATCGAAACTGCGGAGAAATAACGTGCCGTTGGCGATAGCCGGCGAGGCGCTCATCGCTTCGCCGATTTCATTTTCGGCGAGTACTTCAAACGACTTCCCGGTCTTGATGACCGTGACGAAGCCGCCTCGCGCGGTCAAATAAATCTTGCCGTCGGCATACAACGGTGATGATCGATAGCGGTCGCTATGAGCACGCTTGAGATAAACCTGCTCGCCCGACTTTTCATCAAGGCAGTGGACTTGGCCGTCTTGCATACAGAGATAAACAAGCCCGTCATGAATCAGCGGTGACGGCACGTCGGGAGTCTTCGCGTGCTTCCACAGATGCACGTCATCGTTGTTGGTGATGTCCCCTTTGCCGTTCGGTTTGAGGGCCAACAGCGGAGCACCCTTCGCGGTTGGCACAATCACGATGCCGTTGCTCGTGACTGGCGTGGCGACAAATCGCAGTGTCGGATCGTATTTGGATTTCACGTTGAGATTGCCGCAGCGCCATAACTCATGGCCGTCGGACAAATCGTGAGCCACGATGAAGTCCGCTCCGTGACTGAGCAAGAACTTGCTCTGGCCGTAGTCGTACATCGTCGGCGAAGCGTAGGAGTGTTCGCATTCGGCGATTGCGTCACTGGGGCGATCCTGCTTCCAGACTTCTTTGCCCGTTTTCTGATCCACGCAGACAACGACGGCCTCGCGAGTCTTCGCGTTCCCTTCACCGTGAATAAGTTGCAGATAAAGCTGACCGCCATCAAGTAACGGCGATGAAGTCATGCCAAATTGGATGCTGAACTTTCCGTAACGATCTTGAAGATCGAGCTTCCAAACCTCTTTTCCCTCAACCGAGTAACAGCCCAAGACTCCGTTGGCCATCATTGCCCAGACATGTTCACCATCGGTACAGGGCGAGTTCGACGCGGAGTTCCCTTCATCGCCACGCACATCTTTATTTCCTGACGACATCACCTGCCGCCATTTTTCTTTGCCGTCTGTTCCAACACACATCAACAGTAAGTCCCCCGATGCTTTATCGACTGACGTCAGAAAAATTCGCTCGCCCCAAACGACAGGTGTCGCTCCGCCAGGTCCCGGCAGTGGCAATCGCCACGCGATGTTTTCTGTCTTCGACCATTTGGTCGGGGTGTTCGTTTCACTTGAGTGGCCGTTGTGTTTCGCTCCGCGCCACTGTGGCCAGTTTTCAGCGAGAAGAGCGTCTGCACTTTCGAGAGGATTCAATCCAAGCATCGCCAGCAATGCGATTCCGGAAAAACGAACCTTGAGCAAACTCACCCACTTCATGTTGTCTGTTCCTTGCGAAAATGGTTTTCAAATTGAAAGCTGCAAAAATTGAGTTTTTGAAACGTAGACGAGCCATTCCGTGACTCAATGATTCCGGTCACGAACCGCCCGGGGCGACCTTGGACGTTGGGGAGGCGAGCAGTGTCCGAGTCTACTTGCTGAGCGTCAATCAATCACACAAAGTCTGCTGATTGCCAATTTGTCAGCGTGCGGCTTAAGGTACTCGCGAAATTCTTGGGGAGGCAGAATCGCTATGACAATGGTGCAACTTTATTCGGACTCGGTTATCAGCTCTCACTCAAAGGCCCGTCATGCCCTACGCAGCCAGCCATTCAGTGCATCCTAATTTGACATTCGCTGTACGAGCTGTTTGCGAAGATGTTCGCAAGCAGCTTGACGGACAATCGCCTGATTTGGCGTTTGTGTTTGTGTCGCACGATCATGCGGAGGAGTTTGAAGACCTGCCGAAGCTGATCCAGCAACAACTTGGCTCTAAAGTGCTTCTCGGCTGTGCCGGTGAGACCGTCGTCGGAGGGGGCGAAGAGATCGAAGAGGGGCCGGCAGTCTCGTTGTGGGCGGCGATCTTACCGGGTGCGGAACTCGTTCCGTTTCGGTTGGAGTTCGGTGAGACGCCCGATGGATTGATATCGATCGGGTATCCCGAAGACTTGGCCGATCATGCCGCTGAAACACGTGCTGTCTTCCTACTCGGTGAGCCGTATTCTGCCGTCCCCGACTCATTCCTAGATCGATTAGCAGAGGAATTGCCTGGCGTTCCGTTGCTCGGCGGTATGGCAAGCGGTGGCGGTCCTGGTGCGAATCGAGTGTTCCTCAACGAGGAGTGCCTCGAAGACGGAGCGGTTGCCGTCGTGCTGCGCGGGGGGCCGACCGTTCGTTCGGTTGTCTCACAAGGCTGTCGCCCGATTGGACCGACGTTTGTCATTACGAAGTCAGAACGGAACATCGTGTTTGAACTCGGCGGCAAGCCGACAATCGAACGACTGCAAGAATTCATGCCGAGCTTACCCGTTCGCGATCAACAGCTCGTTCAAGGCGGATTGCATTTGGGACTCGCGATGTCGGAGCTGAAACCCTCTTTGCAACGCGGTGACTTCTTGATTGCGAACGTCATCGGGGCTGACCCGGAAATTGGTGCGATCGCGGTCGGCAACATGGTTCGTACCGGTCAGACGGTTCAGTTTCATGTTCGCGATGCAGAGACCGCCGATGAAGAATTGATTCACTTGCTCGAAGCGAGTCGCTCCGAGCGAACATCGACGACTCGCGGAGCATTGCTTTTCAGTTGTAACGGACGGGGAACTCGGTTGTTCCCAAAGCCACATCACGATGCGAGCACGATCCGGCGGTTGCTCGGTTCGATCCCACTGGCTGGCTTCTTCGCTCAAGGAGAACTGGGACCGGTTCGTGGGAAGAATTACATCCACGGCTACACAGCGAGCATCGCCTGTTTTGAGTAAATCTTTGCTTCGAAGCCCGGTTTTCCAAACCGGATACTCACCAAACTTCGGACACCCCGGTTTTATGATCTCAGCGGCTCAATATACCCAGTTTGGAAATCCGGACTACGGTGTGACATAACTCAGCCCTTTACGTCGCGCACCCAGAAAAGCTTTCCTGGCCGGTTGTCCGCATCAGTCCGAGTCACTTTGGCAATCTGTAGCTGCTGAAACCCAACAACCGAATTGCCAAGATTGCCCCCCAATAGGGACGCCACTAGACTGTCCTACCTGACTTTACACCTAAGCGGATGTTTTTGTCGCGGAGCCTGTTTTGCGAGCCATTATCAGCGACATTCATGGAAACCTGGAAGCCCTCGACTCGGTCCTCGCGGATATCAAGTCGCAGGGAGTTCAAGAGATTTACTGTCTCGGCGACATCGTTGGCTACGGCCCGAACCCACGAGAGTGCATTGACCGAGTTCGGAATTGCGAGGTTGTCATCCTGGGCAACCACGATCAAGGGGCATTGTTCGATCCCGAAGGCTTCAATGCCGGGGCCGAACGAGCGATCTTTTGGACGAGGCAACAGCTTGAAACGGGTGAAGGGGCCGAAGAACGATGGGAATTCCTGGGCGAACTGCCTCGCATTCGTCGTGAGCCAAATCTGCTGTTTGTGCATGGATCGGCTCGTAATCCGCTCAATGAATATGTCTTCCCAGAAGACATCTACAATCAGCGGAAAATGGAGCGAATCTTCGGCCTCGTCGAACGTTGGTGTTTTCAAGGGCACACGCACATCCCCGGTATCTTTACCGAGGATCTGAATTTTCTTTCGCCCGAAGAAGTTAATTTTGAGTTCCGACTGACGAATCAGAAGCACCTCGTTAACGTCGGCTCTGTCGGACAACCACGAAATGGTGTGCCCGATTCATCCTACGTAATTCTCGACGGAGACAAGATTACCTACCGTCGAGTGAAGTACGACGTGGAAACGACGATTAAGAAGATCTACGACATACCGGAACTCGATAATTTCCTCGGCGACCGGCTGCGTGACGGTCGCTAGCCAAAGACCAACACGTCGCGCAAGCGAGCGATTCGGCAAGGTATCACTCGCCTCAGTGTCGCGCAAACCAGCACCACTCGCCTTCGCGTCGTGCTTATTTTTCCTGAATACATAACATTCGGGTGCGTGTGACGCACCTTTTTTGCTTTGAGATGGCTGGACGAAACCACTGGATTTGTCAGTCATTGGTAGCGCGGGACTCCAGTTTCCCGTGAATCATGAATGCCTCGGACGGCGCTGGAGAGCTGTCTCAAATTTCGGTGCGGCACTTCAGTGCCATAAAGTTGCTATGGACCAACAACGTCGATTCCAAGCCTTCCTCATCACTTCATTCCTGTTGATCTTTGTCTGGATGAATTTTGGGCAGAAGCTATTCCCTGGCTTGTTTCCTCCTGCTCCAGTGAAGAAACCTGCCGAAAAGCCGATCGTCAACCAACCGGATGAGAACAGCGACAGCGACGCCGATAAAGTCGTGAAGAACTCTCCGAACGGGGAAAATAAAGAGGCGGGCGCCGTTGAAGCAGCGAAGCTTCCCGAACATCCGACTCTTAAGGTCGTAATTGGTTCGGAAGACCCCAAAACCAGTTTCGGATTGAAGGTCACGCTCAGCAGTGTCGGTGCGGGAATCGTTTCGGCGGAACTGAACGATGAACGCTACAAAGCGTTGAAGGGACCGCAGCCAAAGGGACCGATTCCGCAACTCAGTTTGCTGGGCAACAATCTCAAAGCAGAATTGCAGCCGCTCAAGAAATCGCCGCCAGTTACCGGTCACGTCTCTGTGGAAGAGATTGACAAGCGTTTGAAAAAACTCGACGAAGAGGCGGACCTGGGCCACGTCAATTGGGAACTCGCAGGCACTGTGGAAGATGCCGAAACCAAAGGGGTCAACTCGGCAGTGACCTTCAGTTTCAAGACACCTGATGGCCGCTGGGAACTACGTAAGAAATACGAAGTACAACGTTGGTCAAAAGCGGATGCCCCACGCGATGAAGATCCAGCGGGCTATCAGTTGGCCGTCCAATTGATCTTCAAGAACTTGCTCACCAAAGAGCAAGTTCTTGCTTACGACTTGCAAGGCCCGGTTGGTGTTCCACTCGAAAACGCCGAACACACGAGCAAGTATCGCGACGTGAAATATGGCTTCCGTGACGCGAACGGAAAGATCACGACGAACGCGATCACAACCGCTGAAGTGGTCAAGGCGTTTGAAAAAAACCAAATGGAAGAGCTGAGACCCGGTCAGCGGACATTTCAATATGTCGGGCTCGATACACAGTACTTCGCAGCACTGGTTTTGCCTCAAGACACCGCGAACAAGCAATCGACCTATGTGGAATTCGCGAAACCACAAGTGGTCGTAAAGGACGCGGCACTCCCCAACTGGAGTGAACTTAGTCTCCAAATTCGCTCGGTCGAAACGGCAATCCCTCCTGAGTCCGAAATCCAACACGATTACAAACTGTACCTCGGCCCTAAGCGCACCGCTTTGCTGGCTCCACTGGACGCGACCAAAGCGATGGATTTCGGTTGGTTCGCAGTCATCAGCAACGGCATGCTGTGGATTTTGAACGGATTCCACGGACTTGGTTTGCCATACGGCATCTGCATCATGTTGCTGACCGTGCTGGTTCGCAGTTGCATGTTTCCGATCAGTAAGAAGCAAGCCAACAACGCCAAGAAGATGAAGGAACTGCAGCCGAAAATCGCCGAGCTAAAAACCAAGTACGGCGAAGACAAGCAAAAGATCGCACAAGCTCAAATGGAGCTTTTCGCACAACACGGCTTCAATCCATTAGCCGGTTGCCTGCCGGTCTTCTTGCAACTACCGATTTTCGTTGGGCTGTATCAAGCCTTGAGCAGTTCGGTCGATTTGCGTCGAGCTCCATTCTTGTGGTTCGATAACCTTGCGGCACCGGACGCATTGTTCCAATTGCCAATGGTGCTGCCGGTGCTCGGTAATGAATTCAATTTGCTGCCGATCATTACCACGACGTTGTTCCTGGTACAGCAAAAGATGTTCATGCCGCCGCCGACGGACGAGCAAACTCGGATGCAGGCAAAGATGTTTTTCTGGATGACGTTGTTCATGGGCTTCATGTTCTATCACGTTCCGGCTGGCCTCTGCGTCTACTTCATTGCTTCGAGCCTCTGGAGCATGGGCGAGCGCAAACTGCTCGACTACGGCAGCGGTTCAACGACAACTCTCATCACGCCTCCCACAAAACCAATCAACGGTGAGCCACAGAAACCAAACGCTGGCTTTTGGGGTAAATTGGCAAGTCGTCTCGAAGAAATGGGAGAGATGAAAGACGTAAACGGTATCCCCGCGTCTGGCCAACGTCGTCCGAAGGACAAAGAGAAAAAGAAACCACGTTGGTAGCTCTGAATTCTTCCGCACTTCAGCATCACGGCCCGATCATCACATGATGATCGGGCCATTTTTGTTGGATTGTTGAGAGTCGCGACAAACGCAGCCAACAAATTAACGGAACTTTTTTCACGGAGACTGACTCTATTCGGCCCTTAAAGAAATCGCCGTTGCGAGCGGTCTGGCATGGCGTTTTGATGCGTCAGGTCTGCTGTTCGTTGAATAAATGGCATTGAGGGCTTTCGCGCGGAGAACGGCACGTGACCGAATTGCGACTCATGTATTCCACGAATTGTTTCTAAGAAGACTCTCATCAAGACGTCTCTGAATCTAAGCGAGAGAGCCGGTGAACAGGTTGGCTCTTTACCTCAGCGAATAAACGAGAAAGAAGATTCCATGCGTCAGCAACACTGGCTTCGTGCGGTTCTGGTTGCCTTGGCTGTAGGAACGGGGACGGGGCTAGTTAGCGAGCGAATGTCACAGTCACCTGCGAGCGAAATCGGCTTCGTGGAAGATTTTGCTCTCGCTTTGGACCGCACCGTTGCATTGAAACAGCTCGTGCCGGGGACTGAGGATTTTTATTACTACCATTGCCTGCACGCGCAACAGACCGAGCAATTCGACAAGGTCGAACCGCTCGTCACGCAATGGATGCAGCGGCTTGGACAGACGCCGCGAGTGAATGAGATCCTCGCGCGACAGGCGTTACTGACCTATGACAAAGACCCGCAGAAGACGCTTGAGTTCATTCGCAACAAGCTCGGCGTGCAGTTCGGGCATCAGAAGGAAGAACTCGGCGTCGAACCGAATTTGCCGACGAAGGTTGACCCGAATTGGATCAGCCGAGCGACGCTCATGCAGCAGGCGTTGCGGCATCCGAACACGGACGGGTTTGAGGACGCCGCGCTCGACTGGCTGGTCAGCGAAAACCTCGATCCGAATCGGCGACGGCATTTGATGTCGCGGATGACTCGTCCCGATTATGGGCCGCTGGTGAAGTTGGTTATCGACGACATCAACCATGAGAACTCCGGCGGCTTCGGGCAGTTCAACATTCATCGGCTACTGACGAAGCGGCAGCTTGCCGAGTGCTTGAGGCTCAGGCCGGACTTGATCAACAACCATCATTGGGTCGTCGCGTCGCTCATCAAATTGCAGCCGGGACCGGATGAGGACTGGCAGCACGATGCGAAGATCATGGCGGCGTATCTCGACCGAGTGTGGTCGTTTGCCAGCACGTTGCCGCCGTCGCAGAACTCGCTGAAGGCACAGACGCTGTATCACCGGCTGTGGCTCGATCGCTCTCAAGGGCTGTTCGACAAAGAGCGGTTCCTGACGTATTTGAAACTCCCTCGGCCCGTCGGTTACGGAGCGAAGACGTATCTCGAATCGGAAGAGGTGAAGCATCGTGCTGCCAACTTGAACGCCGACTTGCGACCGGGAGTCCTCTTTTCGCCGGTCGGTAATGACGAGCCGCTCGTGCGGAGTTACTTGCAGCACTTCCTGCTCGACGTGCCGAACACGAAGGACTTCGACCCGCTGATCAACGACACGTATCTGAGACATCTCTTCGCCGAAACCAAGATCGTCAACGGGCTGGGCGAACCGGAGCAATGGGCCGCGCAATTGCCCGCGGCCGCGTTTCAACAATTGAAGCAGCGGATCGACATCGACTTCGACTTCGCGAACAAGACGACCTACGGCGCGGACGATGCCGTCAGTCTCGATTTGCACGTGAAGAATGTCGGCACGTTGATCGTGAAGGTGTTCGAGATCAACACGCGGAACTACTACCGCGAGCAGCTCAAGGAAGTGGACACCGACGTCAATCTCGACGGACTCGTCGCCAACAAAGAGACGACGCATACCTACAACGACTCGCCGTTCCGCCGCATGAAGCGGCGGTTCGATTTTCCCGAGCTGAAGAAGCCGGGCGTGTATGTCATCGACTTCATCGGCAACGGCCGTAGCAGCCGGGCGCTTGTGCGGAAGGGGAAGCTCAAATTCCTCACCCGGACGACGACTGCCGGGCAACTCTTCACGGTGCTCGATGAGCAAAACAAAAAGCTCGACGACGCCCGCATTCTGCTCGGAGGCCACGAATACTCGCCGGGCAAAGACGGCACGATCCTCGTCCCGTTTACGCACAAGCCGGGACGGCAGCCGATCGTTCTTGTAGGGCGGGTTTCCAACCCGCCCCACGAATATGCGTGCCTCGATTACTTCCAGCATGAAGCGGAAACGTACGCGCTCGCGGCGGGGATCTTCGTGGATCGCGAATCGCTGCTGACGCGCAAGAAGACGAACGTCGTCGTCCGTCCGCAACTGACGCTCAACGGCACGCCGGTGTCGCCGAGCATTCTCGAAGAGGTCAAGCTGCGAATCGTTTCGACGGATCTCGACGGCGTTCCTTCATCGACCGAAGTTCCGAACTTCAAACTGTTCGACGACCGCGAGTCGGTGCATGAGTTCCAAGTGCCGCCGAGAACTCAGTCGTTGCAGTTCGTGTTGCAGGCGAAGGTCAAGAACCTGAGCCTCAACCAAAAGATCGACCTCGCCGTCGGCGAGGCATTCCAGTTCAACGAGATCGAAAAGACCGAACGGATCGAAGACCTGCACTTGCTCCGCACGAACGACGGTTACTTCGTCGAACTGCTTGGCAAGACCGGCGAGCCGAAAACGTCGCGGCCCGTGCAAGTCATCTTGAAACACCGCGACTTCCGCGATCCGGTCCATCTCACGCTGAAGTCCGACAAGCTCGGTCACCTCGCGTTGGGGCAGCTCGACGGGATCGCGGCGATCACCGTCACCGGCCCGGAGGGAACTCAGCACGCTTGGCCGATCCGCCACGACGAGCACGTCTACACGCAGTCGCTGCATGGCCGCGTCGGCGAAGTGCTGACGCTGCCGTTTGTAGGTTGGCCGTCCTCGGCCGACTCGAAGATGGAGAACGCAGAGGGTCGGCCGAGGGCGGCCAACCTACTCGATGACATCTCGCTGCTCGAACTGCGTGGCGATTCGTTTCTCATCGGGCATCCCGACAAGATCACGCTCAAGAACGGACTGATCACGATCAGCGGTCTGCCCGCAGGCGACTTCGATCTCTGGCTGAAATCGAGCAACAAGCACATTCGCCTTCGCATCGCTCCGGGGGAGACGAAGCACGGTTATGTGCTCGGTCAAACGCGGCAGTTGGAAACGCGAGCGTTGCCCGCATTGCAGATCGAAAGCATCACGCAGGACGACAAGGAGCTGACGATTCAGCTCAGCAACGTCAGCAAGTTCGCGCGAGTGCATGTCTTCGCGACTCGATTCGTTCCGGCGTTTGTGGCGGGGAGTCACCTGTCGAAGATCATCGTGGCCGAGCCGTATGCGATCACGAACTCACCGGCGGAATCGGTCTATCTCGCGGGGCGGAACATCGGCGACGAGTACCGTTACATCATCGACCGCAAGTACGCGAAGAAGTATCCGGGCAACATGCTCGAACGCCCGTCGCTGCTGCTCAATCCGTGGGTCGTCCGCACGACGGAAACCGGCGAGCAAGTGGCCGTCGGCGGCGATGAGTTCGGTGCCAAAGGTCTCGGAGCCGGTCGTGGTGCCCTTCGCGCCGAGGCCAAACAGGCCGGAGCCGCATCGGCGGGTGACTTCGCGAATCTCGATTTCCTTGGCGAAGCGTCGGCGATTTTCCTCAATCTCGTGCCTGACAAAGAGGGCCGAGTCACCGTCGATCGCAAAGCGCTCGGCGGTCATCAGCACATTCATGTCGTCGCCTGCGATCCGCTGAGCACGACGTCACGCAGCGTCGCCCTCAAGCCGGTCGAGACGCATTTCATTGATCTCCGTTTGGCGAACGGCCTCGACTCGAAGCAGCACTTCACGCAGCAGAAGCAAATCAGCATCGTCCGCGCGGGCGAGCCGTTTACGCTGGCCGATATCGCGACGTCGAAGTTCGAAGCCTACGACAGTCTGTCGCGGGTTTATCTGCTCTTCTCGACGCTGACCCGCGACCCGAAGCTCGCCGAGTTTCAATTCATCCTCAACTGGCCGAAGCTCAAACCGGAAGAGCAGCGGGCGATGTACTCGAAGTTCGCCTGCCACGAGTTGAACGTCTTCCTGGCGAAGAAAGATCCCGCGTTCTTCAAGGCGGTCGTGCTGCCGTATCTCGCTAACAAGAAGGACAAGACCTTCGTGGATCGTTGGCTGCTGAGCGAGAAGCTCGATTCGCACCTACAACCGTGGTCGCACGGGCAACTCAATACCGTCGAGCGAGTCCTGCTGGCTCAGCGCGTCGCCGGTGAAGGCCCCAAGACGGCGCGGCACATCGACGAGTTGCAGCGTTTGCTGCCGCCCGACATCGACCGCTTTCTGCACCTGTTCGACACCGCCGCAAAAGGGAGCGCGTTGGAAACGAGCGATGCACTTGGATTGAAAGGCGCGCTGGTCGAACAACTCAAAGAGGTTGAACTCAAAGCGGCTTTCGATGCTCCACCACAATCGGAGACCAGCGGGGCTGCTGCTCCCGCACCTGTGGCCGCGAAGAGTGGCATGCTGAGATTCGCGGCTCCGGCAGCCGGTAAACCCGCCGAGATGCAGGACGCACGCCGCAAGCTGTCCGAAAAACAAGATGTGGCCGAGAAAGCCAAATCACAATCCCTGAGCAAGAAGCGAGAATCGGGCCTCGCTCGCGACGGCAAGGCGGACGAAGATCGGCTCAGTCGTTTGAGCGACGAGTCAGACGCCAAGGGGGCCAAAGACAAAGCGAATGTCTTCTTTGAAGAGAACGAACAACTCCTCCGCGAAGTGCGGCAGCTTTATCGCAAGATAGACCCGACCAAAGAATGGGCCGAAAACAACTACTACAAACTGCTGATGGCCGATCAGCACGCGGGGCTCGTCACAGTCAATGCCTTCTGGCGCGATTACGCGCAGCATGTTGCGGCGGGTGCGAACGAAAACGCCAACGAAGGACCGTTCCTCAGTACGAACGTCGCCGAAGCGTCGCGCAACTTCACCGAGATGATGCTCGCGCTGGCGGTGCTCGACTTGCCCTTCGAGGCGGAGAAGCACGAATCCAAATTCGACGGCCCGAAGATGACGCTCGCCCCCGGCAGCCCGATGATCGTCTTCCACGAAGAGGTCAAACCGGCCAAGAACGCGGCCGCTGCGGTGCCGATTCTCGTCAGCCAAAACTTCTTCAAGCACGGCGATCGGCATCGCCAAGAAAACGGCGAGCAGATCGACAAGTACGTCACCGAAGAGTTCCTGATTCATACCGTCTATGGTTGCCAAGTGGTCGTGACGAATCCGACATCGGCTCGGCAAAAATTGACGCTGCTGCTGCAAGTGCCGCAAGGGGCGCTGCCGGTCTTGAACGGCCAGCCTACTCTCAGCGTTCACGTTGACTTGCAACCGTATCACACGCAAACGCTGGGCTACTTCTTTTACTTTCCCGCCGCCGGGCAGTTCCCGCACTTCCCCGTTCACGTTGCCAAGAACGGCGAGCTGATCGCCTTCGCCGCGCCGACGACGTTGAACGTCGTCGACAAGCCGACCAAGATCGACACCGAAAGTTGGGACTACGTTTCGCAACACGCCTCCGCCGACGAGTGCCTCGCGTTTCTGACCAAGCACAACGTTCATGGCTTGAACCTCGAACGGATGGCGTGGCGGATGCACGAAGCGAAATTCCTCGACGCCGCGTTGAGCCTGCTCGCCGCGCGACACGCTTATCACCCGACGCTGTGGAGCTACGGCCTCAAGCACAACCACGTCGCAGCGATCCGCGAGTTCCTGCAACACACCGACGGCTTCGTCAACGAATGCGGCGGCCGGCTCACAAGCCCGCTGCTGACGATCAACTCGGTCGCGCGTCGGACTTACGAGCACCTCGACTACAAACCGCTGGTCAATTCCCGCGCTCATCGCCTCAGCCAGCGGCGGCACATCGTCAACGCGGTCTTCAACGACCAGTACCATCGCACGCTGCAACAACTCGCGCACCAGCGAGCCTTATCCGACGACGATCTGATGGTCGTCACGTACTACTTGCTGTTGCAGGACCGCATCGAAGAGGCGATCACGACGTTCGCTCGCGTGAACCCTGATCGGCTCGCCACGCGGCTGCAACACGACTACTTCACCGCGTACCTAGACTTCTTCAACGACAACCCGACGACCGCACGAACGATCGCCGCCAAATACGCCGATTATCCCGTCGATCGCTGGCGTGACGCCTTCGTGGCGATCACCGCGCAACTCGCCGAAGCAGACGGAGCCGGCGCGAAGCAGATCGACAAGGACGATCGCACTCAAGAACAAACGCAACTGGCCGCGACCGACCCGAACTTCGATTTCACCGTCGAAGCGAAACAGCTCACGATCAATCATCAGAACTTGGATTCCGTCCGCGTGAGCTACTACCTGATGGACGTCGAACTCCTCTTCAGCCGCAACCCGTTCGTGCAACACTTCAGCGGCCCGTTCAGCCTGATTAAGCCGAACCACGTCGTCACGATCGGCCTCAAACACCCCGGAGTCGCCGGAGAGAAACCGCAACTCGACAAGGACGGAAAGCCGATTCCTCATGCTGGCACGATGAAGGTCGACCTGCCGAAGGAACTGCACAATCAAAACGTCCTCGTCGAAATCACTGGGGCGGGGCAGACCAAGACGCAGGCGTACTACTCGCACTCGCTCGCCGTGCAGGTCATCGAGAATTATGGGCAGCTCAAGGTGACTCACGTGCAAACCGGCAAGCCGATCTCGAAAGCCTACGTGAAGGTCTACGCTCAGCGGCCCAACGGCAACGTGCAGTTCTACAAAGACGGCTACACCGACCTGCGCGGCCGCTTCGATTACTCATCGCTCAACACCAACAACCTCGACGCCGTCAGCAAGTTCTCGGTGCTGGTGATGAGCGACGACAACGGCGCGCTGGTCAAGGAGGCGAACCCGCCGAAGCAGTAGGATTGAGTGGGGCGTTTGGGAATCTTTCATCTTTCACTTCGAGTTGGTGAGACGCGCGGAAGTAGCAGGCACAAACCGCTTGAGGCAATCACAGCGATCGAGAAACCCACGAAGGCACTGTCAAACTTTTGATGGCGATCGCACAAATCAATCAACGCGGCCACGACTGCTCCACCGGTTCCCCAACTGACCCCCATTGTGAGCGAACTGGCGACTCGCCGACTTTCGGGGAGCAACTGCTGGCCGTAGCTGATGAAGACCGGAAGTGCGATCCCGATCAACAAGCCGGATGCTCCCGTTGCTCCTTTGAGCGATAGTCCTTCCAACTGCGGGATCGTCGCAATAAATGGCACCGAGAGCATCGGGATCAGCCACAAGGTGAGCCGCTCGAAACGTGGCCTGACGAATAATGCTGACATCAAGCCGCCTAAACCAATCCCTGCCATAAAGCACGACTGCACCAAGCCGACTTCCGACTTCGAGAATTCTTTCGCAGCCAACCAATACGAAAGCGCGACCGGGACTCCCGCCGCCGCAACGACTCGCAATGTTCCCGAAAGAACCAGCAACAACACGATCACGTGATGCTGGCGGAGAACTTGGACCGCTTCCTGGATCGCATCGAACCCTTGCGACCGTGGGACAGGCTGCGTATCTCGAAAGGCCAGCCGCAGCAAAAGAATGAGCAACAACGCAACTGCGATTCCACTGGACAGGCCGCTTATGCCAAAGCGATCGACGATCAGCCCGCTGCAATACGGCCCCGCCGCCTGACCGAAAAAACCTCCCATCGCGAAGATCGAAATGGATCGGCTCCGCGCGGTCGGCCAACTATTCCCCGCGAGCGTCGCTCCTTCGGGATGAAACGCAGCAATGCCCAGCCCACCACAAATCAGTAACGCAATTAACACGACCGGCGATGTTGAAAGCCCGACACATCCCAGACAAATCGCACCGACCACTGGTCCCAACCAGACCAACCAACGGCCCGCAGAACTATCACCCAGCAAGCCAAATCCCAATTGGCTGAATGAGGTCGCCATCGTCCAAATCAGCAACAACCAAAATGTCCCGCCTGCGCCGATCAGGTAATGTTGCTTTAACGCGGGCCACAGCGGACTCATCTGCCCGGCCACCGTGTCCACCAAAAAATGAAGCAGCGTAAAGACAATTAGATTCCATGTGCCAGAGGCCAACGAATTTTGCGACGAGTTAGACAACGTTCTTCGCCCTGGGGAAGAAGACTCGCTTCGTGGTGATCGAATCGGTCGGCTCAAAACGTTTTCCGAGGCTCACGTACTTTGCTAATCGGTCGGCGATTGCAGAGGCACCCTCGGTGTCGCACCAGTGTAGGATGCCCCCTCGGAACGGAGGGAAGCCGATACCGAGCAGCAGGCCCATATCGACGTGATGCGGTTCGGCGACGATTCCCTCTTCGAGGACTCGCGTCGCTTCGAGCAGCATCGGCAAGAACATTCGGTCGGTGATTTCATCAAGCGTGAACTGCCGCGAATCGGTGCGATGTCGTTCTAGGAACGGTGCGAAGTCGGAATCATTTTCGGGCTTCCCCTTTTTGTTGAGCTTGCGGAAGCCGGAGCCGCTCTTGTTTCCAAGTCGGCCTGCTTTGACGAGGTCAGCGAGAATCGATGAGGGCTTCGCTCGATCAGCGAACGCGGTTGAAACCACGTTGCCTGCGGAGAGCGCCGTATCGAGACCAACCAAATCGCTCAGCATAATTGGCCCCATCGGCATCCCAAATTTCGTAGCCGCTTTGTCGATGTCGTCCATCAATGCTCCTTCTTGAAGCAGCAACATCGCCTCGTTCATGTATGGCAATAGCACACGATTCACGAGAAAGCCGGGGCAGTCCTTCATCACGATCGGCGTCTTACCGATCCGTTTCGCGAGGGCCACGATCGTTGCGACGGTATCGTCGTCGGTCTTTGCACCGCGAATGACTTCGACAAGTTCCATGCGATCGACCGGATAGAAGAAGTGCATCCCCACGAATCGCTCTGGGTGTGGTGCTGCTTCAGCCATGCGTGTGATCGAGATCGTTGAAGTGTTGCTGCACAGGATTGTGTCGTCACGCAGAATACTTTTCAGTTCTGAATATGCCTGCGTTTTCATGGCCTCGTTTTCAGGAATCGCTTCGATCACGACATCGGCTTCGGCGAAGACGGATCGCGAGGTTGATGTGCTCAAGCGAGTCAGCATCTCTTGCATGTCTTGCATGGTTGCACGGCTGATGCGGATGCGATCCTCAATCACCTTGCAGGTTCGCTTCATGCCGTCGGCGAGTCGCTCTTTTCCGACATCGACCATCACGGCGGGAACTCCGCGTCGAGCGTGAGCGGTGGCGATCCCCGCTCCCATCAAGCCGCTGCCGAGGACTCCCACTTGTTTCACATCACGAGCCTTCGCCGTCGTCGGCATGAAACCGGGATCGCGACCGATGGCGTTGTTCATAAAGAAGACCGAAATGAGGTTGCTCGAAATCGGCGAGCCGGTCACTTCGAGGGCAATCTGTTGTTCGATCAGCAGCGCTTCGTCGAGCGGCTTGTTGATACCTTCTTTAATCGCTCGCAAGGCGGCGAGCGGTGCCGGGTATTGCCCCTTTGTCTTTCCTTTGATTGCCCCTTCGGCACACGCGAAAGCGAATTGAAATTCATCCGCACTCAAGCCGAGCGGTTGCGAGTGTCGCTGACGTTCCGCCTTCCATTCGCCGCTTCTAACCACTCGTTCGATCAACGCCGTTCCAACGTCAACAAGCTTGTCCGCCGGAACCGCATCAAAGCACAGTCCGATCTGTACTGCCTTCACGGGACCGACCGCCTCGCCGCCGCAGATGATCTCGATGGCATGATGCACGCCAACCGCACGTGTCATCCGCTGTGTTCCGCCCCAGCCGGGAATGAGGCCGATTTTCGTTTCCGGCAACGCGATCTTCGTCGCGGGGTTCGTGGACGCGATTCGATAGTCCATCGAGAGAATCAACTCTGTCCCGCCTCCCATCGAGTTACCATCGACCAGTGCCACTGTCGGAAACGGCAAACGACTCACGCGACTGAAGAGTTCGTGTCCCGCGGCGATCGCTGTTTGACATTGCTCTCGCGTCGCATCGATCAACGCACCGAGTTCATTCAGATCGGCACCGGCGATGAACTGGCCTGGTTTGCCGCTCCGAAACAACAAGCCTTTGAGGTCCGTCCGCTGTTCAAGCTGAGCGACATGCGACGTCAACTCGGCCATGATCGCTTGCGAGAGAGTGTTGACCTTTTTGTCCGGCACATCAAACGTCAACAAACCAATCGGACCGGATAACAACTCTTCAAACCGAAAATATGACATCACGAGTTCCTTCCCTGAGACGCATGTGCGAGCAAGACAGCGTATGCCTGACGCGGCTTAAAGTGAGATTTGCCGTTTAACCGCAACGCCAACGGCGTGCGTGCGAACAAATGATTGCTCACATTCGCACGCACGCCGTTGGCGTTGCAGTTAAACATCCCACTCGCAGCCGCGCGAGTTGTAACAGATGCTCGCTTTCGCCGGGAACGGACTCGCACAGACGTAGACGAGTCACTCCATGACTCAATGGCTTCCGGTCACGGAGTGATCGGTCTACGTATTAAAGCATCAGAACTTTCGGCCGCCTCGGAACTCACTCACGCCGCTATTCTGTTGTTGCGATTGCGTGAAGGAACCGGACGAGACACCCCCGCCGTATTTCTCGTGAAGGTCATCGTGCAGCGATCGGACTTCTTCGTAAGACCACGATTCCACGCTGGCATATGGACCAAGTTGACTCAAGTGATTTTCGCCTCGCAAATGGCTGATGACTTTTTCTTTCGATGGGTTCCAGTCCCCATCAACAGACCAGTGATTTCCTCGCAGCGGATACTGGCCAGTCCATTGAACTCGAATCGCTTCGGGGATCACCGCTTGAGGGCGTTCGCTCTCCCCTTTCATCAACCAGCCGAAAGTCCAAGCGTCGAGCGGCGTCGAGCAGCCATCTTTGAACGAACGGACAATCTCACCATCACTGATGCAAGCAACCGTCGGGAACTCGCGAACATTGAGCTGCTTGATGAGTTCCGGAATCTGCTCAGCGTCGACAATTTGAATGTGATTGCTCGGCTCAACGCCGATCTTCCATCCACGGGTCCGCATTGATTCGAATTCGCCGCCTGGTTTTTGCAGACGATCAAGTTCTTTCTGGCAACGTTCACACCCGCCTGTCGTAATAAACAGGACTCGGGTCGCTCGAGTTTTCGTGACACGCTCAAGCCCAGACTCGCTCGGCTTTGTCGAAGAGTTGTCGATCGAGACCTTTTCGGACGGTTCCGTCCGAGTCGTCACAACATTTTTGTCAGTCGTCCTTGCTTCATTTTCCCCTGCTCTCGTCAGTCCCGTGACGAAAGCGAGCAGCAGTGCTGCATTCGCAAGCAATCTTGCCGACATTTCGCTGATACCTCTGCAATCGTTTGCCAAAAAACGCACGAATTCAGACCGTGACTAAAACGGTTTGGTGAAATGCAATTCAAATGCAAACCGTAGGCCACGAGGACGAGTCGTCTGAGTGCCGCGTGCGATCAGTATGACATACAAATCAAAACGGGCTTTGAAGTGCATGACTCATTTCTCGTGCTTGGGCAAACTTCAGATTTCTGAACCGATTTCGCCTCGTAACCCGAAGCGTCAACTTTGGGTGAAACCGCTTTCTGATTGGCCAACGTAACGGCTCACAGCAGATTCTTCGGGTGTGACCAGCGGAGCGCCGGCTCACCATTTCTCGATCATTGCAGTGGGCCGGCGCTCCGCTGGTCCCACCCTACATTTTCTGGCTCTCCGCCATCTGTGCTGAAAACTGTGTTTTGTGAGCGGCAAGGCGCTAGCCCAATGGCACTTACTTTAGGAGTCTGGTTTGGGGCCGGGATTTTTGGGTCTTCTTTTTTGGAATTGGTTGGATTTTGGTCGTCGGGGGTAGGCTTCTCGGGCGAACGAGCGGCCGG
>JAPLNX010000591.1 GCA_026400935.1 Planctomycetia bacterium | reverse complement strand
CCTCGAACGCATCCTCACCGTCTCCGAAACCTGCCGCCTCCAAAACCGTTCAATCTACGACTACCTTGTCACCGCCGTTCAGGCTCATTTCAAACACGAGCCAATTCCATCACTGCTACCGTGCCCGTGAACGCTTACCCAAAACGGCAACCAATGCCAAGCCAAAAGCGTCGACAATCAACAGTAATTGCTGCGGCGGATGCCAGTGTCTCGCGGCGGCGAATGTCAGCGTTCCAGCAGTGATGGCGGTCCAAACAAAGGTGTCATCCTGCCCCCAAAAGACCGGAAGATTCAACACGATGTCTCGCAACGTCCCGCCGCCAAGCGACGTCACCAACGCGAGCACCAGTACTCCGAACAAATCCATGCGCCGACCTTGAGCGGCCAACGCTCCTGTAACGGCCGAGAATGCAACGGCCAATAAGCCCAACAGATACAACATGCGGCGGAGTCCTTCGCGGCTGAACAAGTGAGTTTTGCGCTGACGGAGTTCGCCAAACTATATAGGGTCGCGTTACTCAAACGAATCAGCGACACCGACTACACTGCGGCTCCCAATAATTTGGATTTGGGTTGTGCTTGTAGCTTCGGCTGGTACGTCCCTGACCATCGGGAAAGACGTGGTTTTCTGGATGATTCCAATTCCCACCCCCTTCTCGAAGGCCAAGGACGTGCCACCGAAGTTCACGAATAGGTTACCGGGACGACGACTCTCCGCCGCCAACTTCAATTGCTACGTTGAAGTTTCCTGAACATGTTACTGAGGTGAATTGCCACATGACGCCGCTCGAACTTTCGCAACGTTTGGAATTTGCCATCTCCGTCTCTCGTGAGGCGGAGAGATTAATCCTCAGCTATTACCTGTCACCCGACTTGGTCGTCGATCAAAAGCGAGACCGCACACCGGTAACGGCGGCTGATCGCGGAGCGGAAGAACTGATTCGAGATCGAATCGCTCGGCGCTTTCCGGATGATGGAGTTTTCGGCGAAGAGTTCGGAGAAACAAAGGGACGAAACACCGTTCGCTGGGTGCTCGACCCGGTTGATGGGACGAAGGCGTTCATTCACGGCGTGCCGCTGTTCGGAACGCTAATCGGCCTGGAAGCTGACGGCGAACTGCTCGCGGGCGTCTGCCGAATGCCCGCGCTCAATGAAGTCATCTACGGCGCGAAGGGACTCGGCGCATGGTGGCAGATCCACGATCAACGGCCTCGCCCGGCAAAGGTCTCGCGTATTGAACGACTCGACGAAGCGATGGTCTGCACGACATCACTCAACAATTGGCGCGAAGCAAATCAGCTCAAAGCGTTCGAGCGGGTCAACAATCTCGCGCGAGAGACTCGCGGCTGGAGCGATTGCTACGGACACGCGCTAGTCTGCACAGGTCGAGCAGATGTGATGCTCGATCCACTCTTAAATCCATGGGATGCCGCCGCACTGGTGCCGATTCTTCGGGAGGCGGGCGGCACGTTCTTCGATTGGACAGGCACCGACACCATCCACGGCGGCAGCGGCATCTCGACGAATGGCTTCTTGAAAGAGGCGGTCCTGAAAACGATTCGCGAGTAACAGACACGAACGGAGCGAATCTGCAACAACGTAGCCGTCATCGCTCCCTGTTCGTCTGGAATCTTTATCACGAAGCTCGTTCAAACATCCGAGCCGCTCGCAGCAGCTTGTCTTCCTCGAACGGGCCAGCTTGAAGTTGCAAGCCGATCGGAAGTCCGGCGGAACTGAGGCCGCACGGAATCGAGATTCCTGGAATCCCGGCGAGGTTCGCGCTGATCGTGTAGATGTCCGAGAGATACATCGCCAGCGGATCGTTGACCAGGGCTCCCAGCTTGAACGCGGGAGTTGATGCGATCGGCGAGGCGATGACATCGCACTTCGCAAACGCGGCGTCGAAGTCGTTGCGAATCAATCGGCGAACCTTCAATGCCTTCAAGTAATAAGCGTCGTAATAACCCGCCGAAAGCGAGTAATTCCCGAGCATGATACGGCGTTTGACTTCCGCTCCAAAACCCTCGCCGCGGCTCGCCGAGTACATGTCAATCATGTTGCTGAACTCGGCCGCCCGATGCCCATAGTGCACGCCGTCATAACGAGCAAGATTGCTCGAAGCTTCGGAAGCCGCGATGAGGTAATACGTCGCGATCGCATACTTGGAATGCGGCAACGACAGCTCAACGATCTCCGCTCCAAGCGAGCGATAGACATCGAGTGCCTTTCGCGTTGCCGCTTCCACTTCGGGATCAAGTCCTTCGACAAAATGCTCTTTCGCAATCCCGACTCGCAAGTTTGCCAGCGGTTGATCGACCGTCGCTGAGTAAGCCGGAACCGGCCGATCGACGCTGGTCGAATCACGACCGTCGTGCCCAGCGATCACTTCCAACAACAACGCGGCACTCGCAACATCCGTCGCAAACGGCCCAATCTGATCGAGCGAACTCGCGTAAGCGACAAGCCCGTAGCGTGAGACTCGGCCATACGTCGGCTTTAGCCCCACGACGCCACAAAAACCGGCAGGCTGACGAATTGATCCGCCAGTGTCTGAACCGAGCGAAACTGAGGTCATGTTCGCCGCGACAGCCGCCGCCGATCCGCCGCTCGAACCGCCGACTGTGTGCTCCAAGCTCCACGGATTTCGCGTCACTTGAAACGCTGAATTCTCCGTCGAAGAACCCATTGCGAACTCATCGAGATTCGTCTTTCCGACGATGACCGCATCCGCCGTTTTGAGTTGCTCGATCACGTGAGCGTCATACGGAGGGACGAAGTTTTGCAACATGCGGCTCGCGCACGTCGTTTTCAGTCCCATCGTACACATGTTGTCTTTAATCGCGATCGGTAACCCGGCAAGCTTTCCAACCGGCTGGCCTGATCGACGTCGATCATCGATGGCCTTTGCCTGGGCAAGTGCCGCATCGGCGTTCGTCGACAAGAACGCACCGATCTGCGAGTCCCGTGATTGAATCGTTGTCAGCGACGCTTCGGTCAGGGCGACGGCAGTCGTTTCTCCACGTTCAAGCTGACCCAACAATTCAACGGCAGAGGTCATCGGCAAAGGCATTTGCAAACTCAGCGGCATAACGAGTTCGAAACAGGATTCACGGCAGACAAAGCCGTGCGGCACATCCAACCTCAAGCATCTTCCAGAATCTGCGGCACGACGAAAAACTTGCCGTCGGTCTTCGGAGCATTCGACAGCGACGCTGCTCGCGGCAAGGAGGGTTTCAATTCATCCTCGCGGAAGACATTGGCGATATCAGCCACGTGAGCCATCGGCGGAACGTCGTCGGTATTCAGCTCGCTCAACAGATCAACGTACCCCAGAACTTGCCCGAGCTGCGTCGTGAACAAGTCCAGTTCCACATCGGTCAACTTCAGTCGGGCCAGATGTGCAACCTTGGTGACGTCAGCTTTAGTCAACGGCTCAGCCATCACGCGAGTCCTCTCAGAATGCAAAAACCCGGTTCCGAAATGGGAACCGGGTTTTCAAATTTTCAAAAGTCACTCAATTGGACCAGCCAGCTTAGGCAAGCGTGAACGGCTTGCGTTTTACCGACTTGACCACCTTGCCGCTGCGGATGCACTTGGTGCAAGCAATAGCCTTTGCCGCTCCGCCTTCCGGCTTTTCGATGTGAACCGGTTGCAGGTTCATGAAAAAGTATCGTTTGGTTATACCAGTCGTCTTCCGACCGTTACCCCCCAAGTACTTGGCCTTACCTCGTTCGACCTTGGAATTGCCACGTCCTGGCTTGCGGTCGCAGTAGTCACATTTTTGCATTTGGGATGCACCTTCCTGAAACATACCAAGCGGTTGCGTTGGAAAGGCGGGAGTATATTGGTCCCAAAATCCTTTGCAAGTCCGGCAAATTGACGTTTTGCGCTAAGTGCGAGCTTCGAATCGACAGCATGACTCCATATTGCATCACGATTCCAACTGTAAAGATCACGTTCACTGAGTGATTTTGGCTCGCTCCGAGGTGTTGCGGAAGTCTCGGCCTCTTATCCGAATCACAGAAATTGAAAGCGATGTTTGAAGCGTTCGGCTCGTCACCGCTCCGCGTGACAAGCCGATTTGGATAACGCGCAGTTCTTTGATCTGTGATCCGGATTATCAGTAATCCGCAATCGACCCGTCGGGGTTTCTTCCGCGAGTCGGCCATTCGGGTTTGCTCGGCGTCTTGGCGATTTCGGCGAGCTTCGCTTCGTCGATCTCGCAACAGAGCCCGACACCTTGAGGCAGCGAGGCATAGCCGTCCTTGTCGATCGACCAGTTCTTCGTCACCAGACCCGGTGGTGAGATGCTCGGATAGTACTCGTGAACCAGAAAGAACGGCACCGCCGCGCTGCAATGCAGACTCGCCGTCGCACCGAGATCGGTCGTCACACAGTGCGGCGCGATCGGAACGTGATACGCCTCACCGAGGATCGCGATCTTGCGAAGCTGCGTGATGCCCCCTGTGTGAGCACAATCGACCTGCAAGATGTCGGCACAGCCCTCATGCAGATACGTGATCACGTCCCAGATCGTGCGAGCCTGCTCGCCCACTGCCAGCGGGATGTTGATGTGCTGCTTCAGCCGCTTGAAAACCTCGATGTTGCCGGGGACGGCGGGCTCCTCGATGTAGTAAAGGTCATACGGTTTGACCGCCGCCGCGAACTGCATCAAAAACGGCGGCGGCATCGCGCAGTGAGCGTCGAACATCACGATCCCGTCCGGACCGACCTGCTTGCGTGCGTTCTCGACCGACTTCACCAACGCTTCGATCTGCTGCGGAGTCCCCGAGAACGGCTGCGGTCCCGCTCCAACCTTCGTCGCGTTCGGCGTCGGATAGAACCGCAGCTTGTCGCGAGTCGGCCCGCCGAGCAGCCGATAGACCGGCACGCCCCACAGCTTGCCGGTGATGTCCCACAACGCCATGTCGATCCCCGCCAGCGTGTGAGTCATGAACGGCCCGCCGCGCATGTCGCGATGGGCGCGATAGATCTTCTGCCACAGATGCTCGATGCGAGTCGGGTTCTCCCCGTCGATCAATTCAAACAACGACTTCGCCAGCGCCGCCGCGACAAACGGCTCGAGCTGATCGATCTCCCCCCAGCCGGTAACGCCGTGATTCGTCTCCAGCTTGAGGAACACCTTCCGCTGCATCGGCGTCGCGGTCAGCTTCGTGATCTTGATCGTCGTCGTCCGATCGCCCACATTCGCCGCAGGGTTGTTCGCGCCGTCAACGCCGAACGCCTCGTTGAATCGTGGCCCGAAGCTGCTAGCCGCGAGACCTCCCGCCGCCAAGGCACCCAACGAAGTCAGCCAGTCACGTCGATTCGTCATGTCGTTGTTCCCGAAGGTGTGATCTGTTTCAAAACATCGAGCCAACGTGGCTCGAATTCGTTAGCATCTTGACGACTTCTGGCCTGGCTGTCGTGAAACAGTCTTTGATTGATTTGGCTCATTCCAGACGCAGAGTTATCGTAGCCTCCGCAATGAATGAAAATGTGACGCGAATCTTGGAGCGGATGGTTCAACGAGACCCGATGGCTGCGGGGCAATTGCTGCCGTTGGTCTATGAAGAGTTGCGGAAGTTGGCGACGGCGAGGTTGGCTCACGAGAAACCGGGGCAGACATTGCAAGCGACCGCGTTGGTTCACGAGGCATACTTGAGACTGGTCGGTGGTGCTCAGACCGCGAAGGCTTGGGACGGACGCGGTCATTTTTTCGCGGCTGCCGCAGAAGCGATGCGACGCATTTTAGTAGACAATGCTCGGCGAAAGCAGCGAGTGCGGCACGGCGGCGAATTGGAGCGTGTCGACCTGGTTGACGAACTCGACATCGCTGCCCCGGCATTCCGGGAAGACCTCTTGGAGTTGGATGCCGCGTTGGACAAGCTCAAACAAGTCGATGGAACGGCGGCCGAGTTGGTGCAGTTGCGATACTTCGCCGGGCTGACGTTGGCCGAGGCTGCGGAGATGCTCGACATCTCGACCCGAACGGCCGACCGCATCTGGGCGTATGCCAAAGCCTGGCGGCACCGAGAAATGACGTGACCGCTGCGAAACCGAGACAAAACAAACTCGCAGCGTAAGCGAAGGCGAACGCTTCACAAGACAATGAAATACGGCGGTTTGTGGAGCACTCGCCCTCGCTCACGCTGCGGGTTGGTGATTCACTTCGGTTCTTTTTCAAAATATTTGGCGTATTCTGTCCGCCTACGGCGCATTGGCTCTTGGATGCTCTGTCGTTTGACCAGATTCGCAGTCCGGGAGGCCATTGGCCATGAATGAGCGTGTGATTTTTGATGCGGCTTTGGAGATCGTGGACCCGCAGGCTCGGCGAGCTTTCGTCGAGAAGGCATGTGCCGGCGATCCAGCCATGCTGGCGGCGGTGGAATTGCTGCTGAAGTCGCATGATTCGGCCGGTTCATTTCTGGACATCCCGGCGGCCGAGCAATTGCGGGTCGCGGACGCTGCCAGCGTCCGTGAACAACTCCCAGCACCGGCTCAAGCCGACGCTAGCAGCGTCGGCCACGACGAGAAAACTCGGACGTATCAGCCTAGCGCTGTCGATGACTCGGATGACGACATCGACGATTCGCAGACCGATCTCAGCTTTCTGCAAGCGTCGAGCAAGCCTGGTTCGATCGGCCTGCTGGCTCATTACGAAGTGCTGAGCGTGCTTGGTCGAGGTGGCTTCGGGATCGTCTTCAAGGCATTTGACGAGAAGCTGCATCGGCTGGTGGCGATCAAGGTGATGAATCCGCAGTTGGCCTCGACGTCGCCGCCGCGGAAGCGTTTTTTGCGAGAAGCTCGCGCGGCCGCCGCGATTCGGCATGAGAACGTCGTGCAGGTTTACAGCGTTGAGGAGCAGCCGCTGCCGTATCTGGTGATGGAGTTCATCGACGGCCAGACGTTGAAAGAAAAACTCGACGGAGCCGGCCCACTGGAGACTCCCGAAATCCTGCACATCGCCCGGCAGATTGCCAGCGGTCTGGCCGCCGCGCAGGCGATGGGGCTGATTCATCGGGACATCAAACCAGCCAACATTCTGTTGGAAGGAGCCATCGCCGAACCGCCCATAACGCCGGTAGCTGAAATCGTGAGATTTCAGACGGATAGCGAACCGCACCGAATTCTCACGAATTCGGCTACCTCGCTGAATTCGGCTACGACCGTTCGCGTAAAGATCAGCGACTTCGGCCTGGCTCGCGCGGCGGACGATGCCAGCATGACTCGGACGGGAGTCATCTCCGGCACGCCGATGTACATGGCTCCGGAGCAGGCGATCGGTCAGACGCTGGATCATCGCGCCGACCTGTTCAGCTTCGGGAGCGTGCTGTACCAGATGGCCTGCGGTCGCCCTCCGTTCCGAGCGGCCAACACCATCGCCGTCCTGCGTCGAGTGGTCGAAGACACGCCCCGTCCGCTGCAAGAGATTCTGCCAGAGATCCCCGACTGGCTCGTCGCGATCGTGACGAAGCTGCTCGCGAAGAAACCCGAAGACCGTTTCCAAACCGCCAAAGAAGTCGCCGACCTGTTAGCGCGTTGCCAGTCCGAACTGCAACTCAACGGCCAAGTGACGTGCGTCGCGATGCCGCCCAACGAACGTAGCCGTCACGCTCCGCGTGACGAGCCGAACGCTCCCTCGACCCCCGATTCCCAACCGACATCACCCAACGCAACGCAGTCCTCAACGCGATCAACGCCGAATGAAACATCGACGTCCACTCCGCGCTCGGCTCATCACGCGGAGCGTGATGGCTACGTTGAGGGCAAACGTTCGAACGTCTCGCGATACCTCCTCGCCGCCGTGGTCGGCATCGCGGTGCTGGCTGGCATCCTCTTCAAGCTCAGGGACAACGAAGCCCGTAAGATGGCCGCCCCCGGCCGTCTTTCCGACCCGCTCTCCCACACGAAGAAGACGGCCGAGGGCGGCCATCCTACAAAGGCGACCGGCTGGCACGGTTGGCCCGCTGACGCACCGCCGCCGGCGATTGCGCCGTTTGATGCCGAACAAGCCCAACAACATCAGGAAGCGTGGGCCAAGTACCTCGACGTGCCGGTCGAGTACACGAATTCCATCGGCATGAAGTTCCGCCTGATCCCGCCCGGCGAGTTCACCATGGGCAGCACGGCTGAGGAGATTGAAGAGGCCCTCAAGTTTGAGCTCGGAGACGGGCGCTGGCAGGAATGCATGAAGAGCGAAGCGCCGCAGCACAAGGTCATCCTGACGCAGCCGATCTACCTGGGCGTCAACGAAGTCACTCAGGCCGAATATGAAAAAGTGATGGGCGTCAATCCGTCATACTTCGCTCCGTCCGGGGAAGGAAAAGAGGCCGTTGCCGGCCTGGACACAGGCAGGCATCCAGTGGAGCGGGTGTCCTGGAATGACGCAGCCGAGTTCTGTGCGAAACTTAGTCAGCAGGAAAAACTCAAGCCGTTCTACCTCCGAGCGGGTGAGACGATCACGCCACTTGACGGCACCGGTTATCGCTTGCCTACGGAGGCGGAATGGGAGTACTCCTGTCGCGCGGGAACGATGACCAAGTTCTGGATCGGCGATCAGGACGAAGACCTGCTCCATGCCGGATGGTTCGGGAAAAACTCTGGTGCGCGCACGCATGCGGCGCGTGAGTTGAAAGCGAATCCGTATGGGCTGTGTGACATTCACGGCAACGTGTGGGAGTGGGTCGAAGATTGGTGGTCCCCGACGTACTACGGAAAATCTCAGGAAAAACCCACGCTCAACCCAAACGGCCCATCTTCCGCCGGCCCCTGGCACTGGCATGTGATCCGGGGCGGCAATTGGCACAACAACGCGTCCCACTGTCGCCCCGCAGATCGCTACGCCTCCGCCCCGACTGCTCGTGACTTCAACTTTGGTTTTCGGGTGTCGTTGGGATTGGCTGCCGTGCGCCGGGCGTTGAAGATGGCGGGACCGGCGATGCCCCAGTCGGCAGCGACCGCACCGTCAGTTCTCGTTGGCTGGCATGGTTGGCCGGCCGAGGCACCACCGCCGGCGATTGCGCCGTTTGATGCCGTGCAGGAGAAGAAACACCAAGAGGCGTGGGCCAAGTACCTCGACGTGCCGGTCGAGTACACCAACTCCCTCGGCATGAAGTTCCGCCTCATCCCGCCCGGCGAGTTCCTGATGGGCAGCACCAAGGAAGAGATTGAAGAGGCACTCAAAGGTGCTGACCCGAACAACAAGGTCCAGTAGGAACTCATCAAGAGTGAAGGCCCTCAGCACAAGGTGATCCTGTCACAACCGATCTACCTCGGCCTCCATGAAGTGACGCAGGCCCAGTACAAACAGGTGATGGGGAAGAATCCCGCCCACTTCTCACCGATGGGTGCCGGGAAAGACGCCGTCGCCGGGATGGACACAGCCAGCCACCCAATGGAAACAGTGAGTTGGAATGACGCAGCTGAGTTCTGTGCAAAGTTCAGTCAGCAGGAGGAACTCAAGCCGTTCTATTTCCGCGCCGGCGAGATCGTGACACCGTTGGATGGGACAGGCTACCGCTTGCCAAAGGAGGCTGAATGGGAATTTGGCTGCGGTGCGGGGACGACAACCAGATACTGGATCGGCGACCAGGACGAGGGCTTGGCGCAGGCAGGCTGGTCGGGTGCAAACTCCGGCAAGCGAACGCATGCGGTGGGCGAATTGAAAGCGAATCCGTTCGGACTCTACGACATTCACGGCAATGTCTGGGAATGGGTCCAAGACGGATGGCAACCGAGGTACTACGGCCAATTCCAAGAAACACCGGCGCTTGATCCGAGCAGCCCGTTCTCCGCCGGTTCCCCACGTGTGTTTCGGGGTGGTTCTTGGGACCACGCCCAGTCCGCATCCGGTGTCTCGTTTCGTCATGCCTTCGAGCCGACGGCCCCTAACCTCAATATCGGTTTTCGCGTGGCGTTGCCCGTCGAGGCTGTGCGTCAGGCGTTGAAGCTCACTGGCCCGGCGATGGCGAACCGTCCGAAAGCCTCGGTGACGGACGCCTCCAAATCATCGACAGCGAAGCCACTCACGCCGCTGCCGCCACTGGACCTCGACGAGACCGATCCGTTGCCGGGGTGGGAGTTGCCGGCGGGTGCTCCGCCGCCGGTGGTCGCGCCGTGTGAGCCGACGCTGGCGACAGAGCGGCAACAACTGTGGGCCGAGTTTCTCAAACGCCCGGTGATCGAAGAACTCGACGTAGCCGCACTCGCAGTGAGCGGCAAGGCGCTAGCCCAATGGCACTTACTTTAAAAGACACTTGAGTTTGGCACGGCGTTTGCGCCCGGGAGAAAGACCTCTTGGAAGGGAGTCATTCTGGCATGGCGGCGAGAAAAAAGGTTGAGGTTGAGGTCGATCCTGCGCG
>JAPLNX010000130.1 GCA_026400935.1 Planctomycetia bacterium | reverse complement strand
TGGATACAACAACCGTGCCACCGAACGCCCGCCAGGCCCGCTGCCATTCTGGCTTGGACTCCGCCGAATGCACGACCTTGCGATCGCTTTCCAGATTTTTAAAACTCTGCCAGAAAGTTAGCTATAAACAACAGGTCGGTGGTGGCGAGTCAGTCTTACCTAGAATCCGTGAGTGTCAGCAGATTTCTAATTTGCCCCCTGCCCCCTGAGCTCCCCATGCAAATCGTCTTCGCCTGTCCTACCTGCGGTGGCCACAACGTGGCCGATGTCGTTTCGGAAACAGCGGAGTTGCATTGCACGTCATGCATGTGGCAGCGGCCGGTGTTGGCAGAAAATCGTTTGGGCCAGGAGCCGAAAGACTGTGTCGTTTGTGGCTCCAGTGATCTCTGGCGGCAGAAGGATTTTCCGCAGCGGGTCGGCGTCTTAATGGTCGCGACGGGAGCGTTGTTGAGTACGATCTTTTGGTGGTACATGGAACCGGCGAAGGCGATCGGCGTGTTGCTCGTGTTCGCGTTGATTGATGGGGTGCTCTACACTTTGATGCGTGATGTGCTGGTGTGTTATCGCTGTCAGACGCGACATCGTCATGCACCGCTAGATGGACGGCATGAGCGGTTCAATCTGGAAACGCACGAGCGTTATCGGCAAGAGGCGATTCGGTTGGATGAAGCCCAGCGCGGCGCGAAGTGAGGCGGTGCAGCTTCTGGAGAGTACCACTTGGACGACCAACGGCAGCGAATCGTCGAGGACTTGTCAGGAGTGTTCGCGGGCGAAATCGCCTGCGATGCGCTGACGCTCGCGATGTTTTCGACCGATGCCAGTTGGTATCAGATTCAGCCGCTAGGTGTCGCGTTTCCTAAGGATCGCGAAGATGTTGTCGCCCTCTCAAAGTATGCGGCTGAGATGAAGATTTCACTCATCCCGCGTGGTTCCGGGTCGAGCGTCACCGGCGGAGCACTCGGCTCCGGCCTGATTGTCGATTGCTCACGGCACTTGCGAAACATCGAACAGGTCGGCCCGGACACGGTGCGCGTGCAAGCCGGCGTTGTGCTCGATGACTTGAATCGCGCCTTGCGAACGCACGGTCGTTATTTCCCGCCCGATCCGTCGAACCCTGCGGTGACAACGATCGGCGGGATGCTGGCGACGGATGCCGCGGGATCGCGTTCAATGCGAATCGGTTCGATGCGAGATCACGTCCGTTCGATCGAAGTCGTGTTGCAGGGTGGAGCGTGCGTTGAATTCGGCAACGAGCCGCTCGAAGCGCCGGCTTCAACGAAGGACACCGAACGTCTCGTTAACAGTTCGTTGAATCTCAGCCCGTTAACTCTTAACAGTGTCAGCGACAGCGTCACCGCACTGGCCGCAAACTTGATCGGTTCGGTTGAGCCAGCCAGTCGCGAGGTTCTCGAAGCACAGGCTCAGCGAGGCGTTGTGACACGCTTGGCGCGAATTTTGTCCGAAAACGAAGCGCTGATTCGGCAGAAGCAACCGGCGCTGCCGAGAAATTGTTCCGGGTATCACCTGCGAAATGTGTTGTCTCGAACCCACGTGAATGTGGCGCGGTTGTTGGTCGGCTCAGAAGGAACGCTCGGTGTTTTCACGGCGGCGACGTTACACACCTCTCCGCTGCCGACCTGCCGCGGGATCGTGTTGTTGCTGTTCGCAAGCATGGACGCGGCGATCGATGCGGTACAGTCGCTGGCCGAACAGCTTCCCAGCGCGTGCGACTTGCTCGACCGCCGACTGCTGACACTCGCGCGCGAGGCGGACAACCGATTCGAATCGCTGATTTCACCGAACGCGGAGGCGGCGTTGATCGTCGAGCAAATGGGCTTCAGCGAATCGCAGGCGCGCGACCGGACCCGCTTTGCAATCGAGACGGCAAAGAAGTTCGGCGGCATCGCGGCGTCGGAAAAATACGATTACGACGGCGCGGAGTTCTTGTGGTCGCTGCCGCGAAAGGTCGTGCATCACCTGCACCGCGTGAAAGGGACCGCTCGCCCGCAGCCGTTCGTCGAGGCGATCGCGATCCCGCCAGAATCGTTGCGAGAGTTCTTGATCCGTGCTCAAAAGGTGTTTCAGAAGCACGAAGTGATCTCGTCGTTGTACTCGCACGCAGCGGCGGGGCAGTTGCACTTCCGGCCGTTCATTCCGATGCCGACGCCGGCTGACGCGCCGCGGATCGAATCACTGGCTCGCGACCTGTATCAAGTGGTCTTCGAGTTTGGCGGCACGATCACCGGCGAACACGGCGACGGACTTTCGCGGACGAGTTTTCTGCGGTCGCAATACGGCTCGCTGTACCGCGTTTTTCAGCAGGTCAAAGAGATCTTTGACCCGCAACGTTTGATGAATCCCGGCAAGATCATCAGCGACGATCCGCATTTGACGGTGAAGAATTTGCGGCCGCATGTGAGTGGCGCAAGTCACGCGAGTAGTTCGGCTCCCCCGGGCCGAACGCCCGATGCAAAACCGCTCGGCTCTGGGGAGCCAAGCTACGGAGCCGTCGCCGCGCTGCCGGTCGTCGAACTAAAATTGAAGTGGAACGCGGACGAGGTGCTGACGGAAGCGGCGGCGTGTAACGGTTGCGGCATGTGCCGCTCGCATTCGCCCGACTTGCGGATGTGCCCCTTCTTCCATGTGCAGCCGACCGAGGAAGCCTCGCCGCGATCGAAGGCCAACATCGTTCGCAACTTCATTCTGGGCAATGTGTCGGCTCAGGATTTCTCGTCGGCCGCGATGAAGCGGATCGCGGACCTCTGTTTCAACTGCAAGCAATGCGAACTCGAGTGTCCTTCGAACGTCAACGTGTCGCAGTTGATGATCGAAGCCAAGGCAGCTCACGTCGCCGAACATGGGCTCGATCGAGCCGACTGGATTCTGTCGCGCGGTCACTCGTTCGGAGCGATCGGCTGCTCGTTCAGTTGGCTCGTCAATTGGGGGCTCAACAATCCCGCGACCCGTTGGTTGCTGGAACGGTTCATCGGCATTCATCGGCTGCGGAAGCTGCCGCAGTTCGCTCGCAAGCCGCTGATGAACTTGCTGCACGATGACCTGCTGGAATTCCCCAGCGAGATCACGACAAAGCGTCCGGTCGTTTATTTCGTCGATCACTTCGCGAACTACCACGATCCGGAACTCGGCCAAGCGTTCCTGGCGATCCTCGAACACAACAACATCAAGGTGCATGTGCCGCCGGAGCAGACCGTCTCGGGCATGGCGATGATCAGCGCGGGGGATTTGGACGCCGCTCGCAAGATCGCCGAGCAAAACGTTCGCGAACTTTCGGAACTGGCTCGCGAGGGCGTGCCGATCATTTGCAGCGAACCGGCGGCGGCACTCTGTTTGAAATACGAATACCCGCGGCTGCTGAATCATCCCGACGTGCAAGTGGTCGCGAACCAAGTGGTCGAGGCGACCGACTACCTCGCCGGCTTGCTGGCGAAGGATCAGCTTCTGACCGACTTCGGCCCGTTACCGCTCACCGCCGCGTATCACACGCCCTGTCATTTGAAGGCGCTGAAGGCCGGGACGCCGACGCTCAAGTTGCTTGCCAAGATTCCGGAACTCGTCGTGCAACAGATCGAGAAAGGCTGCTCCGGCATGGCCGGAGCGTACGGGTTGTCGAAGACGAACTTCGCGACCTCGTTGCAAATCGGCAGCGAACTCATCAACCACATGCGCGAGGCGGACGTGAAGATCGGCCTGACCGAATGCAGCAGTTGCAAGATGCAAATGGAGCAAGACTCAACAATCCCCACCGTGCATCCGTTGAAATTGCTGGCCCTCTCGTATGGACTGATGCCCGAACTGAGCCAGCGTTTTAAGCGCGCGACGAAGAAATTGGTGGTGACGTAGAAATCATGAAAACAAAACTCAAGCTCTTCGCCAAAGCTCGCGATCTGGTCGGTGCGGCGGAACTCGAACTCGATCTTCCCGAATCGGCAACGGTCGCCGAATTGCGAACCGCGCTTGGCGAGCATTCTCCGGCGTTGCAACCGCTGCTCGCGAGCCTGCTGGTGGCTGTGGGAACCGACTATGCTTCGCCGACGACGCGAATCGGCGGCCGAACTGATCTTGCCGTCTTCCCGCCCGTCAGCGGCGGGTGATTTTACGTAGCCGTCATCGCTCCGCGTGACGAGCTGGTCGCTTCACGGAACGTTGGCGAGCGATCGGCTCGTCACGCGGAGCGATGACGACTACGTACCTGCGACACGAAGTTTTACAACCATGATCCAACTCACTCACAACCCCATCGACTTCACCTTACTGACGGAATCGGTTCGCTCGAATCAAGCCGGCGCGGTCGTGCTGTTCCTCGGCACGGTGCGGGAGATGACCGAGGGCCGACAAACAGTGGCGCTCGACTATGATGGCTTCCCAGAAATGGCCGAGGCCAAGCTGCGAGAACTCGAAGCCGAAGCCCGATCGCGCTGGCCGGTGATTGAAGCGGGGATCGTGCATCGGCTCGGACATTTGGAACTGGGCGACATCAGCGTGGCGGTCGCGGTCAGTTGCCCTCACCGGCATCAAGCGTTTGACGCGGGACGATATTTGATCGACCGCCTGAAAGAAGTCGTCCCGATTTGGAAGAAAGAAAACTGGAGCGACGGGTCGACCGAGTGGGTCCATCCCGGTGCCGAACCTGTCAAATCTCAAATTTGAAATCTCAGATTGAACATCATGTCCGAACCGCTGGTCGATTCCTTCGGCCGAATCCACAACAATCTGCGAATCAGCGTCACTGATCGCTGCAACATTCGCTGCTTTTATTGCATGCCGGCGGAGAACGTGCAGTTCATGCCGCGCGCCGATCTGCTGTCGTTTGAAGAGATGGAACGGTTTGTTCGCATCTGCGTCGGCTTGGGGGTCAACAAAGTCCGGCTGACCGGGGGCGAACCGCTCGTGCGCAAAGATTTGCACAAGCTGGTCGCGATGATCGCCGCGATTGACGGCGTTCACGACATCGGCATCACGACCAACGGCATCTTGCTGGCCGAGCAAGCTCAGGATTTGTGGGACGCCGGATTGCGGCGGATCAACGTGTCGCTCGACGCGCTCGACCCAGTCAAGTTCAAAGAGATCACCCGCCGCGAAGGCTACGAAAATGTCCTCGCCGGGATTCAGGCGGCTCAGCGAGTCGGTTTTGATCCGGTCAAAGTCAACGCGGTCTCGGTGCGTGGGATGACCGAAACCGAGATCGTTCCGTTCGGGCATTTCGCTCGTACCACTGGCGCGGAGATCCGCTTCATCGAATTCATGCCGCTCGATGCCGACAACGCTTGGGAACGGGACAAGGTTTTGTTCGCTCATGAAATCATCGAGCGGCTTTCGGCGGAGATCATGCCACTGATTCCGATCCCCGATCAAAACCCGCACGCTCCCGCAACCGAGTTTGTCTTCGAGGACGGCGTCGGCCGGATCGGCTTCATCGCCTCGGTCAGTCAGCCGTTCTGCATGAACTGCGACCGCTTCCGCATCACGGCGGACGGCAAGGTCCGCAACTGCCTCTTCAGTTTGGAGGAGACCGACATCCGCGGTCTGCTTCGCGGCGGCGGGACCGATGCCGAAATCGCCGACGCAGTGCGAGCGTCCGTCGCCGCCAAATGGGAAGGCCATCAAATCAATACCGCGAAGTTCATTCAGCCGGATCGGCCAATGTATTCGATCGGTGGTTGAGAAGTTCAAAACGACGGTTGTTGGCTGTGCCGTCGTGGGTACACTCGCCGCGAAGGAGAGGTGTCATGAGTCGGATTGTATTGCGATCTCAAGTCGGTTTGGACGGCATGTTGCGGATCGTCGTCCCGATCGGCTCGGCCGAGGCGGAGCGTCCGATGCGGGTGACGATCGAGTCAATTCCCACGGAGACCGCCGGCTCAACCGGATACACCGACTGGCTGGACCACATCGCCGGGAAGTGGCAGGGTGAGTTTGAACGGCTTCCGGGACTAACGCTTGCCGATTGGCAGACTCCTTCAAATTGATGAGCGCAATGCCTCGCACATATCTCGACAACGCTGCGACCAGTTGGCCGAAGCCGCCGGGCGTACTGGCGGCGATGGATCGGTATCACCGCGAGCTGGGCGTTGCCGCCGGGCGCGGGGCGACGCGAGCCGCCTCGGAAGTGGATGCGGTCATCGCGCGCTGCCGAATGCGAGCGGCAAATCTGCTCGGTGCGGAATCGTCCGAGCGGATCATCTTCACGTTCAACGGCACGGACAGCTTGAATGTCGCTCTGCACGGCGTGTTGAAGGCCGGCGATCACGTCATCGCTTCGACACTGGAACACAACTCGGTCTTGCGTCCGTTGAGCGAACTGCGGCAACGGATCGGAATTGAAACGACGTTGATCGCTCCCGAATCGAACGGGCGGGTCGAGCCGACGAAATTTCGCGTGGCGCTGCGACCGAACACGCGGTTGATCGCGCTGTTGCACGCCTCGAACGTCACCGGCATCGTGCAACCGATTGAAGAGGTCGGCACGATCGCGAAAGAGGCGGGGGCGCTGATGCTCGTGGACGCCGCGCAGACGGCCGGGCATCGACCGATCAACGTCAGCGATCTGCCGCTCGATTTGCTGGTCTGTCCCGGCCACAAAGGTTTTCTTGGCCCGCTGGGAACCGGATTGTTGTATTTGCGACCGGGAGTCGAACAGCACGTCGCGAGCTTTCGGCAAGGGGGGACCGGTTCGGTGAGCGAAGACGAGCGTCAGCCCGAACAACTTCCCGACAAGTATGAATCGGGCAATCACAACGTTCCCGGCCTGTTCGGTCTGGAAGCCGCGTTGAGTTGGGTCCAAGAGAAACAGGTCGAAACGATTCAGCGGCACGAACAACTCTTGCGGCAGGCGTTGCTCGATCAGTTGTCTGGCCTGTCGAACGTGACACTCTTCGGTGGCGATGTTGCGGACGAGCAGACAGTCGGGGTCGTCAGCCTCACGCTGGACGGTTTCGATCCACAGGATCTGGCGGCGATCCTCGATGCCGATTTCGACATTCAGACGCGAGCCGGATTGCACTGCGCTCCGGGAGTCCATCGTTCGTTGGGAACGCTCGCGTCAGGCGGGACGTTGCGAATCAGCGTCGGTGCGTCGACGATGCTGGTTGAAGTGAGTCACTTCGTGGAATCGCTGCGGCAGATTGCCGGAGCGTGAAAGTAACCCGAAGCGTGAGCGAGGGCGAGCGCTTCACGGAGCATAGAATTTCAGAATGATGGTTGGTTGGAGCGTCCGCCCTCGCTCACGCTTCGGGTTA
>JAPLNX010000181.1 GCA_026400935.1 Planctomycetia bacterium | reverse complement strand
TGGATACAACAACCGTGCCACCGAACGCCCGCCAGGCCCGCTGCCATTCTGGCTTGGACTCCGCCGAATGCACGACCTTGCGATCGCTTTCCAGATTTTTAAAACTCTGCCAGAAAGTTAGCTATAAACAACAGGAGGTGCGCCGCGCACATGGGACACTTTATGTGCTTTCCAGCGGCCGTGTCAGGTGCGTTTCCCGTGTGACCGCATTTCGAGCAGGTGAGCGAAATTGCCATGAGTGATTTCGTAGTGATCTAAAACACTGAAAGCGGCAATCAACGGCGTGACCGACATTGAAACCGAATTGTGTGATTGTGTTTTCGTTTCGCCGTCATGGGCCGTGCGACAATCAATTTGCCGGACGATGGTAAGCGAGAATCGTGTTAGGTTCCGAGCGATCCAGTAGCCAATCAATCTTAAGTGAGCGTTTCGGAAACCAGTCGGAGACAAGCGGTCGCAGGTTACGGAATCAAACGGTGACAACGCTATGGAGCGCGGGGTTGACTTGCGGTTCTGCGTTTTTGATGCCCAACAGTTGAGTAAGCGGATCGCGGGCTAGCACGGTCTGTATTGTGACGAGATTCGCTTAGCTTTGTGGCGTAAGTTCTCGGCGGCGCAAGAGCATTGTCAATAAATGGAAGTCATGCAGCCAGTAGTCGCTCGCCGACAAGAGCCGCGTTCGGCAGATTGGGTGATATGCCGCCAGCGGGCTATCACCGGAATTCAGGGCAAAATACGGAATGCCTTCGCCCTCAAACAAGCGAGGTCCACCAACCCCACCGAGGCAAGCTCAGAGGGGTTGCTTGCTCGCGGCCTTTGAACCGCGCAGACGGTTGACGACTCGGCTGATGCGTTCGACCGCTTCGTCCATTTCACTCGGCGTGTTAGTAAGACTTACGGTGAAGCGGACCGAGGCTTTGTAGACCTCCGGCGGGACACCCATCGCCACGAGTGCCGGGGCTGGTTCGGCGGACCCGCTCGCGCAGGCGCTTCCCAGCGAGCAGGCGATTCCGTCCAAATCGAGTGCCACCAAAATCGCTTCACCATCACAACCAGGGAACGCGGTGTTAAGTGTGTTCGGCAAACGTTGTGCCTGCGAGCCGTTCACCACCGCCCACGGACAGCGATCGAGCACGCCTGACTCCAGACGATCACGAAGTTGTCGCAATCGAGCCGATCGTTCTTCTCGTTCGTTGTGCCAAATCTCCAACGCCTTCGCCATCCCTGCCGCGAGTGCCACCATCTCTGTTCCAGGCCGCCGTCCGGATTCCTGGTGTCCGCCGAACTCCAGCCGAGCCAGCTTGACACCTTTCCGTAACAGCAGCCCGCCGATTCCTCGGGGGCCATGAAACTTGTGAGCCCCAAACGCCAGCGAGGTCGCACCCAGTTCAGCAAAATTGACCGCAAGCTTGCCCACCGCTTGTACGGCATCAATGTGGCAAAAGATGTTGTTGTCGCGGCACGTCTGTGTCAACGGTCCAACATCCTGAATGACTCCGGTTTCATTGTGAGCCAGGATGACGGTTGCAATCTTCACGTCTGAGGACTTCCAGAACGTCGAGGGTTCGCTCGTCGTGCAAAAGTCTGAATCCACCACGATCCTGTGGGTACCCGGCTCATTGGGGATTTTCTGCAATAGTCTCCCATCACGATCTACCGGGAGCGTTTCCAGTTTCCAGCCGTGGGACTGAAGTGCGCGGCAGGTCTCCATCGTCGCGGGATGCTCACCAGCAGTCAAAGCGATTGTTCCCGCTGAAACGGAATGCGCCGCGCCCAGCAACGCAAGATTCGAAGACTCTGTTCCGCCGCTCGTGAAGATCAATTCTTCCGGCTGTGCTCCGAGGATCGCCGCGATCGACTCGCGTGCTGCTTCGAGAACTTTCCGAGCCTGCCGCCCTTCGGCATGAGGACTTCCCGGATTGGCGTAGCTGTGCTGCAAGTGATACGCGACGACGTCAATCACTTCTGGCCACGGTCGTGTCGTGGCATTGTTGTCGAGATAAATGCGCTGGTTCATAAGGCAATCTGCACACCTTCAAACAGCCGATCGCAGACGATGTCGAGCATCATCGGATGCAATCCCAGCGGCGGACAGAGATCGAAACCGACGTTGGACCATTGCGTGAGGAACTCGGCTTGAAAGCGTTTCAAGTCTTCCGTGACGTGAGTCCCCGCAGACAGAAAATAGGGGAGCATCAAAACGCGCGAAGCACCGCCGGCAACACAGGTGGCCGCAGCTTGTGGGATCGTCGGTTCGGTCAGTTCCAAGTACGCGGTTTCAACAACATGCCCAACGAATCGCCGTCGCAGCTGTTCGGCAAGCTGAGCCAAATCGCGATTCGCGGTCGCCAAGCGACTGCCATGTGCAATCAACAAGATCGCGGTTCCGGGATCAAGAGTGTCTGGTGACTCTGGCATTTATGATTCCAGCTAATTGTTGGGGGATTGAGCCTGCATTTCCTGGAGAAATCTAGTGCGATGCTTCACAGTTGTGGGAACAATTCGTATCGATCGGGTGGTACGCCCTGAGTCATCGAAGGGGGTGAATTCGCTGCACCGCGCCGTTCGCAAAGCCATAGGGTGTGCCACCCTGTTTAAGTTCCCATCTGCCTGGAGAGCTACACTCTTTGGCCTATTTTCCTGCTAGTTTCGCCGCGCGTTGTTGTACTTCGACTGGGATCTTTTCCAAGAGCATGTCGATGACGCGATCGGTGTTGACTCCTTCGCTGTGGGCTTGAAACGTCGTGACGATGCGATGCCGCAGCACTGGGTGCGCGACCGCTTTGATGTCTTCGGGGCTAACGTGGAAGCGGCCTTCGAGGATTGCTCGGGCTTTCGCACCGAGGATCAAGTACTGACCGGCGCGCGGGCCAGCACCCCAGGAGATGTATTTCTTGATGAAGTCGGGAGCGTCCGCTTCGTTGGGGCGAGTCGCTCGTACCAAGTCGCGGGCGTAAATGAAGACATGCTCGGCGACCGGCACTTTGCGGACGACTTCTTGCAGGGCGAGGATCTGCCGTGCGTTCAACGCGGGAGTGAGTTGCGGGTTCTCGCCGCCGGTGGTTTGCTTGAGGATACGCAGTTCCTCTGCCGCGTTTGGGTACGAGACCACGACGTTGAACATGAAGCGGTCAAGTTGTGCTTCGGGGAGCGGGTACGTCCCTTCTTGCTCGATGGGGTTCTGCGTCGCCAGCACGAAGAACGGCGCGGGCAACATGTAACTGCTGCTGCCGACGGTGACGTGCTTCTCTTGCATCGCTTCGAGCAACGCGGCTTGAGTCTTCGGCGGCGTGCGGTTGATTTCGTCGGCCAGCAGGATGTTGGTGAAGATCGGCCCCTGCATGAACTGGAAACTCCGCTGCCCGGTTTCCGGATCGTCGCGGAGAATGTCGGTGCCGGTGATGTCCGAGGGCATCAAGTCGGGCGTGAACTGAATCCGGCGAAACGACAGCGACAGGATGCGCGACACCGTCGTGACCAGCAGTGTCTTGGCAAGCCCCGGCACGCCGATCAGCAAGACGTGGCCGCCGCTGAAGAGGGCGATCAGCAGTTGATCGACCACCTCCCGCTGGCCGACGATCACCTTGCCGATCTCGTCACGCAGTTTGGAATACGCGGTCGCAAGCCCGCGAATGGCCTGAGCCTCTTTTTCTCGCGCTTCAGCTTCGGCATCAACGGGTGCTTCTGATTCCGGAGGCAATGCTTCAGACATGGTGTGACATCAGCAGGAGAGGTCGATCGAAATGAAACAGGACGCTGGATAATACTAGTGCCACGACCAAGAAATAACCTGCCATTAGATTTTTGTGGTGCGGCTTGTTGGATTTTTGTGGTGCGGGTGATGCGCCGGTGCGGTGGGCAGAACCGAGCTACGGGCTGCGATTGTGTCGGTTTGCCGGTGTAGGTC
>JAPLNX010000598.1 GCA_026400935.1 Planctomycetia bacterium | reverse complement strand
ATTGGGGCCGATGCTGCCCAGTCCCACCAAGGCGTCGTAAACGCTCAAATTGCCGTTCTGCGTCGTGGTTACCGGCACGCTCACTGCCGATCCGCCGCGGGTCGTGGACGGGGTGGCCTGCAAGTTGCCATCCACGAGCGTTGACCGAAATACGCTGGGTGAAGAGCCGCCTGTCAGCGCATTGGCCTGCAAGGTCATCTGCAGGATGTTCTTGTCGGCAACCGTCGCACCATTAAAGACGATCGTTGCCACGGCTGTCGCGACATCCAGAGTCGCTTGGCTAAGCGAGACCGTCACGACTCCAGCCCCGAATGCAGTATTAAACGCAGCCTGAATCTGCGCCACGTTCGCGCTGGAAGCGATCGGTCCGATATTGACGTTGTTGAAGCCGTTCGCCACATCGTTCAGATTTAACGTGAAGTCGCCACCGGTCGGTGCGCCAGTTAACTGGAATTGCTGAACCTCATTATTAGCCAGTCCGTCCACAACGCTGAGACTACTGGTGTCGGAGTCTTGAAGAGTTCCACCAAACTGAACCGTCATCGTTCCTGGTAAACTGCCAGAGACCGTGACAGCACCACCGACGCCACCGATGTTCGTCAGAGCGTTTAACGCCGCTTGGACGGTTGCTGCGGAGTCGTTGAAGTTCAGAGGGATGGTATTCTGTCCGATATATCGCAACCGGTACGTCCCCGCGCCACTTGTGTTGACGTTCGTGAAGTTGGCGCTCAGCGAGATGCTTTGGCGCTCATCCCCTTCCAAGTTGGTCGTGTCTCCCGTCAAGGCGATCACGTCTCGTTTTCCCAACGAGCCGGTGAATTGGATCGTGGCCGGAGTGGCCACGCCCGCCGGGGAACTCCCCGTCGAACCGAACGTGGCGATAAAATCCGTGAGCGCCACCGGGGCACCGCCTACGGCGACTCCAGCGGCACTGAAGGCGTTGAATAATGCCGTCCTCACTTGCGCCGCCGTCGAGTTGTAGTTGAGTGCGCCCGCCGCTGTGGTAATCAGCCGATTGACCGTGGCATTGTCGGCGTGTGCCGCAATCGTGGTCCCATTGATGCCCCGGATTACCGTGAACTGGCCGACACCGACCGAAGTCACCCGCATGTCTTCGCTGTCAACGCGGATATTGAACGGAGTCGCTGGGAAGGACGTTTCATCGTCGATGTTGATCGTCTGGGTCGCGGTGATCTGGGTGACGGCAGCACCCGCGCTGTGATACGCGATCGTGGTACTGTTAGCCCCACGAATAACCGTCAGAGTGTTGCCGGTCACGTTGGTGACCTGCATCTCTTCCCCTTTGATGCCTCCGACACGGATGAAGAACGGCGTTGCGGGAAACACGGTGCCGTCTGCGACATCGAACGAGGTCGTGGTGGCCTGATTGTCGATTCCGGGAGCGCTCAGAGTCGTACCGGGGGCGGCACTCAATAAACCGTTCAGATTGGTTGTGAGTACTTCAAACACCGCTTCGTTCTGGCTATGGAATACGTCCCCTGTTCCATTCGTATTACGCGTGACGCCGTTCAAAGTCGTCCCCGTACGACTGGTGACGCGCATCTCTTCGTTGCCGATTTTGATCTTGAAGCTACCGGTGGACGGTAGGCCGGAGGCATCTTCAATCTGGAACGAGGTGACACCGGGGTTGAGATCACTCACTAAACTGGTCGTGTCAAAGAAATTGTCGACAGCGCTCAACGTGTAAGTGCCGTTGTAGGCCACGACGTCAGTCGTCTGGAATTCGTCGTAACTGACCGCGCCCGGCGCGTTGAATGCAATGGGATCGGTGGTTTGACCGTTGAAGGTCAGCGTGAAAAAGCCGGCCGTCGGCGTGCCGGGGGTCACGCTGACGGTTTGCACTTCGTTATTGCTGTCGAACGCGATTACGCCGTTGCCCGTCGCATCCATCGCCACCAAGCGACCATCGCCCGTCACCGCGAACAACTTGTTCGCATAGAAGCCGTCAACTCCCGCGTCATTGGCCACGTTTTGTGGTCCCAAGGTGAGTCCTTGGAAACCGTTGGCCGCCGTGGTCCCGATTCCCGACGACGAGAAGTCCTTAATGATCGTGGCAGTACCGCCACCGCCGCCGTAGCCCGGCGTGATCCGAATCAACTGACTACCGCGACCGGCCACCCCTTCACCGCTGGTGACGCCATAGAGGGTGCCGTTCGTAAAACTACCAAATGCTAAACCGGTCACGTTGCCCTGAATGCGTTTCCCCGTGGGGTCGTCCGTGCCGCCTGCCGCTATCAGCGTGGCAACGCTTGTCACCAGCGCGCCTCCACTGCTGACGACGGCCGTCATGATCTGCTGGGCACCAAAGTTGGCGTTGATCGCATCAACCACTTGCTGAATCGAGTGGCTGAAAGTGGTTGTCGTTCCCGAAACGGTGAAGCCCGTCTGGACCGTGACCACTGAGCCAGACGCCGAGACGGTCAGTCCAGCGTTTTGGACCGGATTATTGATGACCAGTTGGACGCCGTTGGCCAGTGTGCCTTGAGCGCGAGTCTGGAAACTGAGGTTTCCGCCATTTGAGCCGTCAAAGAAAAACCGGGTTTGCGAGGCAGGGTTCGTGCCCGCCAACTGGATGTCTCCCTGGATTCCAAAGGGATTGCCGAGCGCCGCGCTGCCATTGCCGGGATTCGCGCGATACAGCTTCGAGTTAAAGGACGTGGCACCTGTGGAAAACACACCGTTTTCTCGCACCGAGTAATACAGATTGTAGTTGTTGGTGTCGTTTCGCTCATACGCCAACGCATCAACATCGTCCGAGTTGGTAACTTGCTCGAACACGTCGTTGAGGAAGTTACCAGCGGCCGGTGAACCAGAGCCGATGCCGTCGTTGACGTTGCTGATGAAATTGCCCTGAGTGGTCCCGGTGATTCCTGATTCGAGTTCCACCAGCGCGCCAGCCGTACTGTTGTTCGTATTCACGCCGTTGCTGGTATTGCTGCGGCGGTATGCCCACAACCGGCCGTCAGATCGCATCACAATGTCTTGGACTTGGTTGCCGTTGTCTGTCTCATCGACGTTCCGATCCAGCATCGTGGTCTGGTTGCCGGTCAGTGGATTGACGGTGAAGAGCTGGTCGCTTCCGAGGATATACAGCGGCACGTCTTGGAAATCGAACGGCTTGACGTGAGTGCTGAGCGCGGTCGCGGTGCTAATGTCGATCAGTGGGCCAGTCGTCGGCGCGACGGGGGTTCCATTTGACCCGTAGCCCTGAAATCCGATGTGATCTTCCGCGATGCGGGTCACCGAGGTGACCGGTTCCAAACGAGTCGTGGTAGCGTTGCCGGATGCGCTGAGGAAGTTGGCGTTCAACGCCGTCGGCTGCATTTGGTTGTTCACGACCGCCAGATAATAGAACTCGCTGCCGTTGGTGGCGTCTTCTTCAAACATCGCCGTGCCGATGAACGGGTCCAGCGAGCCGATCGAACCGCGGTTCAAATCGTCGATATCACTGCCACTGCCGGGAACCGTCGACGGCTGATCGTCGGCGACGTTCGATTCGCGGCCGCTGTAAACCAACGTGCCGTCCTGCCGGAAAATAGCGATAGTCGTGTCGGGCCGCGTGAGGCCATCGGCCCAATACAAGTCGATGACCGTTGCCCAGGTCTGTGGACCGCCATTGATCCCGGTAATCTCTTGAATCTTGGCGATGTCGATGCTGAACCTGTAGAAGTCGATATCGGTCGCGCCCGACAAACTACCGCCCGCACTGAAGACACCACGATCGGAGTACAACAGATTTCCGAGATTAATTGCATTCGTCGGCGTGGCGGTATTGTTCGTAGCGTCGTTGGTTCCAAACTCAGTGGATTCCCCCAACAACGGACTGTGATACGGCAAGCCTTTCACATGGATGCCGTTGGTGGCATAGCGAATGTCGGCGAACTTGACCGCCACGCCCGGAGTTTCATCGCGCTGACCGAGTCGCACCTGCAACTGGTACTGACCGCTGGTCAAACCACCGTTCAGATCTTCGATATTTCCAGCGGCTGGGTTGCTGCGGACTCGAATGAAATAGGTGTTCGTCGTTCCCAACGTGCCGGGTGTGACCAGTCTCATGCCAGCATCGCGAATCGTCGTTCCGTAGTAATCTCCTCCCAGGTTCAAGCTCTTCTGTAATGGCAGTGCCGGGGCCGAGACACCGTTGCTGAACAGTGCGGTGTTGTCCTGCGAACGAGCCAAGTACGTGCCATTCGAGGTGACAAACTCGACGATCGAATCGAGTGTCGGATCGACAAAATCCACATCGAGCCAAATCTCGGTGCCTACGTCGGCGACGAATTTGTAAATGTCGACGTCGGTCGGATCGTCCTCGGCGATGTAACCGTGGATCTCAAATCCCGCGCGGCGATTTTCGTTCGCGCTCTTATTGTTCGGAGCCAGGTTTCCCAAGTCCTCGGCCGAGTTGTCCAGAATGCTGACCAACCGGCTATTTGTGTCGACCCCACTGGTGAGCGGCTTTTCGTTTTCGTTGACGACGACGACACTGCGGTCGTGAGCGTACTTATTAAACAGAATCTCGCCCCAATTGCCGGCGGCCGGCTGCGTCCCGGTGAACGCCAAATCGGTGTTGTCATCCAATCCATCGGGAGTTCGCGCTCCCGTCGTGTTGTTGACGATGTCGATGCCGTCACCGTTCGTGTCGGTCTGCGGAAAGCCTCGAGTATCCAGGCTCGCACCAACCGAGTCATCAAAGAGCGACGTCATGACAACCGGGAAGCCCGGCGCACCAATAACCTGCATCGTGCCGCCGATGCGGTCGTCGATTTCTAGCGGCCCATCGTCCGTCGGTTTGTCGATGGTGTTGTTGGTGTTCTTATCTGGGTCGCCAATGTTGAAGCCGGCTCCCGCGCCCAGTTTCACGACCAAGCTGGCGTCCGTCGCGCTTTGCAGACGCAATCCGCCGACACTGTGGATGTTGTCGATGGTGAAGATCCCCGACTCGACCACATGCACGATGTCCGTGTCATCCCACACTGACTCTGCGGTAATCTCGGCCGCACGGACTTCCATACCCAGTACGCCGCTGAAGCCAGCGATGTCGTTCGCCATGCGATTCAAGCGGACCAACGGACCTTGATTGTCCGCGAACTGGTCGTAGACGTCCGCCGCACCCGTCGAATGGCCGGTGTCCTTGATATTGACTGCCTTCATCGCATTGGCATCAATGCTGATGACGCTGCCGTCGTTATTGTGGAACGTATTGTTAATGATGATGGGCTGCGCGCCCTTGACGAACACCACTGAACCGTCGTTATTCGTGCGGGCATTTCGCGTGCTACCGTCTGCTCCGTTCGCGTTGAATTCAAAAGTCGTGTTTGTCAGACGCAGATCGGCCTCATGGACTTCAATGGCCGCGAAGTTAGCGTCGGCACCGGCAATCGGCACACTGCCACCGCCGTAAGCGATGTAGGCTTGATCGACGTTGATGCGGCTTCCCTGTCCGAAGAATAAGCCACCCCAACTCCCTTTCGCTGGCGTGTTGCCGGCGAATGTTTTGAAGCCGTTACTGGACGAATCGAACGTGCCGCTCGCGCCGCCGTAGCGATCGTCTTGCAGCGAGGTGAAGATCACCGGCAGCGAAGTGGTCCCTTCGGCGATCAATTGCGACGAACCTCGTTCCCCTTCAATACGAGCTTTGCTGAGTTTGACCACGACTCCCGGATCAACTTGCAACCGGCCTCCCGGTCGAGCCGTGAGGACACCACTAAAGTTTGAAGCTCCGCCAGCATTCCCCGTAATTTGAAGGGGCTGACTGATGACGTGTGTGAGGTCAGTGTCGTTAAAGCGTCCTCGAACGTCCAACTTGTCCACAGGCTGCCCATCTGGTGCCAGGGCAATGCGGACCAACAGTCCGTTGACCGAGTTGTTGGTGAGTCTGTTACCGTGAATATCCGGGCCGATGCGATTGAGCGAATCATCGAAGCTGTTCGGGTTTGCCGAGATCGCGGCGTCCGCACTGAAAGTGATTCGGGAAAAGGCGATCGTCGGACGCTCATCAACAATGTGAATCGTCGAAAACACCGCCGGGGCTCCGCCGCCGCCGTAACTCAAATCTGCTTGATAGACGCTGTTCAGGAAGAAGTCCCCGCCGTCCTGGTCGCCGGCAAAGCTGTCGTTCATGTCCGAATCGCGGCGGAAGATGACT
>JAPLNX010000192.1 GCA_026400935.1 Planctomycetia bacterium | reverse complement strand
CGCAGGATTTCCAGTTGCCGCTCCGTCGCCTCAATCCGCACTGCCTTCCTTGGCATCGCACCACCCTCCGTTAAAGGTGATGCAGTAATGACACAAACTCGCTTTTTATGGAGGATCAATTCTCGGTCGTGGTACTAGAGATAGCCGGTGACGGCACGTTCGTGACCTGCTCGCAGTCGCTCAATTCGACCGCGCAGATTGAAGCAATTACTGGACATGCAAGGCAAAAGCTCACGAGCTGCACAAGAACATTTATCGCGTCATCTTTTAGCAGTGCTAAACCGTAGTCCAAAGTGGCTCTTCGCAATCCAGTTCATTGATTCGATGGGCACGTTGAATATGTTCGACAAGATCCACAGGACAGGCAAGATCGTTGACCGCAGCTTACCTTATCGGAATCGCTGGCGAATCCGCAGACGCCTTTCGAGAACTGTTGGGCCGCGGTTCGATCTAACGGATGCCTGAAAACTCAGTTTGACACACTTTTTTTGGCACTCGTATACTCGTCCCGAAAGCTGTGGCGGCAAAGATGGTTGTATTGACGGGATAATTTCATCACGCAAGCCGTCTAATGGAACACGCCACGAAGGGCAGTCACGATGACAAATACGATTGGTAAGGTTCTAGCGGTCATCACCACGTTTATGAGCGTGGCGTTTCTGGGGTTTGCGTTCGCGTCCAAGATTGCCGGTCCCAATTGGGAAGCTCAAGCGACTGCTCTACAGAATTATGTGGTTGAAAAGACTGTCACAGAAAAAGAGACGACCTACACCGTCAAACGAAAGTCAGCCGGTAAAGAGGGCGAAGCAGAATTCACGAAGACATCTAAACTACTGCCTGATGTGATTTTGGCGGCTCAAAACGACGAATTGAAAGAACTCGAAACCAAGACCGCCGCTTTGCAACCACAGCTAGCACCGTTAGAAACTCGTCTGAAAGAGGTAACGGCTCATCAAATCGTCGATCGCAAGGCAATGGAGCAACGTGAACAAGAACTGACGGCTGATTTCCAGAAAATTGCAAAACAAATTCAGGAGTTGTCGGTCGAAGGTGACAAGGTTGCTCAAGAGGCATTGACGATCTGGGCAGAGGAAGAACTACGGCGAGAAGACGGCTATCGATACCGAAATCAATTGGAAGAATTGGAAGTCGATCGCTTTCAATTGCTTGAGCAAAAGAAGCGACTGCAAGATGAACTGAGCCGTTTACGCGGTGTGTTGGCTCGCTTGCAGCGGCGACACGATCAACTTGAAACACGTGCGTCTTACGAGAAATAACTCGCAGCGCAACGCGAGGGGGAGCTGGGTCATGTCATTCTTGGGAAAAGTATTGGTCGGCTTGCAGTTTGTTTTGAGCATCGTCTTTTTGGCATTTGCCGGGGCGATTTTCTCGACGCAACAAAACTGGATGGAACAAAAGAAAAAGGTGGATGACAACCTCGTCGCCGTGACTCGCGAAAAAGACCAGCTCTTTGAGGAGAAGCGACAGCTTGAAGCCCGGCTGACGATGGAGTTGGCGAACGAAAAGATGAAAGCGGCAGAGGAAAAGGGCAAATCGGATACGAGTGAAGACAAATTGAAGGTCGCGGAGCAAGAACTCATCGCAGCGAAGACTGAACGTGATGAACAACGGACGCTCGCCAAGCTAACGGTTGAAGAGGCTCGTCAACGACGCGATGAGGCGCTCGCACAACGAGCAGTGAACAACAATTTGCACGTACTGCTCAACCAAAAGAACGAAAAGAACAAAGCGCTCGAAGACATCGTCTTCAACAAAACCGTTGAAGAGAAGTCGATGCAGGACAAGCACGCGAAGCTCCTCGGCGACTATGCCATTCTGCAAAAGATCATTGCGGCTAGTGGACTTCCAACTGATCCCAAGCTTGTTGCTGGATTGCAAACACCTCCTCCATCTGTTGAAGGGGAAGTGTTGGAAACCAAGCGTGGCGGACGCAGTGGTGCGGACCTTGTTGAGTTTTCACTCGGCAGCGACGACGGACTCCACGAAGGACACAAGCTGTCGGTCTATCGACCGGCTGCGGGTGAGCGTGCGGCAAAATTTTTGGGTGAAATCAAGATTGTTTACGTGACTCCCGACAAAGCGGTCGGCTCAGTCGTTTTGCCCTCCAAGAATGGAATTATCTCGAAAGGCGATCATGTCACGTCGAAGCTCTGATGTCGGCAGCAAGGCCCCGCCCGATGTTTACGTCGGTCTGTTGTTTGTTTCGGTTTCTGCACTGATTGCCGGCATCATTTTGCTCGTGCTGGAACTGGGCCGCTACAACTGGCAGATCGGCTAACTCAGCGTATTCAAGGTTTGAGTGGAACCCGTAACCAATGTGACGTCAGACCGCTTGGTAGAGCAGGTTGCGGAGTCGCGAGGACAGGTTGCGGAGTCGCGAGGAATCGCTGCTCGTGATGGGCTCTGTGCATTTCGTTGCGTCGCCGCATTTGTAGCTAGTGCGACAAACTGGAAATAAGGAATCACCAGCAAAGAAGGTTCTACAACTTGTGTTATCCGTGTGCAAAGCGCGTTCATCGGTTTTTAAACACATTTCGCACACGGATCGGAACTGCCACACGGATGAAGACAGGCTGAATCGACTTCTGGTGATCGATCAATTCTGAGTTGTGGCACTAGCGGGAGCCAAGAACAAGTAGCTCTCCAATTGGTCGGCGATTTCTGAAGCCGTTCATTTCTCATATCTCCGTGAGAAATGTCAGTGTGATCAACACGCGGATTCCTTTTGCCTTGGCACGACGGTGTCGCGTCAGATGCCGTTCGTCGGGTCTCCGCAATGAATGCACTTTCTGCTTAGTCGGACAAATGCCAGAACGGATAATGACAACCTGCCTGATTAGTCTGGGGGGCAACCTAGGTGACGTTGCTCTGGCGATCGATGATGCATTACGGCGACTTCAGCGGAATCCCGAAATCGGCGTCCTTCAACGCAGTTCATTGTTTCGAACACAGCCGGTCGGCGCAGATGCCGGGAGCGAGTTCGTAAATGCCGCAGCCGAATTAGAAACCTCGCTAACCGCACATCAACTGCTCGGTCAGCTATTGGCGATTGAGACAGAACTCGGCCGAGTTCGCACCATACATTGGGGACCCCGAACACTCGACTTGGACTTGCTCTTCTTCGGTAATGCAGTCATCAACGATTCGCCGAGACTTATTGTCCCCCATCCAATGTGCTGGTATCGACGGTTCGTTCTCGATCCGCTGGCGGAGATCGCTCCGCATTTCGTGCATCCAGGAAAACACGTCTCTGTTGTCGAGTTGCTACGCCGATTATTGGTTCGTCCGCTACCGATTTGCCTTGTTGGCGATGCTAAGCAAGTCGAAATGCTCATCGCTGACCTGCAACCAAAGTTTCCAAACGCCGATCTGCGATGTTGTCATCGGTTGCGTGATGCCCCCGCGAATGACGCAGGGCTTGTGATCCAGTTGGCCCCGATCACGTCGAGCACTTTCGCTGTATGGTCACATCACATCGTCTGGCTCGACGCCAGCGGACATCCTGACCGTCAACACCAGGATATTGCGGACATTCTGTGCTCGGCAGGGCTGTGAAATTCAAGATTGTACTTGTTGCCTTGTCGCTCAAAATCACCGATGGCGCATTGCCTATCGCTCCATCACTGTCGGAGCCTGTCTCGAACATGTGCTTATATCTTGACTGATGCAGACTGCGCAGCCACGGTCAGCGCGTAAGTATTCGCCGAAGGCGTGGGTGTCAGAAAATGGCCTGCCCATGAATTGCGAAGTTGGAGTAAAAGGTCGGGCGTCATGGACGACACCCAGCTCTTATCTCCGGCGAGTTTTTCGATCGCTGAGT
>JAPLNX010000144.1:24313-29205 GCA_026400935.1 Planctomycetia bacterium | reverse complement strand
TCCGCAGGATTTCCAGTTGCCGCTCCGTCGCCTCAATCCGCACTGCCTTCCTTGGCATCGCACCACCCTCCGTTAAAGGTGATGCAGTAATGACACAAACTCGCTTTTTATGGAGGATCAATTCTCGGTCGTGGTACTAGGCAGACCGAGAACGCGGTTCAGACAAGAAAATCCGAAAGTTTTGGGAAAAGCCAAGTTCCCCGCAGAGGACTTGGCGTATCGAAGAGCCAACTTGGCTCTGCTATAGTCGCCGTGCTGATCGGAATTTTTCCTTGCGGTGTTACTCATGTCCGATGATTCCAGCCTCGACCTGCAACAACTGATTGATCGGTTTCAGCCGGACGACTTGCAGGTGCGGCGCGAACTGATGGAGCGGGCCATGGGTCGTCTGCGGCGGCTGGCGGCGAAGATGCTCGGCCAATCGTTCGCTCGGCTGAAGGCGCAGCATGAACTCGACAGCGTCGTGAATGAGACGTGGATGCGGCTGGCTCAAGCGTTGGAACAGACGGAACTCAATTCCGTGGCCGAGTTCTTTCGGCTGGCGGCGCACAAAATTCGGCAGGTGCTGCTGGACATGGTGACTCGACAGCAGCGTTGGAATCGCGAGCAAGCGGTTGATTTTCAGGGAGGCGATTCGTCGGCGAACAACGATCCGTCGCAACAAACTAGCAACCCGGACCAACTCGCCGTATGGACCGAGTTTCACGAACGGGTCGCGACTCTGAACGACGACCAGCGAAAAGTCTTTGAGATGCATTACTACTTGGAAATTCCCCAGGCTCAGATCGCCGAGTTGCTTGCCGTGCATCCGCGGCAAGTCAGCCGCTTGTGGATCATGGCCACGGATCGGCTGACTGAAGGATTGCAACTCGCGGACGGGGCGCTGGGATGAGATGTAAAGATAAGGTGTGGAATTACTCCTTCGGAGTAATGACAGGGTTCACAGTTCATGACATTTATCAACGACGAACGGTTGCTGGACTTGATCGTCGAATGGGACGAGGCGCGGCGTCGCGGCGAGAATCATTCTCCGGAGGAGTTGTGCCCGGACGATCCCTCGTTGCAACAGGCACTACGGCAGCGGATCGAGCAGCGGTTGCGATTGGAAAAGTCGATTGAACCGGAACTGACGAACGAATCAAGTGAATTGTCGCGGGAAGCGTTGAGCGCGGCGTCTCGACAACTCGGCGATTTATCCGCAGCGGACAACAAACTTCCCGAACACATCGGACGTTATCGTCGCGACCGATTATTAGGACGGGGCGGTTTTGGGCTAGTTTATCTGGCTCATGACGAGCAGTTGAATCGGCGAGTCGCAATCAAGGTGCCGCATCCGCAACTGGTGTCGCGACCGGAAGAAGCTGATGCCTATCGTACCGAAGCGCAGTCGGTCGCGAGTCTCGATCATCCGCACATCGTGCCAGTGTTCGATGTCGGCAGCACGGAGCAATGTCCCTGTTTTGTCGTCTCGAAATACATCGAAGGGACGAGTCTCGCGAAGCGGCTCAAGGAATCGCGGCTGTCGTTCACAGAGTCTGCAAAGTTGCTGGCAATCGTGGCCGAGGCGTTGCATCACGCTCATAAGCAGGGCTTCGTGCATCGCGATGTGAAGCCAGCGAACATCTTGCTCTCGCAAAGCGGCGAGCCATTTGTGATCGACTTCGGACTCGCGTTGCGCGAACAGTCGCACGGAGACGGCCGGAGGTTTGCGGGGACACCGGCCTACATGAGTCCCGAACAGGCGCGAGGCGAGGCGCATCGCGTCGATGGCCGCAGTGACATCTTCAGCCTCGGCGTTGTGCTGTTCGAGATGCTGACGGGACGCCGCCCGTTTCAAGCGGACAATGATCGCGAGCTGTTGTCGCAAGTGATCTCGAACGATCCTAAGCCGCCGCGACAGATTGATGATCGCGTGCCGAAGGAACTCGAACGTATCTGCCTCAAGGCACTCTCCAAGCGAGTGACGGAGCGATACACGACCGCGCGAGATTTCGCTGACGACCTGCGGTTCTATCTCAGCCAACGAGCGTCCGGTGACTCCGAACGTCCGACGCCGAACGCTTCGATACTCACGCCCACAACAATTCCTGCAACGCCGAATACGACAAACGCTCGCTTCGGCTCGTCGGAGTTAGAGGCCGCCTCGTTCAAGATCGTGCCGAAAGGACTCCGTTCGTTTGACGAGCACGACGCGGACTTCTTCCTCGAACTGCTGCCGGGGCCGCGCGATCGGGACGGGTTGCCGGAGAGTATTCGGCAATGGAAGACGCGCATCGAAGAGACCGACGCCAACAAGACATTCTCTGTCGGCTTGGTTTATGGCCCGTCGGGAAGCGGCAAATCATCGTTGATCAAAGCAGGGCTGTTGCCTCGGCTTTCGGACAACATCGTGATTGTGTATCTCGAAGCGACGCCGCACGAGACCGAGCAGCGATTGCTCAACGGTTTGCGAAAACGCTGTCCGGAACTCGCGCAAGATTTGTCACTAAAGGAAACGTTAGCCGCGCTGCGCCGTGGAACGATGCCAGTAACCCGAAGCGTCAGCGAGGGCAAACGCTCACAGGATTTGAAAGATCGCAGTCTTGAGGAGTGCTCGCCCTCGCTGACGCTTCGGGTTACTTCGTCAAGAAAAACTCTCATCGTGCTCGACCAATTCGAGCAGTGGCTGCACGCGACGCGTGAGCAACACGAGACGGAACTCATCGAGGCGTTGCGGCAATGCGACGGGGAGCATCTGCAGTGCGTCGTGATGATCCGCGACGACTTCTGGATGGCGGCGACGCGCTTCATGCGTGAACTCGAACTGCCGTTGATCGAGGGCTTCAACTCGAACGCGGTCGATCTATTTCCAGTACGACACGCTCGCAAAGTGCTGATGGCGTTCGGCCGCGCGTTCGGAATGTTGCCGACTTCGATTGAGCAGGCCTCTGCTGGGCAGCTTGAGTTCGTGACGCTCGCGGTCAACAGCCTCGCTCAGGATGGGCATGTGATTTCCGTTCGGCTGGCGTTATTCGCAGAGATGTTGAAAGAAAAGTCGTGGGTTCCTGCGACACTGAAGGAAGTTGGCGGTTGGCGGGAGTGAAGGTGTCGGCGTTGCGTTTTTGGAGGCAACGTTTGCGGGCAAGACCGCACCGCCGTCACATCGGCTGCATCAGATGGCCGCTCGCGCCGTGCTGTCGCGGCTGTTGCCGGAAGCGGGGATCGACATCAAAGGCCACGTCCGGTCGTCTGCGGAATTGCTGGAAGCATCCGGCTACGCGAATCGACCGCAAGATCTCCAAGATTTGATTCGCATTCTCGACAACGAAGTGCGGCTCATCACGCCGGTCGATGGCAGTGACGATGACCGTGAGTCCGTAGCCACGTTCGCCAGAACGCGGGAGACCGCTGAGCCGGCAGCGGAACCCTACGTTCTGGCGAACGTGGCTACGAATCATCCCTCCGATCGTCGCGAGCAACGTTATCCACGATTTCTTGGTCCCGACGTTGCGTGAGTGGTTGACTCGCAAACAAAAAGAAACGCGGCGCGGTCGAGCGGAACTGCAATTGGCCGAACGTTCGACGTTGTGGAATGCAAAGCCGAGCAACCGCATGTTGCCGTCGGTGAGCGAGTTCTTGACCATCCGCTGGCTGACGTCACGCTCGCGCTGGACTGAGCCGCAACGCCGCATGATGTCACGCGCCGGACGAGTTCATCTCCGTCGCGGGAGCATCCTGACCGCTTGCGTGCTGACCGTGGCGATCACGGTGCAGCAGATTGTAACGGAGCGTCATCAAGAACGAGTGAAGGCCGCGATTGACGCCGTTCAGAACAATCTCGTGACGGCAGTTCCGGATGCACTTCGCGAACTGCAAAAACTTCCTCGGTCCGCCACGCTCCGCGAGATCAAATCTCGCTCAGCGGTGAGTGATGTCAGCCAGCGACTCCGGTTGGCGTTCGCCGAAGCAGAACTCGGTCGGCCGGATGTCGAGTTCCTGTGTTCGCAAATCGGCGAGCTCTCGTGGGATGAAGTCGATCATCTCGTTGCCGCACTGCGACACGCACGCAGCGAGGCGCTCATCAAGATTCATGCGACCGCCGCCACGATCAAAGCGACTGACGACGAGGTCAAGGAACCGCCCGCTTGGATGTTGAAGGCACGATTAGCCATCATCTCGCTGCATCTGGGCGACCAACGGCTCGCGAGCGACATGTGCCAGATCGACAACCGCCCGAGTCCGATGCAACGGACTTGGTTCATCGAGCAGCTTTCGTCATGGCACGGCAACCTCATCCTCTTGGCCGCAATCGCTCGCAACCTGAACGACACTGCGCTGCGATCCGCCATGTGCCTGAGCTTGGCGAGCATCCCCGCCGAACGGATCACTCCCGACATTAAGATGACTTGGCAGCCGTTCTTTGCTGAGTGGTTTCAATCTGCGCCCGACTGCATCACGCACAGCGCCGCGGGCCTGCCGTTCTTTTACTGGGGCCTCGAACTGCCGTCGATGGAAACATCGCGACAACCCAACGAGGGACGTGACTGGTTCATCAACTCGTTGCAGATCACGCTGATCAAAGTCGAGTACGGCATTCCTGAGCGAATCACGCCGCATAACGGGGAAGCGGTGTATGGTGCAGGATTGGAGCGGAAAATCTTTCTTTCGGATCGTGAAGTCGCGCAGGCTCATTTCGCTGCCTTCATGATTGACGCTCAATGGCCAGCCGAAGATAAACCAAAACGGTTTCCGTTGATGGATCCTGCACTGTTGTTTCTGCCGATGAACGGGGTCAATTGCTTCGACGCGATGATGTTCTGCAACTGGCTCAGCCACCATGAAGGCTACCCGCCGTGTTACGAACGCACGGGTGGCAAACATAGTTCTGGTTTCGACGAATGGCGGCTCGTCGC
>JAPLNX010000144.1:0-24279 GCA_026400935.1 Planctomycetia bacterium | reverse complement strand
TTATCGGTTGCCATCTGAAATTCAATGGGAAGCGGCGTGCGCTGCGGGGACCAAGACGACGTTTTCGTTCGGTAACGGTCAATTCTTTCAACGCTACGTCAACATCAAAGGGAGCGGTTTGCTCCCCGGCGCGATCCGACTGCCCAACGGCTGGGGATTTTTCGACATGCATGGCAACGTCGCCGAATGGTGCCACAACCGCATCGCACCCAGCGGCACTCAATTTGATCCCGCCAACCGAGGCGGTGGCTTCCTAGGCAACATGACCGATGCCGCAACCGCATCGCGTCCTTCTCGCGACCCATGCCATCGCATGATCGACCTGGGTTTTCGGGTGGCATTCGTGCCGTCATCCAACTCCACGATAGGAAAGTGACTGCCTGTGCTGACTCTGAGCGGGCCATCTGAGAATTCAGGTTTCGAGTTCGACAACGATCGGTTGTGAATCCGTTCGGGACTCATGTGCCCAGATTGTTATTACTACTGCGCACATTGAGCGGCATCTCGTTGGGGCAGGGTTCCGCGCCAACGATTCGTACCTGCGGAGCTACCGCAGACAGATAAAAAATCTCATTCAAGATCGCATGCGGTAACAATCAAATACAGGGGAGTTCAATTCACTGCCTGACTGACTGACTGACACCTTTTTTGGCTCGTGATCGTAAGCGATGCACTTGAAACTATTCTTCCACCTCGGTCGAGTCACCCTTTTTGACATTCGGTTTGCAGTTGATGTCGATGGTGTTCATTCCGGGCTTGATCTCGACATAGCGAGGAGCCGGTTGAGCGACTTTCCCCGATCGAATCGAGATGTTGTGCTTACCGAGCTTCGCCCCTTTTGTGTCATTGATATAGTCGAGTTCGTACCGACCATCCCCATCAGTTTTGCCGTATGACGGGCGGCCAACGTCACGAGTTTGCCGCGATCCTTATGGCCGAATCCAGTGCTCGTCTTCCGAATCGCCGACAAGCTCACATCGACTGGTGCCACGGTGCGCAGCGTCTTCGCCGGGATCGAAGCCATGCCAGACGGTTCGTTTCAAGCCTTGCTCGACTGGCAACTTCTCGCCCGATTGAACGGTCTCCTGTCGCGCCGTCCGCTCAGCCGTACCGAGCGAAGGGAATTACGCAGGGCAGGAACGGCTGATCGTCGAGACTCCGACCTACTACGCCGACTATCGCGACGGAAGCGGACATCTCCGGCGAGTGGCCACGGGCTGCAAAGACGAAACGGCGGCACGGGCCGTGTTGGCAAGCCTTGAGAAGCGGGCGGAGAAAGTTCGCTCCGGCATTATCTCGACTACCGAAGATCGAATGTCAGAACATCAGCACACACCATTGACCGAGCACTTGGCCGAGTACATCGCATCCTTGAAAGCGGCGGGGCGAGCAAAATCTCACTACACGGGAACGAAACATCTGGTTCAACGAGTGATCGACGAATTGACTCTGCGAAGGTTGGCTGACATCCAAGCCGAAGCGGTTGAACGATGGCTGGGGCAACAATCGACAGGGCAACCCGGCAAGACGGCCATGTCAGCACGGACGCGAAACTCGTACTTGATCGCACTGCGAAGTTTCTGCAACTGGTGTGTCGAGCGGGATCGCTTACCGTTCAACCCGCTGGCGAAACTCGACAGGGCCGACGAACGATCCGACCGACGCCGGGAACGTCGAGCATTGAGCGAGGCGGAGTTGTCGCGGCTGTTGATCGTGGCTCGCTTGAGGCCGCTGGCAAAGTTCGGACGTGAGACGATCAAAACTCCGACTGATGAAACTGTGACGCCTCAAAAGCGAAAGCGTGCGACTTGGACGCTCAAGCCGCTGGCATTCGATGAACTCAACGCCGCTGTGGAAATGGCGAGGGAACGACTCAAAGACAACCCGACGTTCTTGGCTCAGCAAGAGCGGCTCGGCGTTGAACGAGCACTGGCCTACAAGGTGGCAGTCACGACCGGATTGCGACGGGGGGAACTCGCTTCACTGACGATCGGACAACTCGACCTCGACAGCAACTTTCCGCACATCGTTTTGAAGGCGGCTGATGAAAAGAATCGGCAAGGGAATTCGATCCCGCTTCGCCGAGATGTCGCTGATGAACTCCGTGAGTGGATATCAACAATGCAGACCGGCAAGCGCGGTTCGGAAGGCGTGATTGCTTTTCGTCGCAGTCCCGTCGCCGAGAAGCTGCCAGCATGAACACGGCTTTTCACGATCCCGAAAGCCTTCTGCAAGATTCTCAACCGCGACTTGAAAGCGGCGGGGATTCCCAAGAGTGACGACCGAGGCCGCACAATTGATGTCCACGCCTTGCGTCACACGTTTGGTACGAATCTGTCAAAGGCCGGAGTCGCTCCCAGAGTGGCACAAAGCGCGATGCGGCATTCGAGCATCGACATGACGATGAACGTCTACACGGACCCGCGCTTGCTGGACGTGCAAGGGGCCGTTGAGTCGCTGCCGTCGATGTCCGTCACCGCAGACCCCAACGAAAACCGCCAACGCATCGCGGCGGGTGCCGAAAATTTGGTTGCACCAACGGTTGCACCAAACGCTGACTTTTCGAGAGATTCGCAGTCAACGGCTGTCACATTGCTGACCATTTCGTCTGCTGAGACGTTCGCAAACTCGCTCGACGCTAAAGTCGTTGATACCAATGAAAAACGCTCGCTGTCACGAAGTAACAGCGAGCGTTCAAGGAGCGAGGCCGGCGGGACTCGAACCCGTAACCTCCGGATCGACAGTCCGGCGCTCTAACCAATTGAGCTACGGCCCCTTATCGTCAATTCCGAGTCACCGTTTCCGAGCAGATGGCCCGGAAAGGTCGCGGGATTCTAGCCAGCGACCAAACAGCGTCAATAGAGTCGGCAATTCCTGTTTTAGGCTTCAATTATTCTGGCAGATGCGAGTGAGGTTATTCCTTCAAGACCATGTCGATGCACATGACTGCCCCCAAAATGAGTTGCCTTAGCGGGCTATCGACTGGGACGCTTTCGTCGATGGACAGGACATAGTTGTCCGCAGTCGTGAAGAGTTCTTTGCCCAGCCCGGCCCATTTTTTGGTGACTCGGGCCAATTGGCGAGTCCCCGAAACGAAGCTGAAATCCCAACCGGACCATTTTCCCTTCAGCTGGCAGAGCGGCTGATCATTCACATCCAACACGCTAAATGCGCCGCCGATCGAAAAGAACTTTTGCTTGAAACCGCCGATGACTTCGTCGTTTTCATCCAGAACTTTGACCTTCGACAGAAACAACGAAATGCCTCGAGTGACTCGCACGATCGGTTCGCCGTCGGTGGTGCGGATTTGAACGTCGAACGGCGTCATCCGCTTGTAGTCGGTGAAGCGGAGCATTTTGGTGAGGATTCCCAATTTCTCTTCGCGGCATTCCATCACAATCGCCCCCGTTTCCGGATCGAGAATGTCGAAGTTGTTGGCCGCTTTGAAAAAGCCGGTGTGCTCTTTGACGAGGTACAGATTACTGCTCAGAACCGGGTGCATGTCTGGCCTTTGCTCTACGAGTTTGTTGGCTGATGCGAGCGAAACTGATCGCTTATCAGGGACAGATGAAGAGTGGTTATCAGAAATTGTGAATGAGTTAGAAGCAAAATGGGCAACAAGCGGATTTCTCATCCGACCAAGAACACTGTCATCGACCGGGGGCCGTGAGCACCGATGACCAGCGATTGCTCGATGTCGGCGGTCTTCGAGGGTCCGGAGATGAATGCTCCGAAACGAGCGGCGTCGAACGACAGACGACGATACGCTTCGTGCATGTTGTGGACGACTTGGTCTGCTCGAACAACTAAGGCCAAGTGCTGAGTGATGAAGTAAATCGCACGTTGATTCACGGATGAATCAGTAATCCAAACAGCTCCGTTTTCGGCCACCGCAAATTCGCCGGAGAGAATCGCGAAGTCGATGTCTTCGGTCACATGCGGGTCGTCGATTTGTTGGAGATCAACTTGCTGTTGCGTTGAAGTTGATTCGATCCCGTCAACTGCTGCGACGATCTTAAGTGCCTCCTTCCACGCTGGAATCGCCGACAACTCAACATTGAGCGCCGCGAGATTCGGCACAAACACCGCTCGGCCGCCAACCGATTCCAGCACCGCGCTGAACTGCTGCCTTGGATCGGCAAAGGTGATCCATTCTTGATCGAGGCTCGGCAACGGAGCTTCTGCGAGTTGATACTGGCGGATCGCCGACAGGATGGTTTGTTTGGGAGAAGTCATCGTTGAGTTTTCTCAGGAGTACTTGCTGGGGACTTCGTCAGAACGGTTGAATGTTGGACCATAGGCATTTGCTCTCATGCCAAGATCGGTTTCACGATTTCGCCGCTGACGTCGGTCAGTCGGTAATGTCGGCCTTGGAATTTGAAGGTGAGTTGTGTGTGGTCTATGCCCAGGCAATGCAGGATTGTCGCGTGGAGGTCATGCACATGGACTGGTTTTTCGGTGATGTTGTAAGAGAACTCGTCGGTCTCGCCATAGCTCATGCCGCCGCGAATACCGCCGCCAGAGAGCCAGATTGAAAAACAGCGTGGGTGATGGTCGCGTCCGTAATCTTCAGGCGTCAGTTTCCCTTGGCAGTAAACGGTCCGTCCGAATTCGCCGCCCCAAACGATGAGCGTGTCGTCGAGTAATCCGCGCTGCTTCAGATCGAGAATCAGCGCGGCGGAGGCTTGATCGGTGTCTTTACATTGACCTCGAATCGCTTTGGGCAAGTTGAGATGTTGATCCCAACCTCGGTGAAAGAGCTGAATGAATCGCACTCCGCGTTCGGCTAGACGCCGTGCTAGTAAACAGTTCGCAGCGAACGTGCCGGGCTTGCGCGCGTCAGCGCCGTACAAATCGAAAATGTACTCCGGCTCTTTCGATGTATCGGTCAGTTCGGGAACTGATGACTGCATGCGATAGGCCAATTCGTACTGGCTAATGCGCGTCGCAATTTCCGGGTCGCCGTATTCATCGAGCTTCAGCCGATTCAATTCCGCGAGGTCATCGAGCATTCGACGTCGAGTCCCGACATCTTGCCCCGGCGGGTTCGACAGATATAGCACTGGATCGCCGACGCTGCGGAATTTCACGCCTTGATACTTCGACGGCAGAAAGCCGCTGCCCCACAAACGGTCGTACAACGGTTGATCCGCCGGGTTGCCGGAGCCGTTGGAGATCATGACCACGAAGGCCGGTAGGTCCGAGTTCTCGCTGCCGAGCCCATACGCGAGCCAGCTTCCGATACTGGGCCGCCCGGCAAGTTGGTTGCCGGTTTGGAAGAAAGTAATCGCCGGATCGTGATTGATCGCCTCAGTGTGCATTGTTTTGATGACGCACAGGTCATCAATGACTTTTGCTGTATGTGGCAGCAATTCACTGATCGATGTGCCGCTCTTGCCGTGGTTCGCGAATCGAAACATTGACGGCGCAATCGGAAAGCTCGCCTGACGCGAGGTCATTCCCGTCAGCCTTTGGCCGCGTCGAATTGATTCTGGCAACTCAGTCGCTCGCAAACCCTCGAGTTGCGGCTTGTGATCGAATAAATCCATTTGTGACGGCGCGCCGGACTGAAACAGGTAAATCACTCGCTTCGCTCGCGGTTCAAAGTGAGTCCCAGATCGCTGTGCCGCAGACGTCTCCGCAGCCCACGATTCGCTCAACGACGAGTCACGCAGCAATGCGGCCAACGCCACCGAACCAAGTCCGCAGCCAGTTTGTCGTAGGAATTGTCGTCGGTGAGACGCTAGTGCGGCGGTGAGATCGTTAGTCATGTCGAGTCTCTTTGAGTCGAAGAGTCCGGTTGTGGGTAGCCTCTCCGTTTTGGTGTTCGCTGAGCTTGTTCCGAGTTTGCATGAAAAACAAGTTCGCGTCCGACAATAGTTGCTGGCTTTTATGGGGCTGGCACTGGGTGTGGCAAATGATCTCGCCTGATTGCAGCTTTTATATGACTCCACAATGTTGTGGGTGCTCCATCGAGCCATTAAGGAGGCATGGATGACCACGTGGCTAGTCCGCTCGCTCCAAGATAAAGTTCCCACCGCGACGTTTGCTGATGTGGATAGCTAGCTCGTTCGTTCAAGATTTGTCTGCGAGATACCCAATCATGGTTCAACGCTCTCTTCAGAAACCTTCGATTGGTTTCTTGATTGCTGCAGTTGTGATTTTGATCGGTTCATTTTTGCCGTGGGCGAAAGTTCCCGCTTCGGCGTTGGCTGGCCAGGGGTTTCTAGTTCCGTTCTCGTTTCCTGGATTGCAGCTTTCGATTTCTGTGAATGCGTGGAATGGCTATATCAACCTGATGGGGTTGGAACTACCGAATTGGTTGGTGGTTCTTTCGGCGGCGGGAATTGCTGCGATGCGTTGGGGAAAGCAGTCCGGGGCTTGGGACGTCGCTGATTCTTGGCTGATGGGTTTAGCGATCTACAACGTTATTGTTTCGATATGGGTGTTTTTCGCGGCCGTTGCTGGTGGTTCAGTGGGCATCGGCTTGGTGGTCACGATTGGGGCAAACGCTTGGATGCTGGTGACGCTGTTTCGGCAGATGAGTGCGATCAAGCGACAGCAACCTCTCGAAGCGTCTGCTGAGTCGCCGCAGTTTTGAAAGAATTCATGTCGATTATTGTGCTCGGTTCGATCAACACGGATTTGGTGATCCGTTCTGCTGCGCTGCCAACGCCGGGAGAGACAGTTCTGGGTGGCGAGTTCTATCAAGCGGCGGGTGGCAAAGGGGCCAATCAGGCGGTCACCGCAGCCCGATCGGCCCGTGAGTCCGTGACGTTCTTGGCGGCCGTCGGCGACGATTCGTTTGGCCGAGAATCGCTCGCCGCATTGAAACGCGAGAATCTCGATTGCCAGTTCATCAAAGTCATTGCAGGACAGCCGTCGGGAGTCGCGTTGATTCTGGTGAATGCTTCCGGACAGAACTTGATCAGCGTTGCTTCGGGGGCGAATTGGTTGCTGCGACCAGATGACGTTCATGCAGTGCCGATTGAAGTGTGGCAGCAGGCTCGCGTGTTTGTGGCCTGTTTGGAATCGCCGTTGGAATCGGTCATGGCTGGCCTACGTCGAGCCAAACAGAACGGGATGACGACGATCGTGAACCCCGCCCCCGCCAACGATGAGATCATGTTTGCAGTGGGGTTGCGGCTAATTGATGTCTTCACCCCCAATGAATCGGAAGCGGCACAACTCACCGGACTGCCGGTAGACTCGGACGCTGAGGTCGAAGTGGCGGGACGGCAACTGCAAACGGCAGGATGTTCGCGAGTCATTATCACTCGCGGCGAGCGAGGCTGTTGTGTGTTAGACGGAGATCAACTGACGCACTTGTCCGCTCATCCTGTTGAAGCGGTTGATGCGACGGCGGCGGGCGACGTCTTCAACGGAGCGTTAGCAACGGCGATCTCCGAAGGCCGAACGTTGATAGAAGCCGCTCGCTGGGCCAGCACGGCGGCGGCGATTTCCGTAACGAAGCGAGGAGCCCAGCCGTCGATTCCGAGACGCGAAGAAATTGATCGTGGATTATCAATCTTTGGTCATTGAAGATTTTTGAGGAGACGAAATGGCGACAGTGCGGACAAGATTTGCTCCCAGCCCGACCGGTTATATGCACATCGGTGGCATGAGAACGGCGTTGTTCAATTGGCTTTGGGCACGACATAACGGCGGGGAGTTCATTCTGCGGATCGACGACACTGATCAGCAGCGAAATATGGATGAGGCACTCGGCCCGATTTTGCGCGCGTTCAAATGGCTCGGTCTGAATTGGGACGAAGGGCCAGAAATCGGCGGGCCATATGCTCCGTATTTTCAATCGCAGCGCGGCGAGTTGTATCGAGCGGCTGCTGAGCGATTGCTGCGTGAAGGGAAGGCGTATCGCTGCTTCGAGACAAAGGAGCAAATCGACACAGATCGCAAGCTAGCGGAAGCGGAGAAGAGACCGTACTTGAGTGCTCGTCGATCGCTCGAATTGTCGGAAACTCAAATTCAGCAACGCCTCGCCGATGGACAACCGCACGTCATTCGATTCTTGATCCCGCGCGATCAGAAGGTGGTTATTCAAGATCACATTCGCGATCGAGTTGAATGGGATGCTGGCTTGATGGCCGACCCGGTCATCATGCGCGGTGACGGTTCGCCACTTTACAACTTCGCGACGGTGATCGACGACGCACAGATGCAGATTACTCACGTCGTGCGTGCTGAGGAGCATCTCTCGAATACGCCGACGCAGGTGCTGTTGCATCAGGCACTCGGACACACGCTGCCGGAGTTCGCTCACATTCCTTACGTCGCTGCGCCGGGTTCAAAGGAGAAGTTGAGCAAACGGAAGTTGGACCAATATCGCAAGAACGTCTCCTTCAAACGGCTGTGTGATAAAGGAGATTCCGTGTTTGGGCAGATTGGTCTTGCAGGCCAGGGAGGGCTAGATCCGGTGATGGTCGAGTACTACGAAAGGGTTGGCTTTCTGCCAGCGGGAATTTTGAACGGACTGCTGAGACTGGGCTGGTCACTGGATGATAAGACCGAAATTTTTTCGCTCGAAGAGGCGGTGAAGCTCTTCACGTTAGATCGAGTCGTGAAGGCCCCTGCGGGATTCGATCCGGACAAGATGGTCTCATACCAACAACACTGGATGATGCAGTTGCCGATTGCGGACAAAGTTGCCGGTTGCCTGCCGTATTTGGAGAAGGCTGGATTTATCCCTTCGCCAATCATCGTTGAGGCTCGCGCGTTTGTCGAGCGATTGGTCACTGCGTTGGGGGACCGGTTGAAACTCTTCAGTGACATCTTGGATGTCGCGTATTTCTTCCACGACGAAATCGTTTACGACGAGAAGGAATTTGCGAAGCGAGTCGCGAAAGAGGGTGTCCCTGCCTTACTGCGAGGCTATCGCGAACGGATCGCTTCGTTGCCGAATTGGACGATCGAAAGTCTTGAAGCGTCACTGAAGTCGCATTGTGAAGAACTAGGGCAATCGCCCGGCACTTTAATTCATGCGCTACGGATCAGCACAACAGGCGTGCCGATCGGTCCCGGAGTCTACGAGTGCGTTCTGCTGGTCGGTCGCGATCGGGCCTTGAGAAGAATTGATCAAGCGATCGAGGCGGCGCTGAAAACGTAGTGCGGGCAGTTCGCGTGTGATCTCGTCGGACGGATTACCTCAGGCGAATGCCTGAGTTCCGACGCAGGCGGATGATGAATTCAGGGCGATCGCCCGTTAGAGTGTTCCGACTTGTGGATTCGCAGAGAAATGGTGGTGGGCCGAGGGCTAACGTGCTCCTGCTCACCTGAAGAGGAGAGTTATTCGATGCCGGTGAAGGTTCGCTGTCAAAGCTGTGACAAAGTGTTTGGTGCTCCCGATGCGGCGCGTGGCAAGTCAGTGAAGTGCCCTGGCTGTGACGAGCGAGTGAAGGTGCCGGGCGGCGCGGGTGCCGCTGCCAAAGGGAAAGCACCAGCCAAGAAGAAGGCGGCTCCCTCAGAGCACTCTCATGAAGAGTTCTTGAAGAACATGGACTTGGATGAGGTCGAGGACACGAACGTCAAAGTCTGCCCGAAGTGCGGCCATGAGGCGGGCGACGAGGCGATGGAGTGCGAGAGCTGTGGCCTGAACTTTGAATCGGGTCTGACGAAGGAAAAACAAAAGGGAGTGGATCCAAAAATCTTCTTTCGCGTCGTTTTGAAAGACTCGATGGCGTTCCTGAAAGCCCATCGTTCACTCGCCCTGCGCACGAGCACTTACTCGCTGGTTTATTCTCTCGCATTTCTGTTTTTCTCATTCATGATCGGCTGGTGCATTTCGTTTCCACCACGGATGTTTTGGATGTTTCTGACGGTTGTGGCTTACATGGTTCCGTTCGGCTGGGTCTGGTTTCTGGATGGTGAAATCATCAAGGCCACGCTCGAAAAACGCGAGAAGATGCCGCGCATCAACTTCGACATGTTTACCTGCGTGGCTCTGGGGATCAAATTTCATCTGTGGCAGATCGTCATGGGGATTCAATTGATCTTGCCCGGAATCGGCGCATATCTCACTCGATCAGGACAAGTTGTTCCGGGTGCGATCGTGACCCTATTGGGGCAGATACTGATCTTGTTGATGTTGCCGCAAGTGATGGTCCACATGGTCATGCCCGTGCAAAAGCGCGGCTGGCTGGCTCACGTGCAGTTTCAAGCATTGAGCAAGTCGTTCATGGGTTGCGCGTATTGGGCAGTCATGTATGTGGTTGTCATGATCCCGGTGATTCTGCCGGTGAGTCTTGCCTGTGCGTTACAACAACGCGCGCTCGGCGAGTTTGCTCAAGTCGAGAGAGCAAATGTGGAAGCCTCTTCCATTCAAGGTGCCGACTACGCGGCTCTTCGCGCGGCGATGAACAATCCAAAGAAAGATGTGCCGCTGCCCGTGATGGACGAGAAGGATCCGCGTTACGTCCAGAAGCCGCTCCCTTGGAAGAACATCATTATTCCCGGCATTGGGTTCGTGATATCTGCGATGCTGTTCGGCTTCGGAGCGGTCTTTTTAATGCGAGCGAACGGCTTGCTGGCGTTGTACTACAAGAAGCTCATGAAGCTCGATTCGATGGCTCGCGAGACTGTCTGGGTCGATAAGAAGAAGTTGCTGGAGAATGAAACTCCGGAGCAAAAGAAGGCTCGCAAGCAAAAAGAAATGGCCATGAACTCCGTTGCCGTGGTCGCCTTCCTGGCTGTGATCGGTGGCGTCGCATGGTACATGTTCAAGCCTGCGGGAACGGATGCGGCTCCTGCTGCAGACGCGGCCCCCGCAGGTGGTGCCGTTCCCGCCGGCGGAGCCGCTCCACCGGCTGGTGGAATGCCGGTACAACCTGGAGCTGGCGCGGCGGCAGGTGGGGTCATCATTCCGTAGTACGATCAAAATGCACGACATGCAAACGAGTGGTCGCGTCTGAACCACTCGTTTGCATGTCGTGCTAGCGTTACCCTATCAACAATCCAGGCTTGTCCATCACCTTGGCTTGGGAATAAATCGCACATCGTCCACATCCAAGCGGCCCATTGCGCCGTTCAGGCCGATGCGGATAATCGCCTCGCGAGTCTCCTTGGGGACGATGACCGAGTTCACCGAACGGCGATCCCAATCAGAATCGCGCAGCCACGGGCCAATCACAGCGGTTTCGATTTCTTTGCGAGTCCCGTCGTAGAAGTGAATCGCCAACATCGGTCGCGCGAACTGCTCTATACCGGGGCGAATCTTTTCGACACGGACCATTGCACTGACAGAGATCGTGCCGATCTTGCGACCGTCGATCGCCATTCCTTGCAGCATCTGAGCCAGGCGGCCAGGATCGCTGTTTTCCATTCGCATGAAGACTTTGCCTTCCGGCGGATTATCGGAAATCAATTCTGTCTGACGTTGATAGTGCCAGTTGTCTGGCAGGCCGTCTTTGTTGTCGTCGATTTCGAAACTGCCGTTGAGTAACTTGGGATTCAGCGGATCGGGTTTCACTTGCCGCTGCTCTTCGGACTTGCCGGTCATGGGAACGAACAGCGTCGGAATCAATTTCTTTTGTTCGAGTTTTCCGTTCTTCTTCTCGAACAGATGAAACGTTTGCTGATACCGTTCGCCGAGCGGAATCAACAATTTGCCACCGTCTTTGAGCTGTTCCACAAGCGGCTTCGGGACATCTTCGGGGGAGCAGGTCACGATGATCTTGTCGAACGGTGCATGTTCGGCCCAACCAAGGTAGCCGTCGCCGACTTTGCAGATCACGTTCTTGTAGCCGAGCTTCGCCAATCGTTTTTCGGCATCGCGACCCAACTGTTCGACGATCTCAATCGTGTAAACCTCTTTGACCAGATCGCTCAGGATCGCTGCTTGGTAGCCACTGCCAGTACCGATTTCCAAAACCTTGTCGGTCTCCTTCGGCTCGATCGTCTCGGTCATATAGGCAACAACGAACGGCGGCGAGATCGTTTGCTGAAAGCCAATTGGCAGAGAAGTGTCGTGGTAAGCCTCTTTGACGAGTCCCGGTTTAACGAACTCGTGCCGGGGGACAGTCCGCATGGCGGCAAGTACGCGCGAGTCTTTGACTCCTTCGCGTTCAATGCACTCAGTCACCATCCGTTGACGTGGTTCCCGAAATTTGTCGGTGGTTTGAGCCAATGCAACAGCGACGGTCGCTGCAACGCAGGCCATGAAAACTGGGATGATTGACCGCGAATAGAAGCTGCTCATCGGACTCTCCCGTGCAAGACAAGAACCACATCGTCACTGGCATCGCAGTTTTACGTAGCTGTCATCGTTCCGTGTGGCGAGCCGAACGCTGATTAATGTTTTGTGAAGCGATCAGCTCATCACGCGGAGAACCCATGAAAGAATCACGCCACCCCGCTTGTCGGGTGGCGCAATGGCGTGATTGATTCACAAACTCGGAGCGTGGTGGCCAAGTAGACGAACTTCACCAGAAAAAATCTCTCGACATCGAACGATGTCGCTTGGTTTTAAGACTGTCAAAATAAACTCGCCCGGTTTGAAAATCGGGCTACAGGATCATGAAAACACTCTCCTCGAACACCCAACTCACGCAGACCCGTCGGCCACATCTCGATGACTGGAGTTGATCGGTTCGGAAGGAGCATCGCTGGAACTGCCTTGAGCCGACGTTCCCGGAACCAACTGCGGACCTGTCTTGTGAGCGTCCAAAATTCGCTTCAGATGATCGGCGTCCATGACTTCGACTTCCAGCAGTTCTTTCGTCATGTGTTCGAGCACGTCGAGGCGTTCTTTGAGGATGTCCAAAGCCGCAGTTGCTTCTTCATCAATGATGCGACGAACTTCCAAGTCGATCTCGCGGATCGTGTCTTCGCTGTGAACCGGTTCGACAGAGGCGGTAGTACCGAGGAATGGTGAACGGCGAGTGTCGCTGTAATGCACGCGGCCTAACTTAGTGCTCATGCCGAACTCGGTCACCATGCGGCGGGCGATATCAGTCGCTCGCTGCAAGTCGTTTTGAGCTCCAGTGGAGGTTTCCTTGAAAATGATTTGCTCAGCAGCGATCCCGCCGAGCAACACGCAAATGCGGTGACTCAATTCAGATTGAGTGAGCAATTGTCGGTCATCTTCCGGTCGCTGCATCGTGTAGCCAAGCGCTCCGAGGCCACGTGGGATGATCGATATCTTGTGAACCGGATCGGTGTGTGGCAGGCTGCACGCCACGAGAGCGTGACCGCATTCGTGATAGGCGACCCGAATCTTTTCATCTTCGGGAATGATGCGTGTTTGCTTTTCGAGTCCGGCGACGACGCGATCGATCCCTTCTTCGAATTCTCTCATCGAGACTGATTTCTTGTCTTCACGAGCGGCCAGCAACGCTGCTTCATTCACGAGGTTCGCCAAATCGGCACCGACGAAGCCGGGGGTCAGCCTTGCGAGACGACCGATATCGACACTGTCGTTTATTTTGACTTTCGTCACATGTACTTTCAGGATCGCTTCCCGGCCTCGAATATCGGGCCGATCAACGAGTACATGTCGGTCGAATCGACCAGGACGCAACAACGCAGGGTCCAATGTTTCTGGACGATTCGTCGCGGCCATGACAATCACACTTTGTTCTGAACTGAATCCGTCCATTTCGACGAGCAATGCGTTGAGCGTTTGGTCGCGCTCGTCGTGGCCACCCGGCATCCCACTTCCTCGGACTTTGCCGAGTGCATCGAGTTCGTCAATGAAGATGATCGCTGGCGAACGTGAACCCGCTTGCTGAAACATATCGCGCACACGAGCCGCACCAACGCCGACATACATCTCGACAAAGTCAGACCCCGACAGGCTGAAGAACGGCACACCCGCCTCGCCAGCGACCGCTTTCGCGAGCAGAGTCTTGCCTGTACCCGGAGGCCCGACCAACAACACGCCGCGTGGGATGCGCCCGCCAAGTGCTTGATATTTTTGCGGAGTCCTCAAGAACTCAACCACTTCTTTGAGTTCTTCGACCGCCTCGTCGATGCCAGCCACATCATTGAACGTCGCTCGGACATCTTCTTGAGCAAACAACTTTCCGCGACTACGACTGAACGACATCGCCGCTCCCGGCCCGCCAACACGCCGCAAGACCATCATCAACATCAACAACATGACTGCTAGGAACGTGACGTAAGCGACCACCTCCGGCAAACTCGACAATGGGCCGGCAGTTCCGTATGGAATCTTCTTGGTTTTTAGGAGTTCAATCAGACGATCTTCGTCCCCTTTGAAAAGGGTTGCGATCGGCACTTGGTAGTACTTTGTCTCCGGCGGGACGGTGCCAGCTTCCGTCGGCTTATGGTCTTGGAACTCGATATAACTGCGGTCGATTCGTAGCTCATAGACATTGCCGCTGTGATGCTTGTCGGTCTGCAAGCCATCAAGGAACTCACTGAAGATGATTTCCTTCCGATTCGGCTTCTTAATCGCTTGCTGTGCGATAAACGCAACCGCGACTAATGCGATCATTCCATACCAAAACATGTTGCCTGATGCGGGAGTTTTGTCTGATCGCTTGGGTGGAGTCGGCGGCTGTTTAGAACGATCTGGCGGTGGGGATGAATCGGAATTCGGCATGGTTGATCAACTTACAAAGGCCATCAAGGCTCAAAAGAAGCAACACGGGCAGGTCGGATAGGAATGTAGGGCCGTCCGCGCAAACCGGTCAACCGCGATTCACAACACTGCGAGTGTTCGCAGATTGGCAGATCGCTTCGAGCAACTCCACAACAGCGAGAGATCGTGCAGATTCTCGATCGTCACCATTTTCACTTCGTAGCGAGTGTGCAAGGCTCGCGAGATCATCCAATTGAGGGACGCTCGATGGCGCGGGTGAATCGAAGACCTCCCCTTCGGGTGTGAGTGAGTATCGACGACCGGCTACAAAACCACCCCGTCCGGAGTGAAGTACCCAGCCGGTGTGCAGCGGCGTTGGACTATTTAACCGAATGTCGATTTCCGCATTTGCTCCGTTTTTGAATTCGATCCAGGCAGCTAGCGCGTGCGAGGTCTCTGATTGAGACACGCGGCCAAATGCAAATATGCGTTGAGGTGCCTGTGGGATAAGTTGCACGAGTTGATCAAGCGCGCGAGCCATTTGTCGGATCAACACGACAAACAACTCGTCACGTGGTTGATCTTGGCAATCGCCTGGTGACGATTGCGACTCAAGACGAGTAACATGAGGCTCGCGGCACGGAACTCCAGCAGGCGGCAGCGCATATCCCCATGAAATCCACTTAGCCGCAAGCACTGCTCCGAATTCGTCGTTGTTTGCAACGGCAATTGCTTGGCAAATGTTGGCGGTTGTGTGTTGCGGTGAATACACCAACAAACGACGACCTTGCTCACGAGCGACAGCGAAGAGTCGTTCAGATTCCGTCGCAGACAAGCTCAGGGGTGTTTCAACGACAACATGCTTCTTCTGCTTGAGGAGTTGTTCGATCAGATCAGGCGGCAAGTCTGCTGGTCGCAGTGCAATCGGATGCGCGATCCAAGCTACATCGATGTCCGGCGAGACGATGATCTCTTCAACGCTCACCGAAGCGTCAGCGAGGACGATCGCACCGGAAGCCGCAGCTACCTCGTCTGCCGGTAAATGCAAAGCGTTAAAAAGCGTTCGTTCACGCTTTGGGCGACATTGCAGATCCGCAGTTTTGACCACCTGAAACGGCCCTCCGTTCAAGCAGCGCTCCATCAAGTGCCAGCCTTGGCGATTAAGTCCAATCAAGCCAACTCGAAGCGAGGCAGTGACCGAGTGCGATGCCGGTGCGGCGGCTTCCGTCATCACCGCAACTCCTTGGGCAAGGGCTTGAAGTGTCCGGAAATTCGGACCTTCAGCTTGCCGATGCACTTGTGGCCGGGAGGTAAGTTGACTCGCAGCAGCAACACACCGTCTTCCTTCGGAGTGAACTCCTTGCTGGTACCAATCTCAAACGCGTCCCCCGGTTTGTCGTTCCTGCCCTGAGGTTTACTTGGATCTGGGATGGCATAGACCATACCCATCAGTGCGCCGCATCGGACTCCGGCGGCCATATCTGTGCCGGGGTCTTTTGTTGAAAGGCCGCCGGCATCCACTTTCATGTTGAATGAAAGCGAGTACTCACCAGTTGACTCCACTCGTACTGATTTCCCCTTTGAGACCACGACACGCATCGCCCAACCTTCTTTGACATCTTGTTCGAGATCGTGCTCATTGCTGTCGAAGAGCGCTTCGTTGAGTTTTTCCATCCGCTCCTTGATTCCTGGCAGATCGGGCTTCAACCGCAAGATTGTCCGCATTTGCTCTTGGGCCTCGTCGAACTTGCCGGCCTTCTCAAAGTCTTCTGCGAGCTTGGCGGTGTCGTTGAGAAAGTTCTCAAGGTTCTTTTCGGCGCGAGCATCCAATTCTTTGGTCTCTGCCGTCGATTTCTTGCTGGTCCCGGACTTGGTTTTCGCTTTACTCGTTTGAGCGACCGCTGAAGAACTGTCATTCCAGACAATGACCGCACTCGCGACACACACTAGCAACGAACATGAGATCGCAAGAAATTGGCTACGAGGCATGACGCAGTCTCCGAAGCATGGAATTCAGAATACGGGCGACTATTAGAGCGCGAGCAGAACCCTGAAGCAACCGATCGCTCCTGACACGAGTAGTTGCGTTTCAAATAGCTCTGCGGATAATCCAGCTCAGAAATCCCGCCTCGCATTCTCAAGGAGTGACCTCATGCCGATGCAACGATCCTTGTTACGAAAAATCTGGCTGTGCTCGTTCTGGTTGTTGGGAATCTTGGGACTCGCCGCTGCGGCGGGGGCTGTTCGTTGGTCCGTTGCTGCTGACGATGCGAAGTCTGTTGATGCGAAACCGGCTGATATGGGAAAAGCGAAGGGAGCCGCCAAATCGCTAGACATGGATAGCGTGGCTCAACTTGAAGGCTTTGGGAATTGGACGACGAGCGCCGTTTTCACTCCGGATGGCAAGACGTTGCTTGTGGGAACTCACAACGCGGTTCACGTATGGGATGTCGCGAGCCGCAAGCAAACGACGACTTGGGCAACGGCGTCAGGCTATGTGCGGTCGCTGGCTTTGTTACCCGGTGGGATGAAAATTGTTGTCGGGGCCTATCAATCGGCCAGCGTTTGGGACATTGCGACCGGTAAGAAAGAACGTGACCTCCCGAAGCATCGCGGATTCGTCACCTCGATCGCGGTTTCGCCCGATGGCAAGTTGCTGGCGACTGGTTGCGACGATGAGGCCGCTCGCTTGATTCAAATTGAGGACGGTTCATTGGTGAAGACACTTGAGCATTCTCGTGAACCGGTGCTGGGCGTTGCGTTCTCTCCTGACGGTAAGTTGCTGGCAACGGCTGCTGGTGAAGAAACGCGAGTCACTCGCCCTGGAACAGCGCGTCTGTGGAATGTTGAGACCGGCGCAGTGGTTCGCGCGATGGAAGGAATTCCTCGCGCGGCAACGACAGTTGCCTTTGTGGCCAGCGGCAAGCAATTGATCGTTGGGAGCGTTGATGAAAAGGCTTATTTGATTGACGTTGAATCCGGAAACCCACTGAGTTTGTTCGCTGGCCACGGTCGTCCAATCAACGCAATCGCAATCAGCACTGACGGAAAAACGGCTTTCACTGGAAGCGGCGGTCGCAATAAAGGAAAGAACGAATTGATGATTTGGCGTGTCGAGGACGGCAAGATCCTCGGCAAGTCAGATGAGCACGAAGCAAAGATCTCAGCACTCGCGCTATCACCAGATGGGAAGACTGTCGCAACGGCAGGATACGACCAGGTCGTCCGAATCTGGGATGTTTCGTTCTTGAGTTCCAGCGAGCTGACAAAGTCGGCTGTTGTCGCTGCGGCAGAAACAACAACGGCCAGTGCTGCTGACGAAGCGACGAAGGTTGCAGCGGAGAAGAACGCTGCGGCTGACGAACCGAAGATGTTCAAGGCGGGAATTATCGGCTTGGACACATCACACGCAATCGCTTTCGCCAAGACGTTGAACGCTGAAAAACAAAAGCCAGAGGCGATCGGTTGGAAGATGGTCGCCGCCTATCCGAAAGGAAGCCCAGATATCAAATCGAGTACCGAACGTGTTCCCGGCTACATCGAAGAAATGAAGAAGCTCAACGTCGAGATAGTGGATTCTATTGAAGAACTGACCAAGCGAGTTGATCTGGTCTTTCTCGAAACCAACGATGGACGACCACACTTCGAGCAACTGATTCCCGTGTTGAAAGCGGGCAAGCCGTGCTTTATCGATAAGCCCGTTGCTGGTTCGTTGGTTGATGCAATTGCGATTTTCGAAGCGGCGAAGAAATACAACGTGCCGATCTTCTCGTCGTCCTCTTTGCGTTTTGGCAAGAACTCTCTCGCCGCTCGTGGTGGAGCGTTTGGTAAGATTACGAAAGCCGAAACCAGCAGTCCGGCGAGCCTCGAACCGACTCATCCCGATTTGTTCTGGTACGGCATTCACGGGGTCGAGTCGCTCTTCACTGTGATGGGAACCGGTTGCCTGTCAGTCAAACGCGGACAAACTGCGGACGGCAAAATCGAAGTCGTCGGACAATGGACTGACAGCCGTATTGGGACATACCGCGAAGGAAAGGGCTACGAGGGCAAAGCCACCGGAGACAAAGGGGAAGGCCCGGTCGGCAGCTACGATGGCTACGATCCGTTGCTTTTCGAGGTCTTAAAATTCGCCCGCTCCGGCCAGCCGCCAGTCAACGAGCAAGAGACGCTAGAAATCTATGCCTTCATGGAAGCCGCCGACGAAAGCAAACGCCAAAACGGCGCAAGCGTGACACTCGAAAGCGTCATGTCAAAAGCTCGCGTTGAAGCGGCAAAGAAGGTCGCGGAGTTGAAGTGAGTAAACTCAATTTGATTTCTTTGTGCCTTTGTGGTTCGTTCAAAACGGAATTGAACCACAAAGGCACGAAGACAATGCAGGGCACTGAGATTCGCGGCGTTGTTAAGCCTACAGTCGCAGTTCTTTCATCGCGTCAGCGGGTGACATCACATAGCTGGTGTAGAACGGGCCGAACTCTGCGTAGCGAGCGGAGGCGCGATCGAACCGCATGGTGTAGACGATCTCCTTGATGTGCTCAGGTGCTCGCCCCCACAAGGTCACGCCCCATTCCCAATCGTCGAAGCCGGTGGATGCGGTGATGAGCTGCGAAACTCGACCGGCGAACTTGATGCCGGAAGTTGCGTGCTCGGCCATCAGATCGGCTCGCTCGCTGAAGGGGAGCTGATACCAGTTGGCATTCGGGTGCCGAATCTTGTTCATCGGATAGAAGCAGGCAATCGGGAACGGTGGAAAGTCCGGATACATCCGCTGTTGATTCATCATTGGCAGTCGTTGTTCGTAACCGGTCATCTTTGCCTGAAAAACAGGATCGGATGGATCAGTCCCTTCACGTTTCAAACGAGCGGCGAATTGTTCGAGCGACGGAACGTACTCGGAAACTTCGGTGATTGAGACGAATGAGTATGTTGGTTCGAGAACGGTTCCGAAGCGGCTGGCTCGAATCCCCTGTCGAATACCGTTAATGACCAGCGGGTCCGGGTCCAGGATCATCAGACCCAAGTCGGCCTCATGTCGCGATACGACAGACGTTTGAATTCGCTTCGGGGCTCCTTCGCGATTGGGGTCGAGCAACTGAATTAACTGGTCACGCCCTTCGGCGCGCTGATAGTCGGCCAATTGCAACCACTCTTTTTGGTTCGCACGCAGATACAAGTGCAGACAGTGCCAACCTTGAGTCATATTGTTCGTCGGTGGTATGGCCGGAGCAGCGGGAACATGAGCGGGACGATTCACGGGCAAAACTCCTAATGAAAGCGAAAGCCGCCGCAGGAAACCCCGCGACGGCTGTGTTCTGTTGAGTGTTCGGCAGCGATGTTATTGAGTGGCCTTGATGAGAGCAAACCGCAGCAGAAGAGATGGGAAATTGATCGTTGGTTATTGGCCATTTATTATTTCGGCAAGAAGCTCGCATCAAACGCCTTCGCCGGATCAACGCTGTCAGGCTTGAGTGATCCTCCTTCGACGAGTTGTTCGGCAAGTGTTTTCCAGCGATCCAGAGTCATCTCGCCCAGGCGATCGGATGAGGGCAGACCAGCCTCGCACAGCGGCTTAATCGTGGCCGCTCCGAACTCCAAAATGTCGAGCCCCATTTCCTTATTCAACGAATGAATGTGCTCGTTGGTTTGCGTCGGCTCCGCCAGATATTTTCGCCAGCCGAGCACGCTCGCTTCGACGACGCGGCGCACGAGGTCGGGCTTCGTGGCGATCACATCCGCTCGCGTCAACAAAACACTGGTGTAGGGACTGAAACCGAGTTCGGAGACCATCAGGTTGACCGGCTCGGCACCTTGCTTCTGAGCAACGAACGGCTCGCTGAAAACATACGCTTGCTGTCCCATTCGCTCGTCCTGCAGAAATGGAGCGACGCTGCCGGTGTATTGGATGATGCGGACATCAGTGAGCGGCTGCCGTTTCTTCAAGAAGCCAAGAAATGTCTGATTCGGGTTAATGGCTAGCGTCATATTCTTCAGGTCGTCGAACTTCGTGGCTCCCGACTTTTTATGGACCATGATGCAACGCGGGCTTTGTTGGAGCGGAGCAAAGATTGCCACGACATCCGCCTCTTGTGCTCGACCGAGCAACACTTGGTCGGCGTTAGCGACGCCGAACATCACCTTTCCGCTGGCGACATTTTGAATCACAGGCACGCCCGGTCCGCCGGAGATGATTTTGACTTTCAATTTTCGTTCGGAAAACAAGCCATGAATGTCAGCAGCATAGAAGCCGCCATGCTCCGCTTCTGGCAGCCAATTTAATGCGAGTTCAACTTCATCCACCGCTGACTGATCAACCAGCGTTGTCGTGGCGGAATCCTCATTCGCTCCGTTCCTTTTTCCAGTTTCTCCGGACGCACCGGTCTTGCTTACCGACTCGTTCGACGAGCAGCCGCTTAAGCCCAACAACATCGTCAGCAACGAACACCACACCGCACTCCGCATGATTCGATCCTTCCTTAAGACGGTTCCAGCCACAGAGTGGCTGTGAAGATTTCGTGGAGCACGTTTTCAACGTGCTCGAAATTACGTTGATTGGGCACGTTGGAAACGTGCCCCACGAAATTTCTTCACAAGCTTGGAGTGGCTGGTCTACTTTGGCCAGATATCGTGTTACTTTTTCAACTGCTCCGCCATTTCCAAGGCGATCTTTTTCCGGTCTTCTTTCGAGTCGGTCGTGTTAAGTCGCTGAAAACTGGCTAGGAGTCTTGCTCCTAATTCTGGGTTTGATTTGGTCAGCTCTTCGATGCTTTCCGGAATCCCACCCAGCGAACTGCCACCATCACCGTACTTGGCAATGTCCTTGAGACGCTCATTCAAAGCGTCAATGCTGCTATATCGCATCGGGGCATCAACGGGAGCCGGAACGCGACCGCAACCAATCAACAAAAATGACATCGATAAAACGAATGCAGAAACAAATTGCGGCAGCACTGCTCTCGTGAACATCAAGGCGAATCTCCTGGATGACTGAGTTCCGTCGGAAAAGGCGAGAAATAACATACTCAGTAGTGACTTTGGCCAAGTGTGTGATGGGTAGCCGAGAACCCCAAACTCGTGGCGAGGGAGGCGACAAAATTTCTGCAGCTAACTTAGTACTCGCCAACTGGTTGACGATCCGCAATTGCCCCCAATCGCTGCCAAGTCGTCACATCAACGCTGTTGCTGATAAAGCGTGTGGCTCCGTCGGCCATCAGCGTATTGACTCCGCTCGTGTGCCGACTGCGTGCGTTGATCACAGCACGAGCGTCGTACCAAGCACAGCCCCCGCACTCCATACAGTCCACGTTGGGAGAATTCGGTGGGTTCAGCGTATTTAGAAATGACTGTCCTGGCATTCCGTTGACCCAATTTTTCCCCGTGATGCCGTAGTGCGTAGGAGGACTGCCACTGGCCATGCAAGCTGAGCTATATGAATTGAGTTGGACCTGTGAGGTAAAGGTATTAGGGAAACCGGCGGGAATGTTCACACCACGAATCACATCACCGAGTGTGAAGAAGCCGCTGTTGCCATCGCCGATGATCGCTTCGGTGGCAGCTATGGAGTTCGATGTCCCATCTCGAATATCTGAGATGGGGATATTTCGGAAGAGGTTGCAAACTCCAACTTGATCGCTCATCGCAATCGGAGTCCCGGGTGATCCGCCGACGCCTCCACCAGTCACGCCCAACATGAGCAACGACGGACCACCACTGACGAAGTAGTTATTGCCTCCCCCGTCAGTACCGCCATCGTTTCCGTAAGTACCAAACTGCCAACCGGAATCTGAGGGGCAAAGGAACTGTGGCAGCTTCGTTGCTTTGAGAGTCGCGTTCACGCCACCCCAAAAAGATTGCCTGAAGTCAATCTGTTTGTAGAGCGGGGCACGATCAAGAAAGGGCAACAACATCACGTGTCCGGCAAATCCTTGCCAGCCTGTCGTGGAGGTCGTCACCGACGAATAATTTGCTCGCTGAAACGCCTTGTAGACATCGTGGTAATTGTGCATTGCCAACCCGAACTGCTTCAGGTTGTTCTTGCACTGCGAGCGTCTGGCTGCCTCGCGAGCCTGTTGCACAGCCGGCAAAAGCAGTGCAATCAGAATGGCGATGATGGCAATGACCACCAATAACTCGATGAGAGTAAAACCGCGTTTGAATTTCTGAAAACGCATGTGTCCGTTCCGAACATCAAGGCATGTCCACGCAGGTAAAAGTCGCGTCACAATAGAGGAATCGCTTAACTGCGGAAATACGCTGATTGGGCGCTTTCCGTGAGACGATTCCTGCCACGCTTACTTTCCGCCTTCTGGTCGAGACATGTTTTTCTGCGTTGGTGCGGCCATTTGTTGCTTGGTCTGTTTGCCCAGCAACGTTTCGCTGAAGCCTTTCAGATCAGTCCAAAACGTCCCTTCGCCAGAGTAAATCAGGTTCAATTCGATGTCCTCAGGGAGACCGCTGGCAAAGACCCATTGGTTGTACGCTTGGCCGGAGCCGAACGCTTCGACGGCCAATTTGAATTTTTCGGCCTTCGCCTCTTCCGACAGCGTTTTGGATTTTGCTTTTGCCTCGCCGAGCACAATGGCAATCTCTTTATCGATCTCGGCAGTCTTGCGAGCGATCTCGGCGACAATCTTTGCGGTTTCAGCGACAGTCACTGCGGCCTCTTTCTGACCTTCTGCCTTCTTCTTCGCAACGAGCACTTCGGTCTCCGATGTGATCTCAACTGTTTGCTTTTTCACTTCACCCTCAGCGGTGCGCAACTCCGCTTCAGTAACCGCCGTGAGTTGCTCTTGCTTGCGAGTGATCGTCAATTCGTTGGCGACATAACCTTGCTGAATCGGCATCCGGACTTCTTGCGGGATGTAGATATTCCGCACGAGGCCATAAAGGACACTCAAGCCTTTGCCGTCGAGGACTTCGGCGAATGCCTTGGAAACGTCGTCTTGATAAACCTGCCGAGTATCTCCATCGAGCAACTCGGAAGCTTTCAATTTTGAGCCATGATTGCGACAGATGCTTTCGATCTGCGGCATCACCACTTTGTCTTCCACCGCGTCTTCGTTGCCGAACTTCCGAATCACGTCCGCCGCTTGATCGGGCATGATGCCCCAGATCGCCGTGAAGTCGATGCGAATTGAGAAGCCATCGTCTGAGGGAAACCCGATACCGCTTTCGTCATCCGCAACGGCTGGCTCACCGCTGGAGTCCACTTTGATTTGACCGTCAGGCTGCACCGTGTGTTTCACAACGATGCTCTTCTCACGATAGCCGATGTTGACCACGTCGATCTGCTGCTCTTCCTTGTTGATCGGATACAAACCGGGTGGCAATACGTTGTGCTGGATTCCGGTGACCGCTTTCGTCAGTGGGTTGTCGGTCAGGTTCGTGACGACTCCGACATAGCCGGGCTTGATCAAGACCCAGCCAGAACGCTTCTCTTGTCCGTCGGCCTTCTTGACCTCTTCCCCTTTGATGACCGTCACTTCATACGCTTTCGGATTGATCCGATATCGGCCCGGCCCCAGAAGTTTCCGCATTGTGCCTCGGAACTTGGTCTCACCGATGTCGCCATCGACTAGAAATTGTCCGGCCGCTTGTTGCTTCCCAGTACGGCTAATGACGATCGCCACTTGCCCCGGTTCGATGACCACATCGGGAACTCGCTGGCACTCCCAAAAGAACGGGTTGTAGAAGTGCCGACCGGGACCAACCATCTCGGCCAGAAT
>JAPLNX010000418.1 GCA_026400935.1 Planctomycetia bacterium | reverse complement strand
CCTACACCGGCAAACCGACACAATCGCAGCCCGTAGCTCGGTTCTGCCCACCGCACCGGCGCATCACCCGCACCACAAAAATCCAACAAGCCGCACTCCAAATCTAATGGCAGGTTATTTCTTGGTCGTGGCACTAGTTCTTCCAACTCAGAACGAGAAGGCGACTCTTGCAGCAGCAAAATATCTGGACTCCAGATGAGGGCGTCTCGCACAGAGAGTGCCCCGCCCGAACCACAATTCAAAGTCGCAATTCGCAACCTAACGTGATCCTGGTGTCCCCTGATCCGAGTCGGCGTTGGACTGATCATACCACGCGCCAAACTGCGGCTTTCTTCGACCAGCGCCACTCCCGTCACGCACCAAACCGATCCTATTACGAGAATCACACGCCATCGAGGTCGCTCGTAAGCCAGACCAACTGTCGTCACTCCTGCCAGCCACCAAGCCCATCGCGGACAAAGATGCAACATCGCCAACGCATCTGGCTGCCAGAGCCAGTAGACCGTTCCGAATGCCCACAATAACACCGAAGCTCTCGAGCAAATCAGAAAGCGAACTGGGCGTGGTCGACTTTGTTCGGCAACGACTGGAGAGCCAACTTGTGATTGCATCTTCATTCCGTTCACATTATCCACGGCTGACGGATTTCTAGGTCAGAAACTCTGCTTCACGCGTTGCCCACTTCACCCGTAGCCCGGCTTTGCTATCCACAGGCAGTCAACCATAAACAAACACGACAAAGTTCCAATGACTGTGTAATCTGGCCGTCGAATCTATCGCATCCATTGGAGATAACCTGTGCTCACGCAACTCTCGATCACCGGCTTTCGCTGCTTTCGGCAACTTGATGTCGAGTTGAAGCCGCTTACGGTGCTCATTGGAGCCAATGACACCGGAAAGTCTGTGTTCTTGGACGCAATCGAGATTCTGAGTCCCGGCGAGTATGACAAACTCAATCCGTTGGACCACTTTCGTGGGGACTTAGCGCAGAACATCAAAACGCTCGGTACGTTAAGTGACGGCCAGAATCTTCGACTCGAGTCTCGGACATCGGAAGGTGGAGACCGACAAGTCGGACTATTTACAGGGACGCTGTTGATTTCGGACATCCAGAGATTCCAACTTCCTGGCATAGGTGTTGAAACCGAGTGTGAAGGGTTCGGTGCAAAAGAAACGAACGGCTTGAAGTTAGAAGCAAATGGTAGTCGAGTTGCTGCGCTCATTGATCATCTGCTGCGAAATGACCTGACGTGTTATTTGAACTTGCTGAATGAATTGCGCCGACTCGTACCAGGGTTCGAGGATCTCAAAATCGAGACCCCGTCTGCAAACTCTCGCCGCATCGACTTCGTCATTGAAGGGGGCTTTCGCATTCCTGCTCATAAGACTTCTGCCGGTGTTCGACTCCTGTTGTTCTTTTTGGCTCTCGTCCATCACCCGAATCCGCCCAAAATCATTCTGCTGGAAGAACCAGAAACCGGTATTCATCCCAAGCGGCTTGGTGATGTGATGAACCTGTTGCGTGGGATCACGCAAGGGAAGTTCAGTAAGGCTCCGGCGCAGGTGATTCTGACGACGCACTCGCCGTATTTGCTCGATTATGTAAAACCGGAAGAGGATCAAGTGTTGGTCTTTCAGCGAGCCGACGACGGTAGCCGAACGGCGAAGCCTGTCGATTGGAATCGGCTCAAAGAGGATTTCGACGGCTTCATGTTGGGCGAGATTTGGTTCAACGAAGAGGAAGCGGGCTTGGTCAAACAGGAGGCATCATGAAGGTGCTGATCGTGGCCGATGGACCGCGAGATGAAGCCACGCTGCCTCCCTTGATCGACACAATCCTCGGCCGTCCGATCGAAGTTGCGTTCCAGTCATGGGGACGTCTTCACCTTATGGGCAGCAAGCGCGGGTATGGCCCAAAGCTTTTGTTTTCCGTCGGTCAAGCTCGAAGTCGCGGAGTGACTGGACTCGTAGCGGTTGTGGATCGAGATAAAGATAGCGCCGGCCTTCGTGGGCATGACCTGCGAACTGCTCGTGACGCTGAGCGACAAGCCGGACGTTCGTTTCCAATAGCACTGGGTGTCGCCAATCCGCACGTCGATGTTTGGTTATTGGATGACCCCGTCGCCGTTCGTCAGGGACTTGATCTCCCCTCCGATGCCGAAGTCATCAACATTCGCCGCACGAAAGCCCCGAAGGACGAACTCGACAAGTTGATCAAACCCAATGAGTTTCCTGAGATCGCAGATGCTCTGAATGCGATCGCCGCGCAAGTCGATCCCAAACGATGTGCTCACGCGAACAAAACCGGATTCGCGTCGTTTGCCGATGACTGTCGCCGTGAGTTGGCGAATCTTCCAGAATGATCGTGTACAACCGCCGTAGCCGAATTCGTGAGAATTCAGCTACAGACGATGAATCGGTCCCGTTACGGCAACTCAACCGCGCGGATGTTCTTGAAATCGAGGTTGGTCGTTGGATCGTGGCCTTGCAAGCTGAAATGGCCCCCCTCCAGTCGTAAGCCTTCGCGGGCGTTGCCGGTGGCGTGAGGTTTGCGTTCGTCGGTCCAGACGGTGATGGGGATGCCGTTGACCCACGTTGCGAAGGTCGGGCCGTGAGCGACGAGTGTCAGCGTGGTCCATTCGCGGTCGTTCGAGACGACGAAGCGAGCGGCTTGACGGCGGAAGATGGCGCCGGTGCCGAAGTCGGCAGGCTGAAAGCGGTCGCCGTTTTTGATGCCGTTTTGAATTTGGAATTCGTAGCCGGGATACGCTCCCTCTTTGCCGGGGAGTCCGCGGAAGAAGATGCCGCTGTTGAGTGCGTCGCCGTTGGTCTTTACCTGAGCTTGCAGCACGAAGTTCGCGAACGTTGCTTCTGATTCCAAATAGCCCTGGCCGTTGCTGACGTGGATCGCACCATCGGTCACCTCAAACTTACTCTTCGATCCAGCGACCTCGCGCCAACCAGACAAATCTTTGCCATTGAAAAGGTCTTTGCCACCGAGCGGTCGCAGAAACAGATTGCGAAACTTCACGAGTCCGGAGTTCATTTGCAGCCCGATGAAGCCGGAGGTCAGCGGCTTGTCGGTCTTGTCGGTGAAGTCGAGCACCTCTTCGCCGTCGAGCTTCACAACGACTCGCGGCCCTTCCGCGCGAACGACGAACGTCTTCCAAGCCTCTTCGCCGGAGACTTCTTTCGCCGGCTTCTGCCGCTTCACGATGCTCGCGGTATTAAAACCTTGCGGGTGCGTGTCGCAGATGTTGAGTTCGTAGCAATCGACTCCGGGATCAGTCGGTACGAACGGGGTTCGCAAGAAGACGCCGCTGTTGCCACCCTTCGCCATCCAGAAATCGCACCGCAGTTCGTAATCCGCAAACGGCACCGCCGTGAGCAACAGTCCCGGCTTCGTTCCTTTGTCCGCCGTGATGACGCCGTCCGCCACCGACCAATTCACATCGCTGTTCGCCTTCCAGCCGAAGAGCGATTCGCCGTCGAAGAGCTGAATCCAGCCGTCGGCAATTTCTTCGGCCGAGAGCAGCGGCTTAGGCGGCTGCTTTGCCGTTGAGGCTTTTGGTACCGCTTCTTTCTTGGAGGAGGCCGAACTTACTTCGGTCTCCAGCTTCAAAACGGGAAATGTTTTATCCGCAGCGTCAGACTTAAACGGCTGCTCAACGTTTCCGCACCCTGCCAACAAACAGACTAAACAACTGAAACAACCAATCGTCCACAATCGCATGATCGACTCTCTTGGCATGTTTGAAGAACCGTAAGATGGGCACTCTTGCCCGTCGCAAAAGAAAGACGGGCAAGAGTGCCCATCCTACAAACTCATATTTGGCTTGAACCGTCGCAGCCGCAAGCTGTTCGTCACGACCAGCACGCTGCTAGCGGACATGGCGGCGGCGGCGAAACCGGGCGGGAGCATGATTGGGCCAAACGCTGAAAGCAACCCGGCGGCAAGTGGTATCGAGATCACGTTATAGGCGAACGCGAAGAAGAGATTTTGGCGAATAATGCTCAACGTGCGGCGAGCTAATTCAATTGCATGCGGAACCGCTCGAGGATCATTGCTGACGAGCGTGACATCAGCCGCTTCAATGGCAATGTCCGCTCCGATTCCGATCGCAAAACCAACATCAGCGGCGGCGAGCGCTGGGGCGTCGTTCACACCGTCACCAATCATCGCCACTTTACGGCCAGTCGCTTGCAGCGAGCGGACGACTTCAGCCTTTTCGATCGGCAATCGCTCTGCTTCGATCAATGAGATTCCAAGTTTATGCGCGACACTCTTCACAACCGCGAGTCGATCGCCACTGACGATGCCGGTCGCGATCTGCAGATGACGTAGAGCGAGCGTCGTGTCAGCAGCCGTCGAGCGGAGACGATCTTCCGCTGCCAAGCTTCCCAGTAGTCGATCGCCTCTGGTGACGAAAATCGGCGTGCGGCCAAGCGCCGCTTGGCGATCTCTTGATTCAGACGATTCGCCAGTAGCGATCAAGTGAGCTGCCTGCGAGACGATCCAGCGCCAGTTGCCAAGCAGCACGACTTCGCCATCAACAGTTCCTCTCAATCCAAGGCCCGGTTCGGCAACCATGTTCTCTGGTGTCGGGCCGAATGCGACCGACTCTTTATTGGCCAGCATGACAACTGCTCGTGCTAGTGGATGATTCGAGCCTCCAGCGATCGTGGCCGCCGCTCGAATCAACTCAGTTCGCGAAACGTCGTCAGTTGGAGTTGCTTCGACAATCTCTGGTCGGCCTTCGGTCAATGTGCCGGTCTTATCGAACAACACAATCTGCAACGCAGCGGTTTGTTCTAAGGCGGCACCATCTTTGAATAACACTCCGAGTTCGGCCCCTTTGCCCATCGCCACCAAAATTGCAGTCGGTGTGGCGAGGCCGAGCGCACAGGGACACGCAACAACTAAGACCGCCACAGTGCGCGTGATCGCAGTATTCAAGTCCGAGCGATTGAGCCAAACAAAAAATGTGACGGATGCAATTGCCAAAACAATAGGGACAAACACCCCAGCAACTCGATCGGCCAGTCGAGCGATCGGGGCTTTCGTCCCTTGAGCGTCACTCACCAGCGCGGCGATACGTCGTAAGGCCATCTCGTCGCCGACATGTTCCGCTCGAAAACGAAAACTCCCGGATTGATTCACCGATCCACCGAGTACTCGATCATTGGGTTGCTTGCGGACTGGCAATGACTCGCCGGTGAAACTGCTCTCATCAACGTCTGTGACGCCAGCCAAGACGATGCCATCGACAGGAATTCGCTCTCCGGCTCTGACCAAGACGGTGTCACCAACGATAACTTGATCGACTGACAATTCGACCTCGGTTTCCGAGCACAACAAGTCTGTTGACGCTCGTAGAACATGGGCAATCGGGGCCTGCAAATCCAACAACCGCCCAATCGCGTCTGACGCCTTTCGTCGAGCGTGGGCTTCCAGCGATCGTCCAATCCGCACAAAGATAATGATCAGAACGGCGGCCATCAGGTGCGACCCGCATCCCAATGTGTTGAGGTCCGTCGGACGATGATCAGAATGTTCGTCGCTGGAAAATGCCGACCAAGTGCCTGCGAGGAACGCAGTTCCCACGCCGGTCGCAACAAGCACATCCATGTTGAGCGTCCGATGTCGCAACGCCTTTGCCGCAGTGACAAAGAACTCACGTGAGGCACCAATCATGACAACGGATGCCAGAGCCAGCATTCCCCAAGAAGCGTGGGTGATTGAATTTTCAAACTCCAAGAGTAAGGCGATGAACAGAGTTGGACCAATTGGCCAAAGCAAGTCGAACAATTGTTTCGAACCGGTCAGTGAAATGACGGAACCGAGATTTCGACCGCGTCTTGCTGCGGCCTCAATCGAGACCGCTTGATAGCCGATTGCATGAAGTGCAGCCGTGTAGTCGAGGATTGCCTCTGCATTGCAAACGATGCGTGCCTCATTCGAGGCCAAGTTCACCACAGCCTCAGTCACGCCTGGCAGCGTTCGTAATGCGGCTTCGATTCGCGTGACACACGCGGCGCAGTGCATTCCTTCGATCTGAAATCGAACAGTTTGTGTCATCAGTATGGACCGAGCCTTGGCGTGGATACTTATGTGATGTCGATGTTGTAAGGCGAACGACATCCGAATGCTTACTTGGCCAAACTTGATCAACGATAAAACTCGAAACTGCGCTTGACGGAAGACGGAATGTCTATAATCTGCCTCCCGCGATGCGACTGTTCCGGTGTGACTCATTTGGAAATGTGTGCGATCACCCACGATGTCGTACAAAGTTTAAGGAGCGATGTGATGGCGTCATTCAAGATTGGGAAAATCACGTTCGGATACTTTGGACTGACCTTGTTGGTCCTTGGCGGTTGCGGCTTCAACGAGGCGACTGGTCCTGCAGATCAAGTTGATCAATCTGCTCCTTTGACAACGCCAGCATCTCCCTCGTCAGCCAATCAAGAATTACAAGCAACCTTCGACAAAGTTTCGCCCACGTTGTTGAGAGTGCGCGATGCGAGAAATTCGCTCTTGCGAAATGGCGCATTCTTTTCCGAAGACCCAAACATTCTCAGATCAAGCGCTGTGTCATACAGTGAATCGCTGTTACTGCTACGTCGCAAGTTTCTCGATCTCGAAATGGCCGTTGGGACAGATGCGACCAAGCGGTTGGTTGATTTCATCATTGCCAATGGTTTCATCATGGCTCCTGAGATCATGACAGACATGGAGCCTGGTTCGCCTACTAGGTCCATGCCTCATCACAGCGAAACTTGACGGTGAAGTTGTCCTCTGGAATGCCTTCTCGGTCGGCTTTCGATACCTTATCGTCTCTAATGAATAGAACGGATTCTGGTTTGGGCCGGGGAACATGCTGATGCCGCGAGTCGAATCGATAGACGACTTCGTTGCGCTTCTGGAACGGAGCAAGTTGCTGTCCGACGAGAATCGGATGGACTTGTGGGATGCGGCGAACGGCCTAAGAACGGCGCATGAACTGGCGATGTGGCTCGTAAAGCAACGGTGGCTCACGAAGTGGCAAGCCGCGCAACTGCTCGATGGGCACGAGCAACTTCACATCGGCGGTTATCGACTGTTGGAACTCATCGGTCGTGGTGGCATGGGCTTGGTCTTTAAGGCTGAGCACATGACCTCACATCAGGTCGTCGTGCTGAAAGTGATGAGCCAGTTGGGTAACGCCAAAGGGGTTCGTCGCTACGTGCAAGAGGTTCGCGCGGCGTCCGCTCTCGCTCATCCTCACATTGTCACCACTTTGGATGCGGGCGTTGCGGATGGTTGCCATTTCATCGTCATGGACTATCTGCCGGGCCGTGATTTGAACGCGATCATTCTTAGCCAGTCCCCGTTGTCTGTGAGTTGGTCTTGTGAAGTGATTCGGCAAATTGCGACGGGATTGCAGCACGCTCATGAACAAGGACTCGTGCATCGCGACATCAAGCCGTCGAACATATTGATCTCCCCGGAGCCGGATTTCTTGACGCCACATGCACGCATTTTGGACTTCGGACTTGCTCGCATCGTTTCCGAATCAGTCAGCATTCGCGATGTGACACACACCGGAGCGGTTTTAGGAACTCCCGATTACATTTCGCCCGAACAAGCCATGAGTGCGAAGCACGCTGATATTCGCTCGGACATCTTCAGCTTAGGATGCACGCTGTTTCAAATGATTACCGGAACGTTCCCGTTTCCTGGTCGCAACGTCATGGAAAAGTTGATGGCACGCATCACGACGACTCCTCCTTCTGTCAGCGCACTGCGAGCCGAAGCTCATGCCGAACTCGACGACTTGGTCGCGAGTTTGCTTTGCTGTAATCCGAACGACCGGCCGCAAACGCCGGGCGAGGTCGCCAATGAACTCGCTCGCCTGTCGTTGAAGATTCGTCGTCACGAGACACGAATCGAGGGGCTTCACCCGGCGAAACTCAAGCCGCAATCTGCGTCACGCACGCCACTGGCTCGGTGAGTCGGCAAAGACATTTTCAACAGAAGAAAACAAAGAGAACGAAGATCGAGTGTGTCGTCATCGTGTTGGTTGCCGTTATCGCTTTGAGATTGTGATGTTTTAGAAGGATCGGCGGGTCGCCTGCCGCAACGCTCGTGAATCCAAACAGGCGAGCCGCCTATGCTACGATTGATTCACAGCCTTTCCGTGACAAGGGCTACGAACTGGCAGGTTCGCCACGAAGACTCTTCTCGCTTCGTTACGTTTGTTTTCTTCTGTTCAATTCCTGTTGATTGTACGTAAGTTTTCCAGCAATTCATGATCGCGGCACGCGGTTTGCGCCAGAGATATTTTCAGATGTTCATCTGCCAATATTTCTGGGAGCGACAGGATGTCCGACGCTGTGGATCACGGATCGATTTCTG
>JAPLNX010000170.1 GCA_026400935.1 Planctomycetia bacterium | reverse complement strand
GACATGAGCCTGTCGGATCGTCACGTCAAAACACTGTTCGACGAGGTTCGCAAAATTGGTGTCGTGGAATCGCGGCGGTGTGAATCACGACCGAAGCTATCTCGCCGACGCAAAGAGCATCGGATCATTTGGGAGACGCTGCTCAAGTTCCACGAGCCACGATTGCGGAAGGCTCGACAACAAGGGAACCACGGTTCCCCTATCGGTAATCATCAAGGGAATCCCAATTCCCCAACTCAAGGGAACTCGGATTCCCTTGTCACGGGTCAAAAGGGGAACCGGGATTCCCGCATAACACCCATTGATTTGAACAACCAAAAAATCAACACCATTCATGGTGAGAATGGTGTTTTGAAATTTGCGAAGACGGAAAACAAAGACAACCAATCCGAGAGTCGCACTCGAAACAACGGCGGTTGGCCCATGACTGTCACCGCCGACACGCTCAACAGTCTGACTCAGCTTGGCATCCTGTGGGGCCACGCGCTGGCGAATGCCTGGGTGACAGAGAGTGATCGACTCCGCTTCTTGACGCTCGCTTGTTACTGCCACCGTCGTCAACTGGATGGGGCACTCAAATCCGCAGGAGCCACGTTCACATCGCTTTTGCGGAAGCGCAAATGGTTCGGTGATGCGAACGATGAAGAGCGAGCACGCATCGCCGATCGAATAATCCGGGAGGAAGTGTCGGAATCGAAATTAGTGCCCACGGCTCAACCTCCGCCGACTGGCCCGTCTGGCAGCACAAAAAAACGGATGCCTCACGGCAATGAAGCATCCGCACTTTGAACCACTCGCACATCACAATCCCGACTTAGGAATCAATGACATTATGGATCAAACCTTATTCCCGGAAGTCCCTGAAAACCATCCCGACAAGCCGTTGCCGCACAACGGAACGACAACCAGCAAGCTCGCTGCCGAAACGATGAAGCCGTTTGCGACATCGCAGGAGATTCGAGTTTTCGAGTTCATCAAGGAACGGGACGATTACGGGGCAACTGATGAAGAGCAACAACTTAGTCTTGGCATGACCGGCAATTCGCAACGGCCTCGCCGTCGTCGATTGGTGGAACGTGGTCTCGTTGCTGACTCGAAAACGACTCGCAAGACCAGTTCTGGTTCTGATGCCATCGTGTGGGTTGCTGTTTCGCCCGATCAACCGCCGGTTGCTGACTCGAAAGCGAATTGGCCAACGGGTGGCAAATCGAATCCCAATAAGTCGGACTCCGCCGAGTTCGTTCCTGACTTTGCGATCTGACAGGGAGGATCTTCAACATGGCTACCAATTTGTTGTTGCCGTCCGCTCTGCGCCGGCCTGAGAAGGCTGAGACTCTCAAGCTGTTGTTGTCGCGGGCTGATGCCGCCGCGGCGCTGGGTGTGTCGGAACGAATGCTCGACACACTCACTGCGCCTCACGGACCACTGAAGCCCGTGAGGATCGGACGCCGAGTCATGTTCGCGCCGGCCGTCCTGCAACGTTGGATCGAATCAGAAACGGAAAGTTCAACAGGTTCAATCGCCGACAACGCGGGAGTGATTCGCAGCGACGATGGTTGATCGAGAGAACCGATTCGCGGCAATTCGTTTCAGACATCTGTTGCATCGTGTGTGTGTTGTGTGTAGGAGTACGACATGAACAGCCGAGAAATCATTCAGCGGTTGAAGCGTGAAGGTTGGGAGTTGGTCCGCAGAAAAGGGAGTCATCACGTTTTCCGCAGACCGGATGGTGGCGGCATCGTGGTTGTGCCTCACCCGAAACGGGACTTCCCGTTGGGGACTCTGCGGAGCATCTTCAGGCAAGCGGGTTGGGACTGGAACGAACGGAGCTAACGCCATGCAGTTTCCTGTTGTGTTACACAAAGACAAATCGAGCGACTACGGAGTCACCGTACCGGACTTGCCCGGATGCTTCTCGGCAGGAAGTTCGGTCGATGAAGCTCTGGCGATGGCCAAGGAAGCGATTGAAGTCTACTTGGAACAACTGATCGAAGAGGGCAAGCCCGTGCCGCTCCCCGGTCGCATCGAACAGCATCAAAAGAACTCGGATTATCGTGGTGGCGTTTGGGCGTTCGTCGGTGTCGATCAATCAACGCTGCGAGTCACCGCGAAGCGAATCAACATCACATTGCCCGAACGAGTCTTGGACGCCATCGACCGTTTCGCTGAAGCCAGTGGCGAATCCCGATCGGGACTACTCGCCCGCGCTGCGACGGAATACATCGGACGAGCGGGCGATACGACACTCCCCACGGCCAAACGGGGCAAGCGGAAATTCAAAGTCGCGAACTCGTAATCGCGGCAGACAAATCGAACATCACCAAAACGATCAACGTTACCTTTGCCACCCGCGCGGTGTGTCGGACTGCAACCCGGCCCCGCGTTGGGTGGCGTTGCAGAAAGGTTCGCGTCATGGCTTCCGTTTCTACGGATCAGAAAACCGGTCTACGCAAAGTCCAATTCACCGGACTCGACCAGAAACGAAAAACACTCCGGTTGGGCAAGTGCTCGCTCAAACAAGCGATCACTGTCTCCGGTCACGTGGAAGAAATCATCAATGCGGCGAGTCTCAATCGAGCGGTTGCCCTTTCGACTGAAGAATGGTTGGCGGCAGTGCTTCCCGTGATGTCCGAGAAGCTCGAAGCCGTGGGGCTGATCCATCATCGCGAGAACGTGAAACCCATCACGCTTGGCGAGTTTCTGGATGCCTACTTGGTTCGCCGGACTGACGCGAAAGCGGGGACGCTGGTGTTTTACGGTCACTCTGTCCGCAACTTGAAAGAGGCGTTTAGATCCGATCGTGAATTGGCCAGCATCACCGCCGGGGACGCCGACGACTTCCGCCGACATCTTCAACGCCAATGCGAGACGGACATCCCTGAGCCAGTCGCGGGACAACGAAAGAAAAAAGCGTTGTCCGCAGTGACGGTGGCTCGCCGTTGCAGTCTCGCCCGAACATTCTTCCGCGACGCGCTCCGACGAAAGCTGATCGACGCCAACCCGTTTCAAGACATCGCGACTGGCCCCAAGTCGAACCCGGAAAACAGTCGCTTCATCGACCAAGAAACCATCGCCAAAGTCATCGACGCTTGCCCCAACGCTGAATGGCGGTTGCTGGTCGCGTTGTCGCGGTTCGGTGGCGTCCGTGTCCCGTCCGAAGCTCTGACGCTGCGTTGGCGAGATATCGACTGGCCAGCCAACCGAATGACCGTCCATTCCCCGAAAACTGAGCATCACGTCGGCAAAGCGTCCCGCATCGTCCCGCTCTTCACAGAACTGCGTCCGTACCTGGAAGACGTGTTCGAGCTGCGACACGATGACGACAAAGTCGATTTGGCAAAGAAAGACCTAGACTTCGTTCTGCCGAGCCTGCAACGCGAAGCGGTTCAACGTGGCGACTGGCGAGCCGTCAATTTGGGAACTCGATTCCAAAAGATCATCAAACGCGCCGGCCTGACACTTTGGCCGCGACTGTGGCACAACTTGCGAGCTTCCCGCCAAACGGAATTGGAGGAAAAATTCCCGTCTCACGTCGTTTGTGCATGGCTCGGCAACTCAGTCGCCATCGCCGCCAAACATTACCTGCAAGTGCTCGATTCTCACTTCACCAAGGCGACGCAAAAAGCGACGCAGCACTCGCCTGAAAGGGGTGTTTTTGAGACGCAGGGAGTCACGGAAAATGCGAAAACCCTCGGAAATTCGAGGGTTCTCGCTTTGAAGATGGGCGATGGAGGATTCGAACCCCCGACATCCACGGTGTAAACATGGCGCTCTAGCCAGCTGAGCTAATCGCCCAAACACCGCCCGAAAGACTGTTCCTGGCGGCGGTTTGATGTTACTTCGAGCCGATTCGGCTGAAAACAGCCATGATGGCGGCGGAAGTATCTCCTGCAGAAGGGGTTACGAGGCAACGGACTTCACTGCGTCGGCGGCACGCTGAAACTCGACCGCTTGGCGGCGAAGGCGGTTTGAGTTTCGGATGAACCGTGCTCGTGCTGGCTTGCTGCCGGTGATATTCGCCAAGTTTTCGTATTTAGCGGCCAGCGTCAATTTGATTTGGACCTTGTTAAGTAGCGATTCGACCTTGGTGGCCATTTCTAACTTCCTCATGCAAAAACGATTTACGGGATTCGAGCAAAAATCGAAGGGGCACAAATACAAAGAATCGCCGAAAGATGCCAGTCATCCGCGTCACAGCGGACAAGAATTGGCCGAGTAGAAAGCTCCAGTGGCGACGTTTTCCCAATTTTTCTGGTGATTCTTTTGGGGTAAAGTTTTCAGATTCCTGCCATTGCAGTCGTACCAGTCACGCCAACTTGCTCACGAGCCACGTGTGCCATAACCGACGTTGCCAAGCAATCGATTGGATCGCAGTTGCTACGGCGAAGTCGGCTGTTCATGACTCTCATCATACACATCCCACACTGTTCCGTAGGCACCTTCATGCTCGAAGTAATTGAGCAAGCGGAGATAGAACGGGTGATTGGCGAGCGTGCTGCTGTCGCCAATCACGAGCAGTTTACGGCGAGCACGTGTGAGGGCCACGTTCATGCGTCGGGTGTCGGCGAGGAAGCCTAACTCTCCAGTGAGATTTGAACGGACCAACGAAATCACGATCGCCTCTTTTTCTCGCCCCTGAAATCCATCGACGGTGTCGATTTCCAAACTGAGATCAGGAAGAAGTTGTCGCAGTAAGCGAACTTGAGCCGAGTACGGCGAGATCACCGCGATGTCGGAGATTGGGACTCGCGCGTTCACAAGATCGCCAACAAGCCGTGCAACATGCTCCGCTTCACCCGGATTGTCGCGACTCGAACCGTCGACCTCAGCTCGCTCGTCGCAACTGGAGCCGGCGGTGTCGATAAATCGAATCGAGGTTTGAGTTAGCGAGCACGGAACGACGTTTGGCAAGTCTGACAAGAGATGACCGCAGACAGACTCCGCAGCGATGAGCGATGATTTGTAAAACTCATCAGAGGAGAACTTCATGATTTGCTCGTTCATGCGGTATTGAATCGTGAGCCTAGTAACGTCGGTCTTTGGATCAAGAATTGGAGTCGGTCGGTCGAGGACTGACTCGTAGATCACCGACTCAACTCGCGTGTTGCTCAACGACTTTTCCGCATTCTTGCGCGACCGGCGGTCTGGGCCGCTCGCTGGCACGCCGTGCTGGTGTTTCAGGGCGAGAAGCCGTTCCATCAGACTAACGTGAAAGTCTGCTTGCCGAGCTTCTGATGAACGAACAGTCGGCGGAAGTTGACAATGATCTCCAGCCAGTACGAGTCGTCGACTGCGAAGTAGCGGGATCCAACAGGGAGGCTCGGTCGCTTGGGCCGCTTCGTCGATCACCACCAAATCAAACTCGCGGTCACGCAGAAGTTCATTATCGAGTCCGGTCAATGTTGCGCAGACGATCGTCGCTGAATCGAGAAGATGTTCGACGAGTCGCGATTCCATGAGCCGTGCATCGTTGAGCAATTGCTTCGCTTCCTCTCGAAGATCACGACGCATTCCAGATGGTGGAGCGGAGCGAGTGTATTTGCTCGCCTGACGTCGGAGTGCCCACGCTTGCTTCGTCCATTCACGAGCGAGCTTCAAATCGGGATGCGATTCAACTTGCACATCGAGCGTGTGCTCACGCAACTCAGGGAGTACACGCGCAGGATGTCCAATGCGGATGGCCCGCTCGTCACCGGCAATCAAGCGTTCGAGCATGTTGTCGACCGCCAGATTACTTGGAGCGCACGCCAGCACGCGATCACCACGACGAACCGCTTGGCGAATGAGTTCTACAACCGTCGTCGTCTTGCCTGTTCCTGGAGGCCCGTGAATGATCGCGAAATCTTCAGCAGACAATGCGTGGCTCACAGCCGCGATCTGCGAGTCATCGAGGGCCGACAAGGGCTGCCATATCGGAGCTGCTTTGAATTCTGGAAGCTCTTCGCCCAGCAACTTTCGCTTAAGAACCGCGAGTCGCCCGCTGCTCGCTGAATCTGCACGGCGCAATGCTTCACGCTGGCGTTGCCGAGAAACTTCATCGAGTGACAAATCGACTCGAAAGGTCGGACGATCGGCAATCGGTTCCGGCGACTGGCTCAAAGCGACCGTAATCGTTTCACGGTTGCGTTCGGTGATGACTCCGCGACACGCAACACTCTCGCTGACTTTTTCCTCGGACAGGACAATCGGCGATCCGTGATTTAATCGAGTCCACGGCAACTCCGATTCGCGATCGCGTTTGCCCAACGTGAGAACGACTCGACCACCGAAGCCGCTGACCTCATCACGAATCACAAGCCCTACCAAACACGCGCCACCAACTTCTGCCGCTTCACCTTCCTTCCGTCGCGACAGTCGAGCGACCTCCTCCGCTTCTGCGGCCGCTTCGTGATCGAGGCAATCGAGCAAACGAGAAAAGTGGCTCTCGGCCATAAGAGGTTCCGCGGAAGACATGCGACAGAGATTTCAACTGTTGGTTGAAATGTGGCCCAAGGAGATACGAGTCGCAACCAAGACGGAAGAGTCTGACATCGCACAGCCCGATCGGCGGTTTTGGCCGAAAGACTTGGCCTTATTACGCCATATGGCCTCTCAAACGGGCAGACAATCATCAAGATCCGGAAAATCACCCTACCTTCGCTAATCAGACCCAGCGGAATAACCGATACATTTTCCACATGCCGTCATTGGGCGCGTTGTTGGCAACTACTCGGATTGCGTAAGCGGTCGGTGAGTTTGGGCCAATCTCGACACGAACAACCCTGATGTCGGTGACAAGGCGTGAATCCAAGGAGTTGCGACGTTCGTCGCACGAGGAGACCGTCAGATGTTTGGGAACACTTCGATGAATGACGGATACCACTGCTGGCACCGGCAATGTTCAGTTCGGTTACTCGGTTTGATGACGAGTTTCGTACTCAGTGCGACCACCTGTTTTGGTCAAAGCTATCAACAGCCGACCTATCAACCTGCGACAAACTTGCCTCCCGCTTACTCCGGCAATCAGGCAATGCAGGCGGGATATCCCGTCGATGCAGTTTCGATCCCGAATGGTTATCCAAACGGAATTGAACAGGCAAATTACGCAACGAAAAAGAAGAAGCCCAACAAGCCGCTGCCATACTCGATCGTCAGCATGCCGCAAGCGGAAGAAGAACTGGAAGTCATTCATCGACGTAGCCAGCTTGTGGTGACGCGGAACCGAATTTCTCGCTGGGCGATCTCTGATCCCTCCATCATGGACATCTTGCAATACAGCCCCAACGAAATCTCGATCATCGGACTCGGCTTGGGAACAACGCATCTCACGCTTTGGTTTGAAGGTGAGAAAGACCCGTTGATCTACCGTGCGGAAGTAATCCGCGATCCGAACTGGGAAGACCGTCGCCGGGAAGACTACGGCAAGCTCGAACGCGAGCTGCAGGTGCTGTTCCCGAATAGCCAAGTCTTTTTGGTTCCGCTGACATGGCGAATCATCGTTAAGGGTCAAGCTCGCGATCAGGAAGAGGCCGCTCAGATTCTGCAAGTTGTGCGAGCCGAGTGGATGGCTCGTAACTTTGGCGGGCTCAATGGTAACGGCAACGACAATGGTAATGGCGGTGGCTACGGCAATGGAGGTGGTGGTTTTGGTGGCGGAGGTGGCTATGCCAGTGGCGCGGTCGATTGGAACGCAGGTGGCGCGGGCAACAATCAAAACAACAACAACCAAATGGTCATCAACATGCTCGAGATTCCTGGCGAGCAACAGGTGACGATCCACGTGCGGATCGCCCAGTTGGATCGAACTCAGTTGCGTCGCTTTGGCATCGACTTGAACTATCTCATCAACGGCGGACGGCATGTAGTCGCAGCGACGATTGGCGGAGCGGCCTCGAATTTGAGCGGCATCTTTGAGAACGGCGAAGTCTCGGTCCTCGTTGATTGGCTCGCATCAAATCGCACCGCAAAAATTCTCGCCGAACCATCTCTCACCGTCTTGAGCGGCCACGCGGCCAGCTTTCTAGCAGGTGGTGAATTTGCCGTTCCGACCATCGTCGGAGTCGGCGGAGCACAAGGAACAACAACGACATTCCGAGGCTTCGGAACCTCACTGATCGTCACGCCGACGATCGTTGATAAAGACCTCATCCGGATGCGAATTGTCCCGGAGTTCAGCGCGATTAATTCCAGTAATACATCGGGTGGCGTGCCGGGGCTCAATACTCGACGTGCCACGACGACGGTCCAACTGCGTGAAGGTCAGACGATTGCTCTGGCCGGTTTGTTCTCGCACCAAAGCTCGGTCGAAGTGACTCGCATCCCGTTCCTTGGCGAATTGCCTTACATCGGCCCGCGACTGTTCAACGCCAAAGAGGCCAACATGGGTGAGACCGAGTTGTTGTTCCTCGTGACGCCAGAAATTATTCGTCCAATGGAACAAGACGAAGTCCCGCCGCCTCCCGGCTTCTATGTCACTCATCCGAATGACACTGAGCTGTATCACTACGCAATGACGGAAGGTGCTCCAGATCAAGGTGTCTATCAGTTGGCTCCCTATGGCTGGGGTCCAGGCATGGGAACCGAAATTGGCTATCGACCTTACAACCCAGAACTCCCCGGACCGTTTCCGCCAGGACCGCCTAACGGCATCACTGGTGGCAGCTTGCAGACCGGCGGCTTCGGACAGCCCGGTGGAAATTATCCAGGTTCAGGATTCCCCGGCGGCGGAATGCAGAAAGGTGGATTTCCAGCTGGTGGATACTCCGCCCCGATGGGGTCTGGCCAGATGCCGACTCCCGCCGGCACGCCGGGACCGATTCCCGATCCATCAGTCCGCTACTCACCTAACAACAGCCGCAGCGCATTGCTGGGTCGATCTTCAGCAGAAGAAATCTCGAATCAACAGAAGCCAAAAAGCTGGAATCCATTCAGTCGCGGTTCGGTTCAACCTGCGGGATACAACGCACCAAAGCCGAATGGCGGAGTGCAACCTGCAGACTACCAAGCGCCACGTAGCAACAACGGTGGCAGATATCGGTAAGACGTAGACCGGTCACGCTGTGACCGGAACCTTCGGGTCACGGAGTGACTCGTCTACTCTGCCTGACGGCAACTTCTGCCTGACCAATCGCCCACACGGGCCAAACAGCCGATAACTAATCAGAACCCCTCCGGAGTGGGGGGACGGTGAGTGAATTCACGGAGGAGGGGCTATGACCATTCGCACGAACTCAAGCACAGGCCAACGCGCACTCAAGTCGCGGTTGGGCGTGTTACTCACCGCCGCCGTGGCGACCACGATCATCGGCTGCTTTCCGAGCCTCGGCTCGCGACGCTCCTTTGCGATTCCCAACACTTATCCGTTGGGAAGCACCGTTCGCGATCATTACCACCAACAGGAAATGAATGGCGAAGCGTGCGACTTCATCATGAATCGACTTCACTTCCGCTACAACACGGCGGAACTGACACCGGATGGCAAGGACCATGTCATGGACATTGCCGCCCGTATGAGAAGCACACCGTTCCCTGTCTTGGTCGAACGCTCCGAACACAACTCCGATCCAGAACTCGACCAACTTCGGCGCAACATCGTCGTGCAAATTCTGTCCGACTTCGGCAACCCCGACGCCGTCACCCGAGTTGTCGTTTCCCCGTCTTATGAGAAGGGGATGAACTCCTCCGAAGGTGAATCCGACTACTATCGCTTCATCGGCAGTCGAGGTGGCAACAACGGCAACAACGGCAATCAAGGTGGAGGTGGTGGCGGTGGCGGTGGAGGAGGCGGCTTCGGCGGGGGGGGTGGGTTCTTCTAAAGACGAAGACATAGTCACAAGCGGCCAGCTTGTCGGCTCTCCTTCTTAAAGGAAGCCAAGTCCTCCGACCTCAAGAACAATAAGCACGACGCGCCAGCGAGTGGTTCAAACGAAACCAATCGTCGGCACGTCGTGCTGTCGTGTGTTCAACACATCCTTCTGAAGTTGCTTCGCCATGAGAACGGGAAAACTCACCGATTTGAAATCTCCGATCTCAGATCTCAAATCACTTCCCATTGCCACATTGTTGCTCGTCTTCTTCTTCAGTTCGCTCATCGTCATCACCAACACGAACTGCTCAGCCGAAGAGCCTACTGACTCACAGGCCGCCGACTCGTCCGCCGTTTATCAGCAAGCCGCCGTTGCCGCCGATCATCCGCTCGCCAGCGAAGTCGGTGTCGAGATACTGCGAAAAGGTGGCAACGTCGTTGATGCCGCCGCAGCCGTTGGCTTCGCGTTGTCTGTCTTACGTCCAGCAAGTTCCGGACTCGGGGGCGGCGGCTTCATGGTGATTTGGAACGCGCAGGAACAGCGTTCGATCGTGCTCGATTACCGCGAGCGAGCGCCGCTCAACGCGACCGTCGACATGTTCGCTGCCGACACGGAGCGATCCGTTGCAACAACCAAAGATCTACCCTCGCGCAGCGTACGTGGTCCGCTAGCGGCAGCGGTTCCAGGACATGTTGCTGGCTTGTGTCATGCTGTCGAAAAGTATGGTCGGCTCCCGATTGCCGATGTCGTTGCCCCGGCGATTCGACTGGCTCGCGAAGGTGTCCCGGCTGACAATCATTTTGTGACGACTCAACGAACTGCTCAGAAGAAATGGCAGAGCTGGCCCCAAGATTTTCGTTCACAATTCGACACGTTTCACGATCTGTATCTCAACGAAGGGAAGCCAGTGAAACGAGGTGATAAAGTCACGTCTCCACAACTTCCTGCACTCGAGCAGATCGCCGCTCGCGGCGCGGCTGGCTTCTACTCCGGTTCTGTCGCGGAAGCATTGATCAAAGTCAGTCAACAGCACGGCGGACTGCTCACCACAGCCGACCTGCGTGACATGCGACCGATCCAGCGCGAACCCCTGACACTGAAATATCACGGCTACGATGTTGTCACGATGCCTCCCCCATCGAGCGGCGGCATCGCACTGCTCACGACACTGCAAATCCTCGAAGAGCTAGATGCACGCGACCCGACAAAGTCGATCGACAAGCTCGAGGCCGACAGCCCAGAGTTCGCGCATCGTTTGACCGAAGCGTTCAAGCATACGTTCGCGGATCGCGCGGAGTTCCTCGGCGATGCAGACTTCGTCGATGTCCCGACCAAGCGATTGATCAGCCGTGAACACGCTCGCGAACTCGCCTCACGTATTGATTTGCTGCACACGCAACCGACAAAAAGTTACGGTCGCTTCGAGCCGGTGAACGATTCCGGGACGACGCACTTTTCGATCATCGATCGCGAAGGCAACGCCGTGGCTTGCACCGAAACAATCAACACTGAATACGGCAGTTGGATCGTCGATCCGAAATTCGGCATTCTGTTGAACAACGAGATGGACGACTTCGCCGCTGTCCCCGGCCAGCCGAACGCGTTTGGTTTGACGCAAAGCCGAGCAAACGCCATCGCACCTCGCAAGAAGCCGCTCTCCAGCATGACGCCAACGATCATCGTGAAAGATGGCAAAGCGGTCTTCGCAGTCGGAGCAGCAGGCGGCCCACGCATCATCACCGCGACGACTCAAGTCCTGTTGAACCTGACTCGCCGAAACCTAACGCCGGCCTTCGCAGTGAAAGCCCCTCGACTGCACCATCAATGGCTACCCGACGTGCTCGATCTCGAACCGCGACTGTTTGACTCGCTGCAAGCCCCGTTGAGGGCTCTCGGCCACACAACACACAAACTCGCCGCGAGCGCGTCATGCCAAGCAGTCTCCCGCTCCCCCGACGGGCTACGAGCCGCCAGCGACTTCCGCAAAGGTGGACGACCAGCGGGGTATTAATGGGTGGGGTCCACAGTCAGAACTCATCCAGCACACGCACGCTTGAGAGGCCGAAGCTATAGACCGTTTTGACCTGAGCGGGAGTTGCCGTGCGCTCGAACCACGCCGCCGAGCACCAGCGGTATTGATTCGCGACTTTTGCAAGCCCATGTTTGACCGCGTTGGTATGCACGTAGTGCAGCCGCGCCAGGTAGGACGTCTCGATCGTCAACTCCGTGTCCCAAAAGTTGTGCCACACTTGCCGGCCCGATTCGCGATCCAGCAAATTGATCGCTGTTGCAGTTGCTGAGTGCAGATGGCTGAGCATGTCCTTCAGCTTGTGGGCAGTCGGTCACGCATGAGCGACGAAATGGTAGTGGTTCGAGAACACCGCCCACGCCTCCAATTGCCAGCCGTATTGCTCTGTCAGTTCCAGCAGCTTTCCTTCCAACAAATCCAACCGCTCATCGCCGCGAAAAAGATGCTGCTTGTGGAGCGTCCCCGTCGTGACCATGTAAGTCCCGTGTTCGCTCAACTTGTGAATCGGAGCGTGCGGCCAAACCCTGGAGTGCGGTGGCTCGACACCGCCCTCCAACAAACACGGCGATTGACTTTCGGCTTTCCTTGCCGCGACATCGTGTGCAAACACCTTCGGCAATTCCGACTGCGCGTGCTCCAACTCAACCACCAGTTCCTCAATTCGCGGCAATGCGGATTCTGACAACCTGCGTATCCGCCGAATCAATTGCTCTCGCAATTTAAATGGTTGGGACATCGCTCTTCCCCTGGAGTGCTGCGGCTCGACGCAGCCCTCCCACATTTGGAACAACGACGCTGAGCTTTCTGACCAGCGACCTTCGGGACAATCGACGTTGCATGGCAGCAGTTTCTGGAGTTTGCAGATCGTTATTCCAATTGATCCAAGGGCGGTGTCGGGCCACCGCACTCCAGGTTATTTCTTAAACATCGCGTCGTTGGGATTACCGCGAGACAGCAGGTATGCCAGCAAGTCGCGGACTTCGTCTTCGTTGAGGGTCTTCAGCAAGTCCTTCGGCATCAGCGAGACCTTTGAGGGTTGGTTCGTTTCAATGTCGGACTTTTTGACCTCGACGGTCTTCGTGGCGTTTTCGGGATCGACGACGATTGTGATCGAGTCTTTTGATTCGCTCACGATGCGGCCGGTGATGATTTTGCCGGCTTTGGTTTCGATGACCGAGGCTTTGTATTGGTCGGAGATGACTTTACTCGGATCGACGGTGGCTTCGGTGAGGTCTTTCAAGATGAAGCGGCCGGCGAGTTGGGTGAGGTCGGGGCCGGTGGCTCCGCCGTCGCCGCCGAAGCGGTGGCAGACGACGCAGCGGGCGGCCTTGTACATCTTCTCGCCGTTCTTGAAGTCGCGGCCTTTCAGTTTGTCCGTCGCTAACGCGAGGACTTCGTCAACGGAGTAGTCCTTGCCGGGGCCTTTGGCTTTGGGGAGTTCGGGGATGACGTAGGGTTTGCGGACGCCGAGAGCTTCGATGGCGAGGCGTTCGGCGTCGGTGCAGTTGGCGAAGGCGTCGTTGTCGATGTTGGTCAGGTATTTGGGATAGCTGGCCCCGCCGCTCCAGGTGCGGGCTTTCTCGAACCACGCGAAGTACGCCTTGCGGTCGTCGAGCGTCCAGCCGGTCTTCAGGTTCCGCAGGACGAAGGCGTAGTGGTACTGCTGCTGGTCGGGCTGGTTGGCGAGCATCGCGGCGAAGACTCCGCCGTAGCCTTTGTTGCGGCTGAGCAACTCGCCGACCGGCTGCTGCGACGCGACTCGCTCCTGAGCCAGCACCGGCACCAATTTTTTGACGGCTCCCGGCGACTGGAAGTGAACCATCAGGATCGACAGCTCGCGGTTGACGAAGTCCGACTTCTGCGGGAACAGTTCGTCAAACTTCTTCGCCAGCGCGGCGCACGTCTCCTTGTCGGGATTGCCCAGCCGGATGAACGAGAGTTGGTAGGCGCGCAGCAAATCGAGTTGCCGCCGCTCGTCGAGTTCTTTGGCGTCGATGTCGGCGAGAATTCCGACGATTCTCCGCAACGTCAGATTCTCGGCGTCAGCCTGACGCGCCAATGCAACGCAAACATTGATCTCGATGTCATGGCGCATGAGTCTCTGCTTCTTGACTTCGTCAGCGCCAAAGCCAGCAGCAATATCCTTCTCGTTGGATCGAAGTTTGGCTTCAAGGGCAATGAATGTGTCGAGCCATGAGTCGATCGTGAGTCGCTCGACGGCAACGCGCGCGGCGTATCGAGTAAACCGATCAGCATTACCGAGTCCCATGAGAAGAGAAATCATCTCGGGATTGCGCTGACCAACGTGGAGCGACTCGTACCCTTTACGACTTTCCCTCAAGCCGTGCGTCGTCACGCCGCCGCCGAAGGTGCCGCCGAAGGGGACGATGGGTGCGCGATCCTTTGCATCGACCGGCTGCGTGTCTTCCTTGCCGACGTAGGTGACTCGGAACAACTCGGACTGAGCGCCTCGGCCGCCGATGGTGAAGTACAAGGCTCCGTCCTGCCCGACGGTGCAGTCGGTCAGCGGCAGCGGCGTGCGCGAGACGAACTCTTCCTTCGTCGCTTTGTAGCTGGAGCCGGACGGCTCGATGTGGATGGCGTGCATCGTGCCGTAGGTCCAATCGCAGATGAACAACGCCTTCTGATACTTGGCGGGGAACTTGGTGCCGTAACCGAACTCGACGCCGACGGGCGAGCCGGGGCCGATGTTGATCAGCTCCGGCAGGCTGTCGATGTAGTAGCTCGGCCACTTGCCGGTGCCGCTGCGCCAACCGAACTCGCTGCCGCTGGTCGCGTGGACGACTCGCGTCGGACGATGCCACGGCGAACCAAAGTCATATTCCATGTCGGCGTCGTAGGCGAACATCTCGCCATCCGCGTTGAACGCGAAGTCGAACTGGTTGCGATAGCCGGACGAAAACACCTCCCACGTCTTGCCATCCGGGTCGATTTTGCAAATCCACCCGCCCGGCGCGAGCACGCCCGCGGCATGACCACTGGGATCCCAATAACGGGGCAACAGGACATCTTCGTCCCAGTTCGGCATCAAGCGCGACGAAAATCCTTCCGGCAGAGTCGCTCGCATTTGCTCGGTGCGCTGGCCGCCCATCATCTGCGGTTCGGTGTTGCGTGTGACCTCAAACGGCAACTTCGTGTGATTCCCCGCCGCGACGAACAGCGATTTTCCGTCGGGCGACAATCGAATCGCGTGCGGCCCGTGCTCGCCGCCGCCGGGGATGTCACGCAACTTCTCGACCTTGTCGAATTGGTCGTCGCCGTCGGTGTCCTTGCAGCGATACAGCCCGCTCCCCGGCCCGCCGTTGCAGACGACGTACAAGCTGTCGAACGCCCACAGCAATCCCTGTGCGCCGGACATCATTTTGCCGTCGATCTTCACGTCGAGCAGTTCGACTTTCGTTTCTTCGTTGCTGCCGATGGCTGGCGGAGTAACTCGGCACAGGCCAAGGTTGCCTTGATCGCTGACAATTAGCCGGCCTTTCGGATCAGTCGTCATGTTGACCCACGAGCCAAGTTTTTCCTTCGGCACCGTGAACAGCTTCTCGACCTGAAAGCCGGGCAACAGATTGAAAAGATCGCGAGGCCCACTTTCGGCAGCGGCACCTTCGACGAACGCTTTTCCGCCCGGATGTCCGTCTAAACCCGAAACGACTTTTGCCTTGCCCCACTCTTTGGCATCGCGAGTTTCTGCGACTTCCCACGAATCATCTGTGATCACAAAGCGACTTTTGCCATCTCGATTCAGCAGCACGATCTTGGCGACAAATCCCGCCGGTCCACCAGCATTCGTGATCTCGGCCTCGATCAGATTTTCTCCCGGCTTAAGTCGTCCCTTGATCTCCAATTCTGCGGGTTCATTCCAATTGTCGCTGGCGGCGACTTTCTCACCATTGAGCCACACCACCATGACGTTGTCGCACGCGGCCTTCAGAAACGCGAATTGCGTCCCGCCATTGAACTTCTTGCGCACAAAGTATTTCTTGTTTTGATCGTCTCCCCAAATCCAACTTGGAGCCGGTCCCTCCGCAAACTGATTGACCGTTGGCGTGTCGGCTTTCTTCTCTTCCGGCTGACCTGCGGACGGAGCAATCTCCGGTTTCTGCGTGAAGAGTTTTCCGTTGGCAGAGTCTTGAGCAACAACAGAGAACGTCGGCAACAGCAGAGCCATCGCTAGGATGGCTGACCAAGAGCAAAATCGAGCGGACATCGAGATCGTTCCTTATCCAGAAGGCGGGATATCAAATAGATTCGGGCGGAGCATCAAGAGGCGGAACATGATGAAGTGACGACTGCAGTTCGTCGAGCCTGCGACTGTGCGACTCGCCAGCGTTTCACAGAGAGGCTTTATGGATTTCAACCGCAGTCTGAACTGATGCCTGAAATGGCTTCCGCAATCGCGTCAGGCGGAACAAGCACGCCCAAATAATGACTGAACTCATTCCGCGTGTTGACCCTGTTGGACGGGATCGCTAAAAGTCCGCCCCTCGACTGCGGGAATTTAACCGCCAATCATCGTTTTCAGGGTGTGAGGTTACGATCGACTATGGGACGCATTGAAGGTCAGCGTGAATTGGCTCGGAAGCGGAAGCGTCGCGAACAACTGAAAAAGTTCCGCGCGAAGTTTGCGAAAGCGAAGACTCAAGCTGAGAAGGATCTCATCACCGAGAAAGTCTTCCGCATCAGCCCGTTCGCCGTTCTGGAAGCCGCAGCGAAGTAAGTCTGCGTGCCATCACCGAACATGACAGCCCGGTTTCACGACGAAGCCGGGCTGTTTCGTTTTTATCGCAGAGTTACACCTCACGCGGTCTTCGGTGAGTTATTTTGTTCGATCATTATAACCGCATGCCACAGGCACGCGCGTTTCAAAACGCGCGTGACTGCGGCGTGCGGTTAAACATCTCATCCAAGACCAATAACCACTGCTACTTCTGCTTCGGACTCAGCCGCAACGTCTCCCCTTCAGCACTGACTTCTAAGCCGAGTGGCTCAAGCAACTGACTGAAGATCGCATCGGCGGTCATCCCTTTCACGTCGATGTCCACTTTGCGGTCGAGCGAAATTTTGGCCACCTCTAACTGCTCGCGGTCATAGTCGAAACGTACTCCGGCTCCCTCGAACGTCTTGATGACTTCCAACAACGAGGCGTTCTTGACGGTCAACGTGTGCTTACGACTGAGCGGCGAAGGCTCGGGTTTGTCAGACTTCGATCCCGATTTTTTGACGGGTGACCTAACCGTGTTTCCTGTGGCCGATTGTTTCATGATCTGAGCGATCAACAAGTGTTGCTCAGCGGTCGCTCGAATTGTGACCTTCATCTCTTTTTGTTCGATCTTCGCCTTCGGGAACTTGTCGCGTAGCTCGCGAATGACCTTTTCAGACTGACTTGCAGGAGTCGAATAACTCCTTTCGACAACCGCTTCTTCTTCACGAAGCGGCACGATGCGGATCGCCGCGCGGTCAGGAAGAAACTGGAATGTCGAGCCGAACTGGATCAGCAATAGCGACAATGCTTCCGCCGCAGTGACCTGCGGGAGCGAATTCCCGGCCCACAAATCGTGCGGTATTTTGTCGAGTTGTTCGATCTCAAACTGATACCTAGTTTCCAATTGTTGCAGCAATTCGCGTGGGTGATCGAAATCGACCCAACTCAACGTCCGCTGATCTTTGAACTTCGCAGCCCGGGTCTGCCACAAGTTCTTGGGCTCTTTCGCCTCCTTCGCCATCGGCGCAGATTTGGTCGCGGCGAGTTGCGCGAGCTCCTGCCCACGAAGCTTGATAAGCAACGTCAACCGCTCGGCACTCGGCTTCGGCCCGACATAGACGACATTTCCAACAACCGTTGAACCCGCACCCACGAAATCTGCGATGGCAACAATCAAGTCTCGCAACGGGATGTTCGCGCGCGACAGTTTCAATTCTTGAGTCGGATCAATTCGCCGATCGAGCAGAATCGCAACCTTCTTCGACCGCGATAACTCTTGCAGTGCATTCCGCAACGAATCACCGGACCAAGTCAGACCAGTCGATTGATCAAGTACCTTGTGAAACGGAGTCCCTATCAAAAACTCTTCGGCCACAGCCTTCGTCAGAAACGTGGTCGCACCCAACGCGAGAACCAGACCGTACAATCCCAGTGCAACGACTCGACATACATTGTCGCGGAGAGCTTGTGAAAATTTCGTGGAGCACGTTTTCAACGTGCTCGAAATTACGTTGATTAGGCACATTGGAAATGTGCCCCACGGCATTTCTTCACAAGCTCGGAGCGTACTGATCCGCTGCGTCCGCGAGGGTGAGTATGTCACGCGACAATGAGTTAAAGATGTCATGAGCGCAAGCCTCTCAATCGGACGGCTGGCTGGCTAAAGCGGCGGCCACAAGACAAGATCGCCACAGGCGACGGTTTGTAGCAGATCACCTCTGCCAGAGCATGACCGATTGCTTTAAGCGTGGATTACCAACAGATCGTTGCAAGACTGGCTTTGCCCATAAATCGCCACGGAATGTACTCACAAAAGGATCCGCCAATGAAGCTCTTCCGAACCCTTCGACTCCAGAGTGACTCTCCGGTTCATGTTTTGCTGACTGGGCTTTTAATCACGTTCAACATGCACGCGGGATTCGGAATCACTTCATTGAGTGCGGCTGATCCGAAAGCGGAAGTGGCCGTCGAAAAGATCGCCAATAAACCCAAGGTGCCAGGCCAGTTTGTGCTCCGCCAACGAAATCGAACAGAGGTCACCAAGGGAAGTAGCGAATCGAAAGAGCAAAGCAAAGAAGCGGTTTGGAATGCCTCCGAGACCGCGATCATCATTTGCGATATGTGGGACGACCACTACTGCAAGCTGGCTGCCGAGCGAGTGGCCGAGATGGCTCCACGCATGAACGCCGTCCTCACTGCCGCGAGGAATCACGGCGCGACGGTCATTCACGCTCCCAGCGGCGTGACCTACTTGTATGCCGACATGCCGCAACGCAAACGAATGCAGCAGGCACAAAAGGCGAAGCCGGAACTGCCGCTCGAAGCGTGGTGCTATGTTGATCCAAAACGCGAACCCGAACTCCCTATTGATGTCTCCAAGCAGCCGTGCGACGACCCCGTCATTGGAGCCTACGTGCAGAAATTCACTCGGCAACATCCCGGCCTGACGATCTCCGGTTGGGACGGCGTCAGCGATAACGGCGAAGAGATCTACAGCTATCTCAAGCAAGAGGGTCTAAAGAACATCGTCCTGATGGGTGCGCATACCAACATGTGCGTGCTCGGCAGACCGTTCGGTATTCGGCAGATGGTTAAGCAGGGCTTCAACGTTGTGCTCGTTCGCGACCTGACTGACGCGATGTACGACCCACGTGAGAAGCCGTACGTCAGCCACACTCGCGGCACCGAATTGGTCGTTGAGCACATCGAAAAATACTGGTGCCCATCAATCCTCGGTGAAGACCTCACGCGAGTCGTCCGTGGGTCTGCCGATCCGAAGTGAGGATCACGTAACCTCGGATGCTTTTTCCTCAACACTCCGATTCTTTCCCGGGATCCACATGATGTTGTCGGCTCCGTGGTTGTTGCAGACTTGGGCAACGACAAAGAGTAGATCGGAGAGGCGATTGAGGTAGATCGTCGCTTGCGGGTTGATCAGTTCCGTTTCGGCAAGACGCTGGACTGCGATCTCGACGCGACGGCAGACGGTGCGAGCCACATGCAGATGCGCGGCAGCAGGAGTTCCTCCCGGCAGAATGAAACTGGTGAGCGGTTTCAACTTCTCGTTGTGCCCGTCGATCAAATGCTCCAGCGTTGTGACTTGGTGAGCTGAAATGCGCAGCGGTTCGTAGCCGAGGTCTTTGTCAGTTTCGGGCGCACAAAGATCGGCGCCCAAATCGAACAGATCGTTCTGAATTAAAGTCAGTTGTCGGCGCAGATCATCAGGCATCTCTGTTGTCAGCGCCACACCAAGGACCGAGTTCAATTCATCGACGCCGCCATACGCCGAGATCCGAACATGAGTCTTTGGGACGCGCGTCCCATCGCCCAGCCCTGTTTCGCCCGCGTCTCCAGACTTTGTATAAATGCGATTGAGATAAACCATGCTTGTATGAAGTTCCTGTTGGAGATCAGAACGGATTGTGGGAAGCAATTGGTCGTTGATCATCGGTCATTTGATTCTGATCCCCAATAATCAATGACCAATTGCTCTTCTTCTCAGACCTTCTGTGATTGCCCTGTCTCCGCCGCACGATAGCAAGCGAAAACCGTCTTCAACGCATGCAAACTTTCGGCACCGGTGAGTGGTTGTGGTTCGAGATCCAGACTTGCTCGAACACATGCTTTGATCAACGGCGTGTAGCTCGACTCATTGACCGGGCCAGCGTACTTCTGAATTTGTGGCGCACTTTCTTTGGTGCTGTACCACACCAGCGGCTCGCCGCCGTGTGGCTCAAGTTGCACCCAGCCGTGCGAGCCCCAAATCTTGAGGTGCGAATGATAGCCTTTATCGAGGTAGTAGCCGCTGGTGATCGTGCCAAAACTCCCGTTATCGAAGCGAACCGCCATCGCCGCTGAGTCCTCAACCTTCAATGGCTGCCCACCGACGATTCCAGCGAAGCCTGCTGCTTCAACGATCTTCGATTCGGTCAAGTACATGATGAGGTCGATCCAATGGATGCCGAGCCACATTAAGTGCCCACCGCCAGAACGTGCTCGATCAGCGAACCAGGACTGATGATAGGTCGCACTCTTCAACCGAGTTTGATCAGCGACGATGTGCAGCTCGCAGCCATAAAGCTTGCCGATCTGTCCCGATCGAATCATTTTGCGAGCGGTCTGCACCGTGTTAAGCAGCCGATTGGCCAACGCGAGTGCGAGATTCCGATGCTTCATCTCCGCCAGTCTCGCGAGCGGTTCAAAGTCTTCGCCTCTCACGCATGAAGGCTTCTCGGCCAGCACATGGCAGTTCGCTTCGAGTGCGGCCCGAATGAGCGGCGGAGCTTTCACCGCTTCCACAGTCACGAGCGCAAAAGACGGCTGATGATCTGCCAACGCTTTCGCATGGTCGCGTTCAAAACTTTTCAGCTTCGCTCCCAGGAGTTTCTTGGCAGACACTTCACTGGCCCCACTCGGATCAGCAACGACAACTGCGGCGACCTCCTCAGTCACCGCCAGCCCAGCGAGATACGCTTCCAGGTGTGCCCCGCCAACATCCGTCAAAACAGCAACCGTGATCCCAGCCATTGTTGATCTCTCCAAATCAGTGATGTCGTTGCTTCATCAACAACGGAGTTTATACGTGGTGCAGAAAGACGATCACACACCCACCGAGCTTGCTCGGTGGAAATCGGGCTTTTGCACTACAACTACTTTCACATGAAATACTGCATCACGTTGTGCAAAATCCTGCGAGCCACCGAGACAAGTTCGGTGGGGGCTCTGTCGAGCGAGGTATCGGTTGCGATTTTCTGGCTTAAACCAGCAGCTCTCTTATCACTTCCCCATGCACGTCGGTCAGACGTCGTTGAATGCCATTGTGATAGAAACTCAGCCGCTCATGATCGAGTCCCAACAAGTGCAACGCGGTCGCGTGCAGATCATACGAGTAGCTCGGATGTTCTCCCGCTTTGAAGCCGAGCGGATCACTGGTGCCGTGACTGGTCCCACCTCGAATGCCCCCTCCAGCCATCCACGCTGTGAAGACGCCGGGGTTGTGATCGCGACCTTTCTGAGCACCTTGCATGAAGGGCTGCCGACCGAACTCCGACGTGCAGATGATGAGCGTTGATTCGAGCAGGCCGCGTTGTTTCAAGTCGGCCAGCAACGCACTCGCACCGGTGTCGAGCACTCGGCCCCAGTAGCCGTGATCGCGGACGATGTCTTCGTGACTGTCCCAATTCGGGCGGATCTTTTTCGACGACGTGTTCTCCGCTCCACAGAAGATCTGCACGAAGCGAACGCCTCGTTCGACCAAGCGTCGCGCGAGCAAACATTGTCGGCCAAACGGCCCGACATCGAGATCATCGAGTTCATACGGCTTGAGCGTCGCCGCACTCTCGCTCGCAACATCGACTGCTTCCGGCGCACTCAACTGCAACTTCGCCGCCAGCTCATACGCTGCGATGCGAGCCTCGAGTAACGAATCGCCGCGCGACTCCGCGTGAGTCGAGTTCAGCAAACGCAAGAACTCACGACCCTCTCGCTCTGATTCCGGAGAGAACGCGCGATTGGCAGGCGGAAACAAATCTGCAATCGGAGGTCGCGACGCCGATGTCTCGATGACCGTCCCTTGATGGACCGCTGGCAGAAAGCCCGCTCCCCAATTCGCGAGTCCTCCCGGCGGTAGGCCACGTGGATCGGGTAAGACGACATACGCTGGCAAGTTGTCGCTCTCGCTCCCCAGCCCGTAAGTCACCCACGCACCCATGCTCGGAAAGCCGGGGCGAATGAACCCGCTGTTGGCCATGAACATCGCCGGCCCATGCAAGGCCGACTTGCTCTGCATTGAGTAAATAAAAGCCATGTCATCGACGTGACTCGCGAGCCTCGGAAACAGATCGCTCAACCAACGACCGCAATCACCATGCTGACGGAACTTCCAAAAGCTCTTCGCATAGTTCCCGCCGATACCGGCAAACGTCTGCTTACCAAGCTCCGCATCAAACGGCCGTCCGTGTTGTCGTTCGAGTTCCGGCTTGTAGTCCCACGTATCAACATGACTCATTCCGCCAGGGCAAAAGATCTGAATGACATTCGTCGCTTTCGCCGGAATGTGCCCCGCCTTGTTCGCCAGCGGATTCTTTGAAGTCTTCGCCTCGCTGCCGAGTAATTGATCACTCGCCAACATCGCCGCCAGAGCGACTCCGCCAAGACCACCGCCCGCATTCCAAAGAAACTCACGACGAGTTCGCCGAAGTGGTTGCAAAACTGAATTACCAACCCGAAGTGTCAGCGAGGGCATCGGGAAATCCCGCGTAGGATCGCCCTCGCTCACGCTTCGGGTTAGTTCTGAAACCGCATCCAACGAATTCTTTGTCAGATTCCCGAATCGTGAATTGATCGCGGTCATTTGCTCACCTTGCTGTGATCTTTCCGACAATCAGGATCAGCCGCGACCGGTTCGCCGACTTGATCGACCGGATGCGTGAAGAGGTATCGCCAGACTTCTTCGTGGATGAACTTGCCCGAAGCGTCTTTCACGGCAGCACCTCCCGGCTGTGACGAAGAGTGGGCGCGGTTGGCATCCTTTTTGACATCGGCATTGGTAATCAATCGCCGCGAATTGCCAAACGGTGGTTTAGTCTGATCGACATCCACAATCGGCCCGAATTGATGTAGCCCAAGCAACTCCCAGGAACGGCAATAATGGTCCGCAGTCCAACCTCCGTCGAGCACGTGCGTGAAACCAAAGAACCGATTGGCCGGAGTCGCAGACGGCAGCGAATACCAATTCTCTAATTGGTCGCGCGGGCCGGAGAGCATGACCACTCGATCGACCTTTTGATGGATGGCAAACCGCGCGGCGGTGGTCGAACCGTGAGATATCCCCGCCATGATCACGTTCTCCCAACGTAGCGTTTTGCCGTCGGCTGAGATGAATTGCTCCCATTTTCCTTGAGGATTCTCTTTGGCCAACCACTTCACAAACTGAAATGATCGCTCCGCCATCCCGTCAGGTTTCGGGATGTCGATCGCATCGCTGAAGTCCTCACCGGTCGCCGCTTCCAATCGTATGCGGCCGAGATATTTGTCATCCGGCGGAGGCTCCTTGTTGAGCTTCCCAAACCAGCCGTTCGCGTAATGAACCTGAATGGCATGCAGGCCGTAACCAGACAGCCGCTCAAACAGCGGCCCGTTGTGCCCCATCAACCAGATCACCAACTTCCCGCGCGGAGCAACTCGCGTATCAACAAAGGCCTGTTGTACGTCCTGAGGCTTACCATCCTTTTCAAAGACAAACCCAATCTCTGGGTGCGCCTTCGCTCGCGAATCAACCAGACTCGCCCGCGCCGTGAGTTCATACCGCTTCGGCTCGTCAGCCTGAAGCATCGTGAACTGGCAGAGGATCAAAACGAAGAGAAGCACAAAGGCGTGTTTCATAATGGCTCGTGATACAGAACGAGGTCGAGATACTTTTCTAGATTCCGCTGTTCGACGACGGTAATCGAAACGTGTGGAGGCAGCCAGAAAAGACGACACAGCCGGTTGGTTCGTTCGGTGTAGCTCGTGACGCGTGCGTTAATCATTGTCCGCTCCGGCGTTGAGCGAATCTTTGCCGGTGCCGCTATTGAGCACATCGCGACCGGCATCTCCATTGAGCGTGTCGTTGCCGTCGTTGCCCAGCAATGTGTCGTCGCCGGAGCCGCCGTTGATCGAGTCGTTGTCGAAGCCACCGTTGATGATGTCAGCCGATTGCGTGCCGATGATCGTGTCGTTGCCAGAACCTCCATAGACTGTCGCCGCGATAGTGAGTGCCGACAGGTCAATCGAATCCGCCGCAGAGCTGCCAAACACCAACACACTTTGAATCGCACTGACCGGCACGCTTCCCAATCCAGCGTCAGCAACTCCCGCCACCAAAATTTGCAGTTGGCCATTCGCCACATCCGCTCGCAACACCACTTTCTCGGCGCAGTAGATCGAAAGCCGCCCTGTGATCACATCGAAGAATCCAACGCGACCGCCGTTGACGACATCAGTTGGATCCTTCTCGTAATTGGAATTCGTTCCGCTTCCACCGTCGATCGTGTCAACTCCAGAACCGCCAAAGACGGTATCGTTCCCCGCTCCGCCCAACACCAAATCGTCACCCGCATCCGCCGACAGGTAATCGTTTCCGACCTCTCCGATCAGCACGTCATTCCCGTCGCCTCCGGAAAAATAAATTCCGTTGGCGGTTCCGACGAGCGTGTCTTCACCAGCATTACCTAATAGTTGGCCTCCATATGGTCCAGCGAAGAGCAAGTCGTTTCCGTCACCGCCTCTGATGTCAGCCCGACTGTTCAACGCCCCAAAAACGCTGTCATTACCGGCTCCCGCCATGACGGACGTTTCATTCTGCGAGCCGATAAACTTGTCGTCCCCCGCACCGAGAAACGCGAACGATCGTGCGTAAAGTTGCGACATGTCGATGTCCTCCGCTTGCGGGCTGCCGAGCACCACGATCTTGTCGATTGCGTTTGACGGTAGTTCGCCTGCGAGTTCGTTTGGCACACTGTCACTCAGAACGACGACTTTGCTTCCCGGCTGCGACACATTGATTTCTAACTTTTCACCGGCAACCGGGATGACCCAATGGTCGCGGTTGTAAATCGTACCTTGACGAAAAACGATTTGCCGCTGCGCCAGTTCAGCAACTCGATCCGCTGCTTCGGAGTTTGCGATAACGTCATCCGCATCGAGTCCGCTGAGTGTGTCGATTCCGGCTTGGCCATCGAGCAGATCGGCTCCAAGTCCAGCAATCAGTGCGTCGTCACCGGCACCACCCAGCAACGTGTCAACGAGTTGTTCGACATCCGGAATCGCCGACGAATCTTCCGCTCCGTCAATCCAATGAACGGCTTCCAGATCAGCGAGCAACACGTCATCGCCATCCCCGCCATCGAGCAGGTCGGCACCGATTCTACCGAGAAGCAGATCATGTCCGCCGCCACCATTCAGCGTGTCGTTACCGGAGCCGCCATCGAGCAGATCGCTTCCCGCTCCGCCGGTCAATGAATCGTTTCCTTCGCCACCGATCAAATTGCCTGTGCCGCTGATCGTGTCGTCACCCGCTCCACCGATGAGCTTTGAATTGGTACTCCAGAGAAATCCATAAAGTCGAGTCGATAGCGAAACGAGAGTGTCATTTCCTGAGCCACCCAACAGAACCGTGCCGTTGCTGAGCGTGACTGGAATCGACAAAGCCGAGGCGTCGATCGTCTCTGCATTCGATGCACTGAGCATTCCCGTGAGTGAGTCATCCACTGACGCCATACGAATTGTTCGGTAACTGTCTCCTTCGATCGACAATGAGTTGCTCGGAACAGCGAAGTCGATCCGCGTGAGCGGCTGCGTGTCACCATCCGGAGCGATGTCCAGCCGCATGAGACCGTCGGTTGGCGACTCACCCGCCGAAAGCGTGACTGAGTAATTGGCTTTGAATTTCCGATCGGCCGCGATCAGCCCGTCGGACAACGACTCAATCGCTGAGAGTTCGATCCAACGATCGCCGACTCGAACGCGATTGTTTCTGCCTCGATTGATCTCGTAGCCCACGGAGTCCACTGAGCCGCCAGTCAGTTCGAGTCCGTCGTTCCCAGCAGTACCACGAAAACTGAGGCCGAACTTCGGCAGCGGATTCCCTTGCGAGACATCCACGACCAACTGGTCCGCGACCGCGCTTCCAGCGACGAGCAATGTTTTTCCAGCAATGGGTCCGCGCGTCAGTTCGGTTCCTGATTCCGTTTTCAAAACGAATTGCTCGCCATCGCGAGTCAGCACGAATCGCCCGCCCGCTGTCGGTAGCGTGACGGTTTGCAATTCGCCCAAGTTCAACCAAGCATTCCACGAGCCATACAAACCAAAGAGCAAATCAGTCCGACCATCCGTGTTTACATCCGCAACTCGAACGTCGGATGCGTAGCTGCCGGACGTCATCTGTCCCAGCCGATAGCCCAGGTCTTCAAACCGCCCGTTCTGATTGATGAGCACAGTCCACTCGCCGGTGCTCATTTGGGTAACGATGTCTTGATCTCCGTCGTTATCGAAGTCGGCCAATGTCGGCGACGCGATTCCTCCTGCCACAGCTTTTCTGAGATCCTGAGTTCCGCGCGAGAACACTCCTTTGTTGTTCCACCAGACGGAGGTCTTGTCGGTTTTCACGATGGCATCCGCATCGCCGTCACCGTCGATGTCACCCCACGTGACTGAACTGACTCCTTCTCCAAACAAGCCTGGTCTGGCTGAGCGATTGAACTCTCCGTTCCCTCGATTGAGCCAGAGATGACTCTTCGCGACGGTCGGTGCCGCTTGGTAGATATCCAAGTCGCCGTCGCCATCCACATCCACCACATCCGTTGGCCGACTCAGCGCGGCCCAAGTCACATTTTCAAACAGCCGAGTGAGCGTGAACGTACCGGTTCCGTCATTCGACCAGATTTCCAGATGCGGATTACTCGCCTGAGCGTTGCCACCAGACGCCGACACGATGTCGAGATCACGGTCGCCGTCCATGTCCTCAATGGCGACGATCTCGCCCCGATAAACCGGAACTGACGATTGGATGAAGACTCCCATTCCATCGTTTTTCCAAATGGCATTGCGGATGATGTCGATGTCCCCATCGCCATCGATGTCAGCCAGTTTGGGGTTGTACTCGAACGTCGAACTAGCACCGGCAATAAACAAGCCATCCGCTTGAGCAAAACTAAGTTGGCCATTTTGACTGATCGCATCCAGATCGCCGTCACCGTCAAGATCAGCAAATGTAGGCCCATAGGTGAAGGTGTTTTCGATGGCGGATTTCAGGAATATGCCCGGAGCCGAGTGAGTCGCGGAAGATTGCTGGATCGCAACTCCTGCGGAGACTTCGAGGTGGCGTGTCGCCTGGATCAAATGTTGTGGACCAAATTGGCGACGAGCTTGAGTCCAAACTGGATCAGTCAATGTCAGGCGATCATTGGGGTCCAACTGAAGTTCAAGCGTGTTTCCTCTGCCCGACTTCAACAAAAGCTTTGTGGCATCAAGACTGACCGAAACGACATCCGGTCCTCGCAAGTCGATCTGCGAGATGCGAACTAAATTCGTCGTGTTTGTCGTGAGGTCGTAGCTCGACTCTCCCGAACTGATCGCTCCACTACGAGCCAGCGTGTTGAACCCCGCCCCGCCATCGACGGTCGAGGTATTCAGCGAGGCGACCAGCAAGAGATCATTCCCGCGAGCACCCAGCAGCGTGTCATCCCCCGCAACGCCATCGAGCGTCGTACTGCCGCTGAATCCCGACGCATCCAATCGCTGTGAGTCCGCATCGCCTCGCAACGTCACTTGCTCCAACTGGCTGAGTGTTGCGGTCGCGGTCCAAGTCAGAGCGGTGTCTGTCAGCGTGATGTCACCCGACGATTTCAACTCGAACGCATCTCGCCCCTCGCCACCGTCGAGCGTGTCGCTCGCGAAGTCACCCTCGAAGCGATCGTTGCCGGAGTCACCCATTGAGTGATCGGCCCCCGCTTCGCCATTCAAGACGTCTGCTCCATCACCGCCACTGAGTTGATCGTTCCCGTCTCCGCCGAGCAGCAAATCTTTCTCGCTGCCACCGAGCAACGTGTCGTCACCCGCTCGACCCAGCAGTCGATCACGGCCCGCGCCACCATCCAGCACATCGGCCACGCTACCACCTTCGAGCGTGTCGTTGCCATCGCCTCCTCGCAGAGTCACCGCGCCACCAAACTTCTTCGCCGACAGCCGATTGTTCCCAGCACCCCCCGTGAGTTCCGCCTCTTCGATGCTCCACAACTCCGTAGGACGGGCACTCCTGCCCGTCTCCTCCGAAGTGACTTCAGCGTTGTTTGATGTATCGACCTGACGGGAAGGAGTGCCCGTCCTACTTAACTGAGTTGGAGTCAGAGTGAAGTCCGTATCGCCCGATTCAACGACTCGATCGATTCCAGGTCCACCATTGAGCTTGTTATCTCCATCGCCACCAGTCAGCGAATCGTTTCCACCTTTCGCAATGAGCTGATCATTGCCGCCGCCACCGATCAGTACATCGTTTTGATCCGACCCGATAAGCGTGTCATCGCCGTCACCTCCAATGAGCGTCACCTGCCCTGTGAACTTCGCCGCGTTCAGACGATTCGCTGACGCTCCACCATGCAATTCCGCAAGTCCGATATTCACAAACGAGTCGGTTCCCATTCCGAGCAACAGCTTTGATGTCAGCCGCCAGTCAACATCGCCATCTGCCAGCAAACGATTGAAACCAGTGCCACCATCGAATTGATCGTTCCCCTCATCCGTGGTGAAGAGATCGTCCCCCTCACTGCCATTGAGTTGATCATTGCCATCGCCTCCATCGAGGCTGTCATCGTTGCTACCGCCGATCAGCGTGTCGTCGCCATTGAACCCACGCAGCGTTACCGGCCCGGTGAACTTGGAAGCATCCAACCGATTGCTCGAAACACCGCCAAGCAGCGAGGCAGATTCGATGTTGATGAGCTGATCGGCATTACTCGGCAACACAACCGACGTGCCGACATCCAAAGGCGAGCCAACCACAGGTGCGGCATTCGGATCGACGGCGATTACCGCGCGTTGTTGAACGATCAACTGGGATGGCGTCAGCGTGAAGTCATTATCCGCGATTTCCAACACTTGATCGAAGCCATCTCCTCCATCGAGCACGTTGTTCTGAGCACCACCGCGCAAAGTGTCGGCATCATCGCCACCAAACAGCGAATCGAAACCCGCATTGCCGGTCAGCATGTCCCGCCCCGCTTCGCCATTGAGCCGATCATTCCCGGCTCCACCAAAGAGCAGATCGTCCCCTGACCCACCGATCAACAAATCAGAGCCGAGACCACCAAAGAGACTGTCATTGCCATCGCCGCCAACTAGTACCACGACCGAGAATTGATCCTCCATAAAAAGCGAGTTTGTGTCATTACTGCATCACCTTTAACGGAGGGTGGTGCGATGCCAAGGAAGGCAGTGCGGATTGAGGCGACGGAGCGGCAACTGGAAATCCTGCG
>JAPLNX010000002.1 GCA_026400935.1 Planctomycetia bacterium | reverse complement strand
GCTTTCTTTTCGACGTCCCACAAGCGCACGGTCTTGTCGTTCGACGCGGTGGCGAGCTGTTTGCCATCGGGACTAAACGCGACTCCGTAAATCTGCGAGGCGTGCCCGGCGAGATTCGCGGTGAAAGTCGCGGCGGCGATTTCCCAGATCTTCACGCTGCCGTCCGCTGAGGCCGACACGGCGCTGCGGTTGTTCGGAGCGAACGCGATCGAGCCGATCGCCGCCGTGTGTCCGATGAGCGTCTGCGCGATCGGGCGTGTCGGCGGTTCGGCGGGCTGCGGATTCGGAGGACTTGGATCGAAAGCTCGCAGCGCGTTGTCGGCACCGGCGGCGACGAGCTTCGTGTTGTCGGGACTGAAGCTCAGTCGCGCGACTTCGGCGGGCGTGTCAAACTTCACTTGAGCTTGTGCGTTGTTGAGATTCCAGACGCGGATCGTCTTGTCGGCACCGCCCGCCGCGATTTGCTGGGCGTTCGGGCTAATCGCGACGGCGAGCGCTCGACCCTGCAAGCCGGGGAACGGTCGCATGATGTTGCCGCTGTTCGTGTCCCAGAGTTTGACGATGCCGTCCTCGCCGACGGTCGCGTGCCACGCGCTGTTCGAGGCGAAGACCAAATCGTTGACCCGCTTCTCATCGGCAACCTGAACCAATTGGACCGAGACCGTATCGACCTTGATCGTCTTGTCCGCTCCCGCTGAGACGATCGTCTTGCCGTCTGGATGAAACAGCGCACCGCTGACCGCTCCCTGATGCTGCACGAAGTATTGCAGCATCCGCTTCGCGGTCAGATCCCACACGCGAACGCTGCCATCGGCGCTCGAACTGACGAGCTTGTTGACCTCGCGATTGAAGTCGACTCCGGTGATCTTCTCGCCGTGCCCCGCGAAGGCGGCGACTGCCGCGCCGTCCGCAATGTTGAAGAGGCGGACTTGTTTGTCGTTCGCTCCGACGGCGAGCAAGAGGTTGTTGATCGAAACGGCCAAACTGGTCGCCGCGTCGGGGAGGTCGATCTTGCGAACCAGCGCGCCGTCCGCCGCGTTCCAGATTTTGACCGACTTGTCGTGACTCGCCGTGACGAGGTTCGCTCCGTTCGGGAGATACGCGATGCCGCTGACCGGTCCCGCGTGCGGCGCGAGCGCACGAAGTTCCGCACCGTCGGCTGTCTTGTAGATCTTCACCGCTCCGGTCGCGTCGCCGACGGCCACTTCTTGATGATTCGGATGCACGGCGACGGCGGTGATCGCTCCCGCCTGAGCGGCGAATGCCTTCACCACTTGCCCGTTGTTCGCATCGAACAGCCGAGCGATCTTGTCGGCACAGCCGGTGAGCACCCACGCTTGATTCGGGCTGAAGGCGATCGCCGTCACTGCTTCCTGGTGTCCGTCGAGGTTGCGCACCGGCTGACCGTTGTTGCGATCCCAAATGCGAGCGGTCTTGTCGTTCGAGCCAGTCGCGATCCAGTTGCCGTCCGGTCGCAAGGCAACCGCGTTGATCACATCCGTGTGCCCTGCGATGTTCAGCGCGGCGGGCAATTGCACCGGCCAGCGTTTCACAAGCCCGTCCGCTCCCGCCGTCAAGAAGTACGCATTGTTTGGCGCGTAAGTCAGACCGGTGATCTCGCCCGTGTGCGCGCCAAGAACCTGCTGAGCAACCCCGTCGGCGAAGTTGAATAATCTCACAACTCCAGTCGCGTCACCCGCTGCGATTTGTTGATTGTCTTTGCGAAGATCGATGCGCGTGATCGCCGCCGTGTTGCCGGGGATGTCGCGCACCGGTTTACCGTCCGCCGCCTGCCAGACTTTCAACAGCTTGTCCGCTCCCCCACTGACGACAAACATCCCGTCTGTTGTGACGGCCGCTGCCGCAACCGCTCCTTGATGCCCGGCGAGATTGAAGACCGGCGCGTTGTTCGGGATCTCCCACAGTTTCACCGTGTTGTCGAGCGATCCGCTGGCGATCAGCTTGCTGTCCGGCGAGACGGCGACGGTCAGCACCAAGCCGGTGTGACCGAGCATCGTCCGCACCGGCTGCAACGAGTTCGCGTCCCACAACCGCACGCTCTGATCGAAGCTGCCGGTGACGAGCCACTTGCCGTCCGGCGACGTGGTCAGGTCATAAACCGGCTCTGTATGCCCAACGAGTTCAGCAGCCAATGCCGCTCCGACAACGGTCACGGAAACGATCAAGGCCAACGCCAACAAAGCTTTTCGCATAGCGGTCACTCCCAACAATAGTGGCATCAAACGGTGCTGATGTCAGTCTGGAGGCGAGCATTGTTTCCGTCAACGAACTGTCCCTGACAAAGTCACTGCCGCGACGTCTCAGCAAGACTCCGTTCTAACGGTAGTGATTGGAATGTCATCAACTGGCTCCGTATGCTGCTCCGCTCATCCTGCATCACTGAAACGACATCTCGGTGAATCAACATGGTGAAGAAGAAGGCAGCCAGCGGCAGTGCCTCGAACGGCACCGCGGCCAATCTTGGCTTCGAGGCCAAGCTGTGGCTCACCGCCGACAAACTCCGCAACAACATGGATGCGGCCGAGTACAAGCGCGTCGTGCTCGGTCTGAATCTTCTTCAAATACATCTCCGACGCCTTCGAGGAGCGGCGGCAGAAGCTGCTGGCCGAAGTGAGCGAAGGGGCCGATCCCGAAGACCCGGACGAGCACCAGGCGAACAACGTCTTCTGGGTGCCCACTGAGGCTCGCTGGCAGACGCTGCAAGACAACTGCTGGATTGTCGCTGATCGCTCCGCGATCAGAACGTTGGATCGCGGAGCGATCAGCGACAATCAATCTCCGACGAGCCCAACGCTGACCGACGAGGCACTGGTCGCCATCAAGCGGGACAATCCCCGGCTCAAGGGAATCTTGCCGAAAGTTTATCGCATGGGCCGGCCGGCGCTCGACAAGCACCGCTTGGGGAATTTGGGTGTGCCCAGAGATTTTGGCGGTGTTAAGTTTTTGTGGTGTCGCAGTTTGCCCAGTAGGGTTGCCATTGATTGCTGTCGCGGAGGTTGGTCAGG
>JAPLNX010000043.1 GCA_026400935.1 Planctomycetia bacterium | reverse complement strand
CCCGCAAGCCGCTGGTCGAGATTACGAGCTGTCGCCTTACCTCGCGCCGCTGGCCGATTTCCGTAACGACTTCACGGTCTTCAGCGGTCTCTCGCATCCGGGTGTTGTTGGCGGACACAGCACCGAGAATTGCTTTCTCACTGCCGCGCGAGGTCCGACGAAGAGCGGCTTTCGCAATCAGATTTCGCTCGATCAGTTTGCTGCCGAGAAGCTCGGCCCGGTCACGCGATTTCCGACGCTCAATCTCGGCGTGAATATCGATAAGGCGAATCGCAGTCTCGCTTGGACTCGCGATGGTGTCTTGCTGCCTGCGGAAGACAGTGCGCCCGCGCTCTTTCAAAAGATGTTCGTGCAAGGCGACGCCGCAGCCGTGCAGCAGCAACTGAAGAAGCTCGAAGAACGAGGCAGCATTCTCGACACGCTGCTCGATGACACCAAGCACTTCAGCCGCAATCTTGGCCGCGACGACAAAACGCGACTCGATCAATACCTGACGTCCGTCCGCGAGATCGAAGAGCGACTGCAAACAGCCCGCCAATGGGAGCTGCGGCCGAAGCCGACAACGACCGAAACGCCGCCCGCTGACATCCAGGATCACAAGCTCTTCTTCGAGAAGTTCGACTTGATGTTGTCGATGGCGCAGCTCGCGTTGGAGTCCGACTCGACGCGCATCGTGACGCTGATGGTCGATGCCTTCGCGACGCCGTCTTTCAAACTGGACGACAATCAGAACTCATCGACCGGCTATCACGACCTGAGCCATCACGGACAGGCTGCAGACAAGGTGAGACAACTCGAAGAGGCCGACCGCCGACAAATGGCTTTGCTGAAGAAGCTGTTGCAAAACCTCACCGACAAGCGAGACGGCGACACACGACTGCTCGACCGCACGATGATTCTCTTCGGCAGCAACATGGGAGACTCCAACACGCACGACAACACAAACCTGCCCATCCTGCTTGCCGGTGGCGGCTTCAAGCACGGCCAGCATCTTGCCTTCAAACGTGACAACAACATGCCGCTCAGCAACCTCTTCGTCTCGATGCTTCAGCGCCTCGGCATCGAATGCGACCAATTCGGCTCCAGCATCGGCGGCATTACAGAAATCATGGGCTAACGATGGTTCAGATCATTCTCCGTCGAGTGTCGTGCATCACGCAGATGGGACCTTAATCAGGGCCTGCCTGCCGCCCGATCCGCCAGTTGCTAGCGATCCTCCGAGATCGTAGTTTTCGGCAGGGTGACCTTCAGCGATTCCATCACGACGTATCCTGCAGGCAATAGTCCCAGTTGTTCGTAGGTCTTTTGAGCTGACGTGTTGTGCTCTTCAACGTAGAGTCGCAGCCCAACAACTCTTGGAGAGGCGTTGGCTTCCGCTTGAAGATGTTGAATGAGCTGTCGGAAGACGCCACGTCGTCGAAAGTCCGGATGCACATACACGCTTTGCAGCCACCAAATCTCGCCGTTACGCCAATCGCTCCATTCGAACGTGTGCATCATTTGACCGACGATGCGATCATCGAGTGTGGCCACGAAGTATCGGCCATGCCTGGAATTGCCCAGGATCGTTCGCACACCGAGTTGGACGGTCGCGCGATCAAGTTGCGTGGATTCTGACTCGTCGGCCAAACGGCAATTAAAGTCGACGACGACTTCCTCGTCGGCAGGGGTTGCTTGGCGAATGATAAAAGGCATTTGCTTGATCTCGGGTGGTGGTAATCTGCGGTGACTCTAATCGCCCAAACTGTGTCGGACCAATTTCGCAGCCTGGATTTCCTCAAACTCGTCTTTTCCCGTTTTGTCCCATCTGCTATGTAACGCCGCCGTTTTCAGGGAAGAAGGATTCTGTCTGATGATTGGCTCGCCGAGCGAGCCCCAGACACAAAGGGGAAGGGAATCCCATGCAGGGCTCGAATTCGATTTGGAAATTGACCGCGCTGGCGGGTGTTGTTGGTCTGGGACTGCTCGGAATTTTGCAGTTCCAACGGACAATGGACCGCAAATCGCCGAAGAACGCTGACGCCAAAGTTCGCTTGCAGGACTTCAAGAAGCAGTCGGAGATGGGCGACGCTAATCCGAAAGCGGACGATCTCGACATGCTGCAAAGTAATGTTGAGCCGCGACGTTTTGGCAAGCAGAACGCACGCAAGCTTGATGCGTTAGAAAACGACATCGACGACGCTGGCCTCGATGAATTGCCGCTGAAGAAGACAAAAGGGTTTGATCGAACGTCTGCGGGGTTCGCGAGCCAGCATAATCTTCAAACAGTCGATAATGGTGACTCACCTCGGATACCGGTGACATATAGCGGTTCCGACAGTGAAGACTTGGACGAAGCGCGTTACTCGCGAGGCCAAATTCTCGATAGCAGCGAAGAAGAGTTCGCACCGGAGAAACCTCAGCCTGCTCCGAAAAAGACCAAGCGACCGCGAGTAGATTTCTCGCGAGATGACCCGAACGAAAGCATTGAAAATGTTTCATCGGAGTCCTCTGAGCCGGTATCAAATCAGTTCGCTTCCGCAGATCAGCGTGCCGAGGACATCGAGCCACGGATTGAGCCACGTTCGCGATCACGTTCTCAGACGCAAAAACGAACGGACGTGAAAGAACAAGCTCAGCAAACACTGCTGATGGCTCGGCGGTTAATGGATAATGGGCTGCTCGATGAGGCACGGCTCAAAGCGGAAGAAGCCTCGGAGATGACGGTCACATATAGCCCGCTGGAGGATACTCCAGAGGCCGTACTTGCGGAGATTGATCGCCTCGAAGGCAGCGAACGTGTACCGCCGAAGCCGCGTCATGATCAAAACATTCGACTGACCGGTGGGACTCGTGAGGAAGAAGCATTTGAGCTCGATCTGGATGTACCGCCGAAATTCTCGGAGGATGTTCCAAAGAAAACGGTGACTTCCAAGAAGTCAACGAAACGTTCGCCACTGGACGACGACGAAAATCTCTTCGCCGACAATCCGCCAGAATCGGTCAACGGCAAGCGACGTATTCCCGATCCTCCAGTCCCGCCAGCCGAAGAACTGACGCTCGAACTTCCACCGTTGCCTGAAGACGGCGACATGCCTCCACCTGCACCGCTCAAGGCCAAACACTCCGTTACAGGCACAACGGGAACTAGCGGCGGTGCTCCAAGCCGATTGAAGCCGCAACCAGCTGTACCGATCGCTGGCGATGAGAATTTCAGCGGAGAAGGAACTGTCCATGCGGATTCGCCGCGCGGGCCACAACGTCCAGAATTGAAAATCGAAAAGATCGCGCCTCCCAATGCCACTTTGGGTCAACCGATGGTCTACACAATCGTGATTCGAAACGTTGGCGAGAGTGCGGCAAACTCCGTTGTGGTTGAAGATCAAGTTCCGAAAGGAACGAGCCTCTCCGGAACAATCCCACGTGCAGAGATGACCGGGAAAAAATTGATCTGGCGTTTGGGGACCATCAAACCGGGTGATCAAAAAGAGATTTCTGTCAAAGTTATTCCGGTTGCGGAAGGACAAGTCGGCAGTGTTGCGACCGTGAACTTCCAAGCCGAAATCGCTTCACGCACAACGATCGCGTCGCCGAAACTCAGCATGAAGCTGACCTCGCAGCCACAAATTCGCCTCGGCGAAACGGTGCAGTTGAATTTCCAGATCACGAACAATGGAACTGTTGACGCACATCGAGTCGTGTTGCGCAATCTCATTCCGGAAAATATGAAGGCTCCGGATGTCGCTGAGCGCGACTTGGAATTTGAAGTCGGCACATTAGCGGCAGGAAAAACGCAGTCCGTGCAATTGCCCCTAGTGACGACTCGTCCGGGCAAGGTCATCAACAAGGCCATTCTTTCGACGGACGGGGCGACTGCCGCTGAGGCGCAAGTCGATATCAACGTCATCGGCCAACTGATTGGACTCACGAGACAAGGCCAGACTAACTGGTTCGTTGGTCGTCCGATCGAGTTCGAGAATCAGTTGATTAACAACTCTCTTAGTGCGACCGCGAACACGGTCGTGGTTGAATCGCTGCCGGGTACTGTTGAGTTCGTATCCGCGACGGAAGGTGGCCGCTTTGACGCTCGACAACGAACAGTCACGTGGCATGTTCCACATCTCGATCCGCAACAATCGCTGTCGTTGAAAATTCGAGTGGTCCCGAAAGCGATCGGCAATCATGCCGGTTCCGTTCAGATTACAGAAAACGGACGTAAAGGTGCTGCGACGGAATATCAATTCCGCGCGATTGGCGCAGCGATGCTACACGTCGACTTCGTCGAGAAGTCCGAGGCTTACTCGAAGGGTGAGCAAGTCAAAGTTCGGATGCAGGTTCGCAATAAAGGCTCGGGAGCGGCATCGAACGTCGCCGTGCGGATGACTGTTCCGCCCGAGTTGCAGTTTGTCTCCGCGAAAGCTCCAGTCAGCCACACGGTCAACGGCCGCGAAATCATTTTCGAGCCGATCGCTGAAATTGGTGGTCAAGGAGCTGTCGCCTTCGAGTTGAACTTCAAAGCGATCGGCTCCGGCGATTCGACGCTACAAATCGAATTGCAATCCGACCAATTCAAAAAGTCGGTGACTCACGAAGAGCCGTTCGTGATCTTCGGGAATTAAATCAACGACGAATCTCTTTGTAGTCGGCGAAGGTCACATGTGAAGGAAGCCAAGAAAAATCTCCTTTTCGTCTGTAGTCGCAACCAGTGGAGAAGCCCCACCGCAGAGCAAGTATTCTCTCGATCGATGAGTCTTCATGTTCGATCTCGTGGCTTGAGTGCGAGCGCTGTTCGTCGTCTGACTAACTCAGACGTTGCCTGGGCGGATTTCATCTTCGTGATGGAGTCTGAGCATAAGCGGCAAATGCTCAAGCGATTCCGAGCCGACATTGGCCACCGCCTCGTCCATGTCCTGGATATTCCCGATGAATACCATTTCATGGATCCCGAACTCGTCGAACTCATTAAGGCTAGAGTGTCCGCAGTTCTGGATTCTCTGGACGTGGCCGTCTAACTCGGTGTTTCTGCTGCACATGCACATAAGTTAGATGCTTGGGACCGCATACTGAGCAACAAGATCGTCCGACTTTCACGCAAGTCGCAGAGCAGATAGCACGTCACTCTTCCGGGGCATTTTGTTGCTGTAGCTTTCATGCCTGCGGCTGAGCCTACGCATGGTCCCCGCTCTCTGACTAAACTGCGACCTCCTGAAACATTCCTTTTCAATTAGGTCTAGTCATGAGCCAGCAACTTGTCCTCGTCGATGGAAAGTGGATCGCATCGACCGGAACGTCATTTTTTCGAGCCGTGAACCCGGCGACCTGTGAGCAATTAACCGACGAATATCCAGTGAGTCCGTGGTCCGAAATCGAACGAGCGATCGTTGCGGCTGACCGAGCGGCCAATGAGGCGCGAACGCTTCCGAGTGAGGTCTTCGCCAAGTTTCTCGATCGATTTGCGGATCGCATTGAAGCTCGCGCGGCGGAATTCATTGCGTTAGCCAATCAAGAGACTGGCTTGCCGGTTGAGCCGCGATTGAAGGTGGCCGAACTCCCACGCACTACCAATCAACTGCGACAGGCTGCTGCAGCTGCTCGCGAGGGCAGTTGGTCGGAACCGATCATCGACACCAAGAGCAACATCCGCAGCCGACTTGCGGCGATTGGTCCCGTCGTCGTCTTTGGTCCCAATAATTTTCCGTTTGCGTTTAACAGTGCGGCAGGTGGCGACTTTGCGGCTGCTGTCGCGGCAGGAAACCCGGTCATCGCGAAAGGACATTCTTCGCATCCCGGAACGACTCGGATGTTCGCCGAGGAGGCACTCGAAGCGGTTCGCGAAGTCGGCTTGCCCTCTGCGTTCATTCAGTTGATCTACCGCACCGCTCATGAAGATGGGTGCCGCCTTGTGTCACATCCCAAGATTGGCGCAGCGGGATATACCGGCGCGCGAGCGACCGGGCTGACGTTGAAGGCCGCCGCGGATCGCGCGGGGAAGCCGATCTACTTGGAGCTATCTAGTATCAATCCCGTCTGCATTCTTCCCGGTGCGTTGTCTGAACGAGGGATTGAGATCGCAGCAGAGTTCTCAATAAGCTGCCTCATGGGAACAGGACAATTCTGCACGAACCCTGGGCTGGTGCTGATGCTCGATGACCCACAAACGACGGCATTCGTCAATGCGGTGAAGGAAAAATTCGATGCGGCTCCCGTTGGTACGATGCTCAGCGCAGGAGTGCTGCGAAACTTTGAAGCGGGTCTGAAGTCGCTCGTGGCAGCCGGAGCGGAGTTGCTCGCTGGTGGCCAACCAGGCGGCGGCAAAGGCTTCTGTCATCGCAACACGTTACTAAAAGCCTCTGGAGATCAGTTCCTGGCGAATCCTCACGCTCTGCAAAATGAGGCATTCGGGAATGAGTCGCTGTTTGTCATCGCAAAGGATGAAGCACAATTCCTAGCGATACTCGAAGCGTTGGAAGGGAACCTGACGGGCGCTGTTTACAGCGCTCATGGCGGCCAAGACGACGTTCTGTATTCGCGAATCGAGCCGACATTGCGAGCACGGGTCGGACGATTGATCAACGACAAAATGCCGACGGGGGTTGCAGTCAGTCCGGCGATGAACCACGGCGGCCCGTTCCCCGCAACCGGACATCCTGGCTTCACGGCTGTCGGTATTCCGGCGTCAATCCGGCGTTTCGTGATGTTGCAATGCTATGACGGGGTTCGTCAGCCTCGACTTCCCGCCGAACTTCGTGACAAGAATCCGCGACCGAGCCTCTGGCGTCTCATCGACGGTCAATGGTCGCAACGCGATGTCGGTTAAATGCTGATTGATCAGACTGAAGGGCTCCGCCCAAGAAAACGAGAGTGGGTGTCGCCAGAGTGTCTTTGAGAAAGTAATATCCCGCTGCTTGGCCGCTTGGTGGAATTGGCAGACACGCAAGATTTAGGATCTTGTGCCGCAAGGCGTCGGGGTTCGAGTCCCCGAGTGGCCACTCAATTGGCGCGATAATGACCGCCAGACGAAACGAAAAAGCCCGGCTGAATTCCAGCCGGGCTTTTTCGTTTCGTTATCCACATCGTATTCAACTACGAGTCTGCAACCGTGGCTAGAACTCCCAACTCACACCGACGTTATAGAAGTCTGAGGTGTAGTTGTTGCGTCGCTCTTTGATGGTGGGAAATAGCCCGGCTGCGGGGTTACCGTTCCATTCGATGCTGTTGGCTGTGTCGATCACTCCGCCAATAAACATGAATGTGTAACCAGCACGGAACTTTGCGTGCTCCAAGAGCCCCACTCGTTTCAACACTGGAACGTAGCGGAACAGTGGAGCTTCAAAGTTGATTGATTGCTGAAACATTGGCGAAACGCGATATTGAGTTAGCGAACCGGCGAACGCGTTTGGCGTGGCGTTGGTCGCAGACGGCAGGAGTAAATTGGATTCGCGAGTGTGCATCGCGATGTTGTCGCCGTTGATTTTGACTTGCTCATAATTTGCCAAGAGGCCGAACTGAGTTGAGCCGGTAAACAACAGCGATTCTCCGCCAAGGTCGTAGTTCAATCCGACCATTCCACCAGCCAGATTACTGACCGCGTTGTTATTCAAGTACGACGTGATCGGGTATCGGAACTGATCATGGAACTGGAGGAAAGTGGCTCCGCTGTTTTGATTGTTTCCGCCACCGCCACCGCCACCCTGTTGGACCTGTCCGCTACCCTCGAACACACCGGCATTGTCGATGATCCCGTCGCGGTTATTGTCGATGCCGTCAGGCGTCGAATGGACCTTTTGGTCGGGAATGATCGTGTTGTTCCCGCCACCGCCACCGCCAGCTCCCTGGCTCGGCCCGTAGGCTAGTCCGCTGTCTCGCCCATAAAATCCGAACTTCTCATTGAGGTTGTAGTATCGCAACCCGGCCACCGGACGAACTTTTAAGAACTTCCAATTCAACACGGGAGTCATCACCCAATCAGCGTTGCCGCCATATAGCTGGGTCTGCATGTCGATTCGGAAATCAAGATCGTAGGGTGCCGTGACGCCACCAAAGTGTGTCCCATCTGGAAGCACCGTCAGTGTGCCGTCATTGAGCGGCAGGCCATTGAGATTGTAGAGGTTGTTTTCCAAGGCGCGAGTGACACTGGCTGGGTAAACGTATTGGCTAAGTTGAGACAGGTCGCGCGGCAATACAGTATTCGGATCAGCAGGATCTTCAGGAAGTTGCAGCAAGTGGTTCAGCAGCGCACCTTCGGTCCCTTTGCCCGCAGGTAACAGATCTCGTTTGCTGTAACGAAAGTTGTTGTCCGTGTTGTAGAGGAATCCTAAACGCAACCCGCTGTCATCAGGGTTGTCGTAGCCCCAGGTTGCACGAGTTCCATCCGTGTTAAATTTACGATGCACGTCCTGTAAACGGACAGCACCGTACAACTCAAAGTGTGGTGGTTGACCAAGAACCGGGGTGCCGTTGGCGGACGTTTGCTGGCTAAACGCCGTCAAAAACGTTTGACCGCTTTGCTGCTGGTTTCCGCCACCTTGTTGGGTTTGTGTCCCCAATTGTTCTTGCAGAACCTGAATGTAGGTCATCGCGTTTGGGTTGCCGATATACGCGTTCGACAGCCGTGTGCGGCCTGTGATGTAATCAGCTTCAAACCGATAACGTCGCTGTGCGTTATTGGTGTCGTCGGTCCACGTCCCGTTTCGGTCAACCCGTTGTTGACTGTAGGAATGGTCGAACGCCGACATCTCCGGCCATGTCTGATAGCCAGGCGGTTGTCCGTAGCCATAGCTTGGCGCAGGAGCCGCCCCGTAGGCATCGACTGGCATCATCATGCCATCGCCCGGCGGCCCTCCCATCGGAACGGGCATGCCCGGAGGCTGTGCCTGCGCGGCGATGCCGCTCACCATGAGAAGTGAACTTCCCAAAACCGTACTTAACCAGTGCTTTAACCGCATCAGAAACTTCCTTGGACTGCGACGTCTTCGGAGCGATCCGTTACCAAGGCACGTCACAATGCGTGCGCGGAACGGTCCATCTTGCGGTTCTATCGTCCTGGCAACTTGGTAAACTGTAGCGGTTATCGGGAACGTGACGATTTTTCTGATCGTGCCGATCTCGCAAAGTAGACCGGCCCCTCTGTCTTACAAAATCGGCCCAATGATCCACGGCGCAAACTCTTCATCGCCAATGCCTTGAGCCTCACTCTTGGTTTCCTCGCCGCTGGCGACGGCAATGATTTTCTCAAATATCTCTCGCCCAATTTGCTCAACCGACGCACCTTCTAAGATTCCTCCAGCATTGATATCCATGTCGGCGATCATCCGTTCGTACATCGGAGTATTCGACGCAACCTTGATGCTGGGTGCTGGTTTACACCCGAAGCAGCTTCCCCGACCGGTCGTGAAGACGACAACGTTTGCACCTCCGGCCACCAAGCCAGTGACTGAAACGGGATCGAAGCCGGGGGTATCCATGAAGACGAAGCCTTTGGCTGTCACTTGTTCGGCGTATTCGTAGACCGCGTTGAGTGACGTGTAGCCCGCCTTCGCGATCGCCCCAAGTGACTTCTCGTAAATCGTGGTCAGCCCACCTTTTTTGTTCCCGACGGAGGGGTTGTTGTCGATCGTCACGTTGAATTTGCGGCAGTAATCTTCCCACCAGCGAACACGTTCTAGTAGTTTTTCACCGACCGCAACGGTACGTGCTCGGCGGGTCAGTAGGTGCTCAGCGCCGTAGATTTCTGGGGTTTCGGCGAGAATCGAAGTTCCGCCGTGAGCAACAAGCAGATCGCTCGCAATTCCAAGCGCCGGATTACACGTGACGCCGCTGTTGCCGTCGCTGCCGCCGCAATTTGTACCAAGGATGATTTCACTGACCGGAATTGGCTCACGACGGACTTTGTTCGCTTCCGGAAGCATGTCTTTCAAGAGTCCGCTCGCGTATTCAACAGTCTTAGCGATCCCCCCTTGTTCTTGCATGTTGATGACCAACGGGCGTCCGGCTTCTGGTTCACCGGGAACCTTGAGTTGGACTAGGTTGAAGCGATCTTGCAGGTAGGCACCTTGCGACGTCTCGCAACCGAGGCCGACGATCAGGTACGCGCCGATATTCGGATGACGGCAGAATCCCGCGAGAGTTCTTGCGAGCAGACGGTGCTCGGTGCCGTCGTAGTCGAAAGCACAACCTCCTTTGTGGACCAGTGGGACAACACCATCAATGTTGGGGAAGTCACGCAGCAAGTCTTTGTTGAACCGCTCGGCGATCATTTTTGATGTTGCGGCTGAGCAATTCACCGTGCTGACGATACCGATGTAATTCCGCGTAGCGGCCCGACCATCCGCACGTCGGAAACCTTGAAACGTCCGACCGAGAATCGGTTCCGGATCAGGAGGGACTTCGCTGGAAATCGCGTAGTCGAGCGTCAGTGCTCCCGGTTCCATGTTGTGTCGATGGACCCACTCGCCTGGTCCAATCGTTTCCGTCGCATAGCCAATGACTTGTCCGTATCGCCGAATGGGCTGCTGCGCCGAAATGGCAAGGAGGGCAATCTTGTGGCCCTGCTCGACGATCTCTTGCGCCTTGATTTCGTAGCGTCCTACGCGCACTTGCATTCCTGCTGGAATCGTCTGACGGACATAAGCGACATTGTCGTCTGGGTGCAGTAGCAATGCAGGAGAGTCGAGATTCAGCATGTCGTTGGATTCCAGAGTAAGAGAACGTTGAGAATGAAAATGGGGGCGAAAATGCGGCATTTCGCAGGATTCAATCAGAGACTCGTCGGATACGAATGCTGTCTCGCACTATTTTGCCGTGATCCCATAGGCGGCGCAAAGCCTCTGCATCACGTGCGTTGAGAGCTTCTCGGAACGACTGTAATTGCTGCGTGTAATCGTCGAGACTCGCCAAGATGGCCGCAGAGTTGTCCAGTAAGATCGGCACCCAAACATTCGGGTCACCGGCTGCTATCCGGGTTGTGTCCGCGAAGCCCGTTGCGGCAAATGGGCGATTCGATTCATCCAATGTTCGAGCCAAAGCAGAAGCGACGACATGTGGTAAATGACTCGTTTGTGCCAACGCGCGATCATGAGCTTCCGGCGACAGTTCAATCACTCGCATCCCAATTCTCTGCCAAAAATGGGTGAGCTGTGAAACGGCAGCGATCTGCCTTTGTCTTGCTTCAGGGCCTGCGTCGATCGGAGTAACAACACAGACTCGACCTTCAAAGAGATCGGCGAGTGAATGTTCCCAACCTTGCTTCTCAGAACCAGCCAGCGGATGTGAACCGACAAAGGTCACGGCATTGGGCAACCCCGTCGAAAGCTCACGGCAAAGATGCCCCTTCGTGCTGCCAACGTCGGTGAGAATCGCACCGATTCGACACGCTGAGGCGGCTTCTCGAACGCCAGCCGCGATGTGATCGACGGGGGTTGCGAAGATCAACAAATCGGCTTGAGAGGCCGCAACACGCAAGCTCGTTTCGACCACATCAATCACACCTGCTGCGCGTGCCTCTTCCAATCGTGCGGTATTGCGTCCAACACCAATGATGCGTCGCACCAGCCCACGTTGTTTCGTTGCGCGCGCGACCGAGCCTCCCAACAAGCCAACCCCAATAATGGCGAGCGTGTCAAACTGCGGGAGCATCGGCGATTCAAACGAAATAGGCTGATTCATGGCGAGCGGATTCTAGGAACGACCTGATCGACCTGCCAGAACTGAGACCAACAACTAACACGCAACCAAATAACCGAGTCTTGTTTGTTTCAGCCAGAACCGTTTCGCTTCCGAATCACCCGACGTATTCTGCTCATGTCCCTGAAGAACCAAGTGAAGTACTCCGACATGCCAGTAACCGACATGCCAGTAACACCGTTACGTTTGCTCGTGCTGACTCGCGAGAATATCGCACAATTCAAGGAAGGGGCCGATGAACTTATCGCGTTTTTGAAAACTCAACCGAACGTGGAATTGGTAGACGCTCCGTCGGAACCCGACAGCGAGTTATGTGGCGTGAACGTGGACTTAGTTTTGGTGCTTGGAGGTGACGGAACCATTTTGCGAGCCTGCCATCGTCTCGGACGCAATCAGATGCCGATTCTCGGCGTAAACTTCGGTCGCTTGGGATTCTTGGCCGATCTGACTCCCGTTGAGTTTCGCGAAATGTTCCCGCTGTTATTGCAGCGTCAGTTTCGTATCGTCGAGCACCTGATGTTTGAATGCGAGTTACATCGCCAGGATGGCTCTATCGAGGTTTTTTTGGGACTTAACGAAGTCGTTGTCGGAGCGGCCAAAACATTGCAGATGATTGAGGTCCGACTGACGATCGATGATCGCCCCGTGGCGACCTACAGTTGCGATGGGCTCATTGTCAGCACACCAGTCGGATCAACGGCTCACAGCCTGTCTGCGGGCGGACCGATGCTGAGGAAAAACTTGATGGCGTTCGTCATCACGCCGATCTGCCCACATACGCTTTCCAACCGACCGCTTGTCGATGATGCCGAATGCGTTTATTCGTTGAGCCTCACCGAGACATCCAACGAAGCGTTGCTTGTGGTTGATGGCCAGCATCGCCGCCCACTGCAATCAGGAGATGTCGTTCGAGTGAAACGCGCGTCGGTCACGTTCAAGCTTTTGGAACTCCCCGGCCGGAACTATTACGCGACGCTGCATCGCAAGCTCGGTTGGAGCGGTCAGCCGTTGTATCCCGTTCGTTAGAGCAATTGAGTCAGAAATTGGCTCGATAGTCCGAATGTTTAGACCACGAGTGACTGGCCTACGTTTGAAGGCACTTCCTAGAATCCCGCCTCAGTTTTCCTCCGTTCGTGAACACCTGCCAGAAGGGAATGACTTGATGTCGAAGAAACACAACTCTGCCACACGACGCGACTTTTTGAAGACGACGACTGCGGTTGCTGCTGCCAGCACGCTGACCTATTTCCCGTGGACGCAAAAGGCGTTCGCCAACCAAGAGAAAAACGATCGTCCCCGCATCGGTTGCATCGGTGTTGGTAGCATGGGGACCGGTGACGCTCACGGTCACGCGAACTTCGGTGACATTCTCGCCGTCTGCGATGTCGATTCGCGGCACGCCGAACGAGCCAAGAACGACGACAAGCTCGGCAAAGGAAAGGCCGATGCCTACGCCGACTATCGCAAGGTGCTCGAACGGAATGACATCGACGTTGTCAGCGTCGTTACGCCGGATCACTGGCACGTAAAGATTGCTATCGAAGCTTTGCAAGCGGGCAAGCACGTCTTCTGCCAGAAGCCGCTCACCCTGACGCTCGAAGAAAACCAACTCATTCGCAATGCTTGCAAGAAATACTCCGACCGCATCTTCATCGTCGGCACGCAACAACGGAGCGACAAAGGTCTCTTCTTGCGGGCGGTGAACATGGTCAAGAAGGGGTTGCTCGGCGACATCCAGAAAATCACAGTCGGTATCAACGGCGGTGACGTCGGCGGGCCGTTTGCGAAGAGTGAGCCGCCGAAGGAACTCGATTGGAACGCATGGCTCGGCCAGGCTCCGGTCGTCGATTTCATCGACAAACGCTGCCATTACCAATTTCGTTGGTGGTACGAGTACTCTGGCGGCAAATTCACCGACTGGGGCGCGCATCATGTCGACATCGCGACGTGGGCCATCGGCCACGATAAGGCAGGCATGGGGCCCATCGAAATCGACGGCACGGACGCGAAGCATCCGAACGAATACAAAGATGGCTTCACGACGGTCGATGATTGCTACAACACTTCGCACGACTTCGCGGTGAAGTGCAAGTTCGCTAGTGGCGTCGAAATGAACATCACCAGCCGAGGTGATAACGGCATCCTCTTTGAAGGAACCAAAGGCCGAATGTTCGTGAACCGCGGCAAGATCACCGGTCAGCCGATCGACGAGAAGTGGGACGAAGGCAAGTTCACTGACGAAGATCTGCTCGAACTCTACAAGGGCAAGCCGTTCGAAGGTCACAAGAACAATTTCTATCGCTGCATCAAAGAAGGTGGCCTGCCGGTGTCAGACGTCTTCAGCCACGTGCAGATGATGAATACCTGCCATCTCGCAGCGATTGCCGCGCGACTTGGCCGAGTCGTCAAGTGGGATCCGCAAGCCGAGAAGATCGTCGGCGACGATCAAGCCGCGAAGTTCTTCGCTCGCGAGCAACGCCAAGGGTTTGAGATTCCTCGCGTGTAGTCGTACATCGCGGTCACGTGATAAAACAGAAGCCCGGCCTTTCAGAAAGCCGGGCTTCTGCGTTTTACTCATTGTGCGTTTAGCTCACCTCGTTGAGAACGTCACAAACCCACCGAGCTTGTCTCATTGGTCTCTACACAATTCGGTGGCTGTGGTATGGATCATAGGATGGAATCAAGATACGTCTGAAGGATGCACGGTTGTCGAAGCGTTGTGTGGAGCTTGTACGGCGGCATTGTGATGCAGTG
>JAPLNX010000069.1 GCA_026400935.1 Planctomycetia bacterium | reverse complement strand
GACCTACACCGGCAAACCGACACAATCGCAGCCCGTAGCTCGGTTCTGCCCACCGCACCGGCGCATCACCCGCACCACAAAAATCCAACAAGCCGCACTCCAAATCTAATGGCAGGTTATTTCTTGGTCGTGGCACTACCAGCAAGCCAACGTGCAAGCGAGGATCGCATTACGAAACGGCAAAGGGATCAAGTTCGGTAATCCACTTCAAGGGGTGTCCCCCAATGAAGGCAAAGCCCGAATCGAAGTGCAGTTCTCAAATGTTGATTTGGATGGTGCCGCATTCATCCTGCAAACCAGACCCTTCAAAAAAATCGAGTTCCGCAACGTCGCTCTGCAAAGCACCGCTGCCAATTCCACTCAGGCCCCTGCCGGAGAGGCACAGCAACGATCGGATCGAGTGAAACAGGCGAAAGCCTCGGATTGGGACGGCCGAGTCTTTTTGGTTCCGTTCGGATTCATTCAAGGAGGCGTGGTTAAACACGATCCTGCAAAGAATGAACTAACGATCGGTCAGGGTGACGCGGACGGGGTCAGAGTCGGTCACCGATTCTATGTGGTTCGAGCCAGAAATGCCTCCGACGGCAATTCAAGCAGTCGCAAGGAGGGAGTCATCAAAGTGGTTTCCGTTGGCAGACGGCAATCCATTGCGACCGTTCTCTCATCCGACATCGACACTCCTTTCCAAGCGACAGATCATCAGTTCGAGCCTCCGTACGAATTGACGCTCGACAAGGAGATTATCGTACGATTGCGACTGGACTCCGAGGTAAAAGAAGAGGACAGGATTAAGTTTCTCAATGACTTACTGGAAGTGGGCGGAAACCAGATCCAAGTCTTGCTGGAGGATAAACCCAACATTTCTGAACTCATCGTGCGACGATATCCGACGCGTGCGATCGCCAAGGAAAAGCCGACATATCCCGCCGTTGTGGAATACCTGCGCGGGCAGAAACATATCACGTTCGCCCACAATAACCTTGGACCAGCCGTCGCCGCCAATTCTGCCCAGGCCCTCGGAGCTGATGCGACAACACAACGCACCAAAAACTTCCCAACCGGTTCGAGTAGCGTCAAGCGCATTGCGTACTCGGCAGACGGCAAGCTCATCGCAATCGCAAACGATCATTCAACATTGCCGTTCAACGATGACATGAAGCGAGGTGTGCAGATTCTGGAGGCTGAGACAGGGAAGACGGTCGTCTTATTACAGATCACGACAACGGATGAGTACCGTGTGCTCGCCGCGACCCAGGGAGCTCGGGAATCCAAGGTCGAAGCAATCGCGTTTTCGCCGGATGGGAATGTGGTCGCTGTCGGGACCAGCATCGGTCAGGTCAAACTGTTCAACGCGCGAACCGGCGAGCTTTTGCAGTCGCTGGAGGACGAAAAGGCGAGACTTCCGGAAAAGGGAACACCGGAGACATTGGAGAAGTCGACCCCGATCACGCGGGCGATGGGAAGCGTCGCGTCGCTGGCGTTTTCGCCCGATGGCAGCCTGTTGGCGATGTGCGGGAACTCGTTTGATGACACTCCACTGTTTTCTGATGGAATTAGTCGGACGGGTCGCTCCGTGACTGGCCCCGGCCGGCTAAAGGTATGGGACGTCAAAACCGGCAAGCTCAAATATGATCTTGTTGGGCACAGCCATGCAAACGCGGTTACTTTCTCTCAGGACGGGAACTTGTTGGCGAGCGCTGGAAGTTGGGAGAACGACCGCGAACATGGGACCGGCGTTATCATCTGGAATCCCCGCGACGGTATGAAAGTTCGCACCATTACAAACGACGCTAACGGTGGCACACGTTCAGTCGCATTTTCTCCGAACAGCAAACTTCTGTCGATCTGCTCGCAGCGATTTGACAAGGAAAACAATTCCAGCATTGGGGTTGTCAGCGTGGCACACGTTGGGTCAGGCGTTATCGAATGGCAGCACACAGTCGCTGGCTTGGCGAAGCCGGTGGCATTCTCGCCCGATGGAAAAAATGTCATTGTGTTGTGCAGCGGCCAACAGTCACTCCGGTTTCTTGACACAGAGACTGGGGCAGTGAGGCATGACATCCCATCGGTCGTCTACCCGCAGTTTGCACATTGGAACGATTTCTCGATCGCAACAAGAGGCTCGATTCTGGCAATTGGCGGATCGAACGAAACGCGGAAGCGTAACGTCGAACTTTGGGACTTTGCTGGTCTCAACACCGCTGCCAAGAATTCAAACTGAAACAATGAAGAGGCTTCCGAATGAATCCGTCCATTGCACGACGTTGGGTGTTTCTTTTTTGGGGAGGGATGCTTTTCAGTGCCCTCGGTGGGTTCCTGTTTGTGAAGCCCTCAATCGCCTCTCCGTTGATTTGGTTCCTGTTGGCGATCGCCTCTCTGATAGGAGCCGCGTTCATGTTGCCAAATCGCTACCGAGTGACGGCTCTAGTCGTAGCGTCGCTGTGTTTGACTGCGTCGTTTATCACTGTTCGTCAGAACTTGGCGTGGGAACGCCATGAAAAGATCCGAAAGTTGGTTGCCCCAATGGATCTGCCGCAGGTTGCGATTGGAGCCATCGCACCGGACATCAATGCCAACGACCTGTCGGGGAACGAGATGAGCTTGAGCCAGCATCGCGGTAAGGTGGTGCTGCTCGTCTTCTGGGCAACTTGGTGCGGGCCTTGCATGGGTGCCGTCACGCACGAAAAAGAGCTTGTCGAGCGCTTCGCTGGCCGTCCCTTTGTACTTGTCGGCGTGAACTGCAACGACTCGACAGCAGAAGCATTGGATGCGGTCGAAAAGCATTCGATCCCGTGGAAATCGTTTTGGAATGGCGAAGGCGGTTCTGCTGGTCAAATTACGACCGAGTGGGGGGTACAGGCTTGGCCGACGGTGTACGTCATCGACCACATCGGCGTGATTCGGCATCGGGAACTCCACGGTCTCAGTTTGGATGAACCGCTGGAACGGTTGATCGCAGCGGCCGAGGCTCCGCCTGGTCAGCCGCTCGGTGCCAAGCCCGACGCCTGGGGACCAGAATCGAACGGACTGCGTTCTCCCGACCCCGCCCTCGACCCGACCGCAGGTCTCCCGAATTCGGACGACGAAACGAAGACGAGCAACAACGCCAACGGAGATCTGCGGACCAACCCAGCGGTGGGGCCGGGAGACCCGCACCGAGCACAAGACGCAGCCCGAAACACGGATGACGGCTTGATCTGGGGTGATCCAGTAAACGGCTTGCGATCTCGCGTCGTTCCAGTGCTGACTTCGATGGGCGAGGACGCGATTGATCCGGCTCAGCGTGTGACGAAGTTTGCGAAGGCCGATGATGTCGCGTTTGTCGTCGAGATGGAGAACGTCAGCGACAAGCCGATCAAGCTGCTCGATACGCGGTACGGCGAGAACTATGGCGAATCGAAGGGGAAGGCGAAGTCTGATTGGTTCGGGCAGTTCTTGTTTTCGATCGAGCTGTTCGACGGCGATGGCCAGAAGATCGAGCGGCCGGAAGTGCACGTCGTTGACTTGGATGGTGTGCTGGACGGAGCGATGGTCGCGTCTCTGGAGCCTGGCAAGTCGCATCGCTTCCTGTTGCGGCCAGCCAAGTGGTTGAGTGCGATGACACAGCGGATCGAACCGGGCCACTATCGCGCGGCGGTGACGTACCACGGCGTACCGGCGCGTGTCGTGACGAGGATCAAAGAGTATCGACCAGACTCGGCGGTGCTGGCGGCCGTCGAAGGAGCAATCGTCTCGCCGCAGATTACGTTTGAGGTATTGCCGCCAAGTCCCCCGGTCAAACCGAACGACGCGAATGCCGAAGATGCCGCCCTGCCAATACGCGTGTGGGGCGAGCCATCGAATGGATTGCGTGCGGCGATCGAATTCCTGCCACGACAAGTCTCGTACGCACACGGCGAAAAGCTCGAAGTGAAGTTGCACATGCAAAACTACAGCAAAAAGCCGATCACGCTGTCGTCGCACTTGTGGCTGTCAGAACTCAAAGCCACGGTCAAGAACGAGAAGGGCGAGCCAGTCGCTGTCGATGGCACATGGTATTCAGGTTGGACGCTGAGCTCGCGAGTGACGCTGAAGCCGAAGCAGATCGTCATCTTCGATGCGGGCAACATCGGCCTGGCAGTCTCCAAGGAGCGAGCCGACAAGTTCGATCATGTGACGAATCGCAAGCTCGTCGCACCGGCGGGCAAATACTCGATGCAACTTGAAGGACGCTTCGGTAACAGCTTCTTGTTGAAGGACGGAAAAGGCAAAGTGCTCGCACCGTTGGAGGGCGACTGGATCGGCGAACTCCAAACCGGCGCGGATCCACTGACGGTCACGACCGCCGCGCCAGACGGCATCGTGCCGCGATTTGTCGGAACGGCGAAACTGACGATTCCTGCCGACGCCGAGCCACAGCCGGTCGAGCTCACACTGCGCGATGCTCTCGCTGGGCGCGTGCCTTCCGCGCTCGACCCAACCGCAGGTCTCCCGAATTCGGACGACGAAACGAAGACGAGCAACAACGCCAACGGAGACCTGCGGTCCAAGCCAGCGGCGGGGTCGGGAGACCCACGCCGATCACAGGAAGTAGTGAAGCCTGCCATCGAGCGCGGCATCGCCTTCTTAAAGACACAGCAGCAAGAAAGTGGCGCTTGGCCAGGAACGCCCGCCGACGGTGTCACCGCGCTCTGTGCCGCCGCGTTGTTGCAAGCGGGTGTGAAGCCGGACGAGCCTGTCATTCAGAAAACACTGGCCGCAATGCGAAAGGTCGAGCCGGCGTTCAGCTACACGGTAGCGTTGCAGACGATGGTGTTTTGCATGGCGTCGCCAAAAGACGATGCGGAACGGATTCGGCGGAACGTGACTTGGTTGGAACAGGCTCAGGCGACCGAGGGGCCGAATCGCGGAGCGTGGAGCTACGCAGCGAAGGCTCCGAACTTTGGCGATGGATCGTGCTCGCGATTCGCGATGCTCGGCCTGCACGCGGCGAAGAGGGCGGGCTTTGAGGTCAAAGCCGAGACCTGGCGCAACGCGAGTGACTATTACCTTTCGAGCAAAAAACCGGGCAGCCACGTTTGGGGGTACACACCAGAAGCTGGCCCGACTCCCACGATGACACTGGCCGCGATGGCGGGGTTGGCGATTCTCAATCAGCACCTGCCGCAAGACGAGCAAACGAAGCGCCGCACGGAAGCGATTGAACGCGCAGTCCCGTATGTCGAAATAACCGCTGGCGGTTTGTGGAACGCCGGGCATGGCTTTTACTCGCTGCACGGAGCGGAACGCGCGGCACACCTCAATCGTTGGACAAAGCTCGGCAAATACGAACTCAGCAAACTGCTTGATGAAAAGCTGATGGAGTTGCAGAAGCCGGACGGCTCTTGGGCCTACATCGGCAGTGGGTTCGCAGGTTTCGGCGGTGGTGGCGAGCAGACCAAAGAACAGAAGGAAGCCGCTGCCGCCGCTGCACGATTGGAGAGACAGCAAAGAGATCTGATCGCGACCAGCTTTGCATTGCTCGCACTGACTGGTCAGCCAGAGCCAATGCAAAACGCTCGCGTTGAGTACAAGGTGCCTGACCCAGCCTCGCCATTAACGACTGGCCTCACCGATGCGGACACGGACTCAGAAGCCAGGCAAGTCGATCGAAGCAATTGAGTGATGGCGAGAGGCGATAGACCGGTTATCAAGGCGGCGGTCGCGGGAGCTAGTCTTTCTTCCTTAACCGGCGGAGTTGTGAACATGAAGATGCTCGGGATGGTGGGAGTTGATACTGAAGGGCGACATTTCGAGTCAAAGCGACACCTTTGCCGATGTCTGATCGCGGCAGTGCTCTTTGCGACTGCATATGTTCTCTCTTTCGGGCCTGCCTGTTGGATCATGACAAGAGTCGACCCATTTCACTCCCCGGGCCTGGTTCAGTCTTTTTCTGGCTTTTATCGTCCGGTGGCCTTCGCAATTATCCGAACACCACTCTGGGCTCGTCAGCCAATTCATCGGTATCTCGAACTTGGAGCGCCGCCAGATGCGGACTTCATAAAAGGGTGGCCGGACGGAATTGGATGGTCAAAACCCGGTTACACCTACACAGTCTTGTCGTGTTCTTCATCGAGCCCGTAAATGTGAGTGCTCGGCGTGGCCACCTCCATTCCAGAAGGCCATGATGAGTGTCAAAGCCATGCACCCGAGCACGCGATCGGGCGTTCTTCAATCGGAACATCCCTCACGCGTGCCGGGTGATGGCAGTCGTTCGGCCACAAACTCCTTGTAAGGGCAAGCATGATGAAGCGGCATATTTTCTCGGTTGTTGTTCTTATGGCGCTGTCGTCGGTCGGTAGCGCCCAGGACGCGAAGCTTACCGTCGATCAAGCCAAGAAACTGCTCCCTCAAGCTGCTGGTATCAGCAACGCCGATTTCGAAAGAAATCTAAGGGAAATCTAAGGGGTCAGGACTGAATGGCACTGCCGAAGTGGCGGACAATGACGTCGGCGTGCAGCGGTATGACGCACGCGCGAGGGGCGTGAGGAATTCGAATCATCGGTGGTGCTTTCCGAGAACGGAGGGACCAAATGGTCTTGGTGTGAGAGTTTCGTGGCCTATGGTCCGCTCAGGGTGAGACCTTTCTTGGGCGTGAGGGTGGATGCTGGGCCAAGGAAGGTCTCAGGTCTTTTCGCTCATCGCGTGGGGAATCTGGAAGAGCATTTGAGTCTGTCCGTCGTTCGTTGCGGCAGGCGGACGACTTGCCATTCGCCAACGTGCTGACAACGGAGCGTTTGGCGGAAGCCTTTGAGTTGGCAGGGGTGGACTTCGCCAACGCCGATGCTGATCCCGACGTGATCTACACACCGGCGGTCACGTTGTGGGCGTTCTTGTCGCAGATGCTGTTCACCGGCGAGCAGCGTTCGTGTGTGGCGGCGGTGGCACGTGTCGCGGCGGCGGAAG
>JAPLNX010000529.1 GCA_026400935.1 Planctomycetia bacterium | reverse complement strand
TCCTCGAACGCATCCTCACCGTCTCCGAAACCTGCCGCCTCCAAAACCGTTCAATCTACGACTACCTTGTCACCGCCGTTCAGGCTCATTTCAAACACGAGCCAATTCCATCACTGCTACCGTGCCCGTGAACGCTTACGCTACGGAGATACCGAGAAACGTTTCGCGAGTGTGTAACCAGAACGATATCTTTATTACTTCTTCACACACAAATCACTCTTGATGACGAACCGGAGCAGTTCCTGCCTATGGTAGTCGTTGGCTCTCAGTGGGACGCCCTGCTCTTGGAGGAACACGAGTTCGTTGTATGTCAGGTTGCGGCCGACAGCATAACAGGCAGCGTACTTCAACAAACTGAAAGTGGGATGAGCGATTCGATCGTCCGCAGATGCTCGACTGGGAAGACAATGCGAATGCCGTCAGTTGGTCACCCAATCAAAGAAGCCAATTGATTGCAGGTTGGCGCGAAGTTCAGTTGTTTGTTCTTTGGTCAGATTGTTGTGTGGGAGTCGGGCGGGGCCGACGGGGACGTTGAGCATTTCCATAACCGCTTTTGCGGCTCCCATGTAGCCGTAGCTGGCAACGAGTTGGATCAGTCGGACGCTACGGAATTGCTCTTCGCGAGCGGTGGCCAGATCGCCTCGGTTGAAGGCGGCGATCAATCGGTGGTAGATCGGAGCACCGAAGTTGTAGCTGCTGCCGACCGCCCCCGTGGCACCGAGTGCGATGGCGGCGAGCAAGAATTCGTCGCAGCCGAACGGCATGTCCCATTTGCCGGAGTCGGCTTGAAGGCAAAGCTGATAGGCCATCAGGTCTGGGTTCGAGAACTTGATCCCCGCCAATGTCGGAATACGGTCTTGGGCTTGAGCGAGAAAGTCCGGCATCGAAACGTTGACGTTGGTCATCGGCGGGATGTCGTAGAAATAGAAAGGCGTTTGCGGAGCGGCAGAAGCGACATCAGCAGCACACGCGATGAGCATTTCGAGCGAGCGAGGTTTGAAGTAACTCGGAGACAACGCGGAGACTGCCACTGCTCCGAGTTGCTGAGCCTGTGCAGCGAGCGCCTTCGCATCTGACAAACAATTCGAGCCAACATGGACGACCACTTGCATTGCTGTTCCGCGAGCGACCTCAAGCCAACGTTGCGACAATGCCAGTCGCTCGGCCAACGAGAGCGAGTGACTTTCTCCAGTGCTTCCACCGATGAAGACTTTCGTGACTTGGTTCACCAGCATGTGTGCGGCTTGTTTTTCAACGGCAGCAAGGTTGAGCGAGCCATCGGCATGAAATGGTGTGTGTGTCGCGGCAACCAAACCGCAGAGCGATACGTGAGTCATGAGTTGTGTGGTCCTGATTTATTGGCAAGTGGCGGAGCCACATCTACGTAGCCGTCATTGATTCGCGTGATGAGTTGATCACTCACCAATGCGCTGTGTAGGAACCGGCCCGTCACACGGAGCGGTAACGGCTACGTAGATTCTTTAACGAAAAACGTCTGAGCCGAAATCGGTCAATCGGGGGACGAGTTGTAACCCCGACCGGCGGTGTGAGGGAGACTCAGACGATTTTGAAACCAGGTGGGCAATCTGAGCTACGGGCGAGGGGCGGTTTGCTCGTTAGGGCGAATGAGCAACACAATGAAGATCGACAGCAAAGCGGTTCCGGCAAAAACACCGAAGATCACGTTCAGCGGAACCTGACGATCTCGTAGCAGACCGAATCCCCAGTCTGTAAATCCGCCGCAACCGATGCTGACGAAATTCATGAGTCCATAACCGGTCGCACGCAGTTGAGGTCGCACGAGCTGACAGAGGATCGGCATGTTGTTGCAGTCGAAAAAGCCCCAACCGAGGCCGAACAGCATCAGAAATCCAATCGCGACTGCCAGCGAGCCTGCGTTTCCAACACCAAACAACGCTGGCAAAAAGAAGCTCATACCCAGGGCACTGACGTAGATGCGACCACGCGAAGTACGACGCATCCACCGATCGGCCAGCCAACCACCAAGTCCGACTCCAATCAGTGATGCAGCCTGTACATACAAAACGGCTGACACTCCCGCCCTCCCCTGCCCTAAACCAAACTGTTCTCGCAAGATGTCAGGCATCCAGTCCTTCACAACCCAACCGGCCATTGCTGGCAACGTGAAATACAACATGAGCAGCACGAAACCGCCGTTGGTGAGCAGTTCTCGCAGGGCGTTTACTGGTGATGGTCGCTCTGCTGTTGAGTTTGTTTCGCGAGGCGGATTTCGGAGCAACACGAACAACGGTAATGCGTAAATAAGTCCCGCTACGCCGCACGCCCCGAATGCCCACCGCCAACCGAGCGACGGATTTTCGGCCACATGCCCAGAGAAGCCGCCAAGGATGATCCCGGCGTAGATCCCCATCTGGTGGAATCCGACTGCCCTTGAACGAGTTTCGCCGACGTGGAATTCGGAGATCAACGCCAAGGCTGCCGGGATATAAAAGGCTTCGCTGACTCCCATCACCGCGCGAGCCACAACGAGTTGTTGGAACGTCGTCACGTATCCCGTCGCCAGCGTGACCGCCGACCAAACAAAAAGGCTCACCGTAATCACATGCCGGCGACTCAAACGATCTGAAACATAGCCACCGATGGGGCTGAGTCCCGCATAGACCCACTTGAAGCAGCCGAGGACGATTCCCCAATTGGCTTTGGTCGCGATGTCTGGGATGTCTCCCATCATCGACCCCTTCATCGCCGCGAGCATTTGCCGATCAAGATAATTCAGCAGGGCGACTGGAACCAACAATGCGACGATCAACCAAGCCGTGCGAGAGCCCTTTGATCCTGAATCTGAATCCCAGTTTGCCACCCTCATCTCCTACAGCAGCAGAGGTCATTCACCGCCATTCCGTCTCGCCAAAAGGCCGAGGCATCGATGTTGTACTCGGTCTGAAAGATATTCTGCCAAGTGACGATGTCGGCGGATTGTAGGACTGAACCTCATCGATTACTGCCAACGAACTGGCTCTTCTTATGCACCGCAATGAGCAAAGCGTTTGTGCTGGGTAAGCGACCTTACGTTCTCAACCTCACCGTCTTTCTGTTTCACTAATAGGTTGTGAAGCATTGACCTGGGGCACATTTTTAACCGTGCCCAATCGGGCTGTTTTCGAGCACGTTGAAAACGTGCTCCACCAAATATTCACAAGCACTACGTGACTTTGTTCCTGCGGCGATCCAGACATCTGCGTGAGTGCGGCACCCAATCGCGCGGGGCTTCGACTATCCCGTGACGTTGATCGACATCGCAGTTTGACTGCTGACGGACGTCACCATTGAGGCCACATCGACGTTTCCAGGAACGCTCGACTGTTGGTTGAACGCTGACGCCAAAGCAAATGCCGCGAGACCATCCAATGCGGAATGATGGTCGTGGTGTTGGTCGCAACGTCGCGTGTTGAAGGCGAGAAATAACGCCAACAGGATCTCGGCCTGACTGAATTGTTGCAGCGTCTGCACCAACGCTTGCAGGTTCGTCCCCATGCCGACGGACGAGACTTGAGCGGCTTGCGGTTGAGTCACCATCGGGGCCAAAGTCGTCCCGAATACGTTACTGACTCCGCCCATACCGGCCCATGCCGAAAGATCGACGCCGCTCATACCCATGCCACCGATTCCACCGATGCCTGACATCGCCGCCTCACGTCATTCTTCAGGAGTAATTTACAACTCGTGAAGCGAGCGAAGCAACTTCAAGGCCAATTGGATTCCGCAGTCGATATATAGCAGCAAATGGCAATCGTAGAGCAAAATTTCGGAACCCAGCCACCACGCCATCGTGATCAATCACCTCATCACGGTGACGATTGGCAACAACCCGTCAGAAGAGATATGTCGCAGACAATCGATTCGGCGGGCGAACCTCGTTCGCGACAAGTATTCAGCGGGCGTAGGCATCGTTCGTGCCAACAGCTGACGAGTTTTTTTGCGTTTCGAGTGGCTGCCGGAGTTGCCGCAGTTCTTCGAGTTGCGTGCTGTTCTGCTGGTTCCAGCGGATGTTGTCCAATTGCCAGATCGCCAAGTCACGCAACGTGGGGTCTTCTTTTTGGTCCGCAACCGTTCGGTAGGCTTTCGCCGCTTGATCCCACTTAGATTGTTTGCGTAAACAGGTCGCGACGAAGTACTGCAACAGGATTCGATTCTCGTCAGTCGCTTTGACTTTGCGGAATGCGAGTTCAGCTCCGACGAAATCCTTTGCTTTGAAGAGTACTTTCCCCAACGCATACGGGTCTACGATTTTTTCGGAGATCAGCGGATGAGTCGCGACGGCATCGTGCTTTGTTTCAGCATGGCCAGCACGACTTCTCGGCTCATGGATCGGCGGCACCAGTGGCGGAGCGGAGACTTCCGGCAGCGCTAAATCCGATATCGGTGTCGGCCTTGGCGGAACACTCTTCGTGGCCAGCTTAGTCAACAGTTCCAACAAGATTCGACGTTGTTCCTGAGCAACTGCCGCATCGTTCGCAAACGGCTGACTCGCTTCAACCGCCGCTTTCTCGCGTAGTTCTTTGGTTGTAGTGATGTCCTTACGAAGTTGTTGCAACTCCGCGTCGAACGAAAACGGGACCGTCAATTGAGTGTTGGATGAACTTGGCAAACCGTCTTCCGGTCGTGGCAAGTCTGTTTCAACCGCCTCTTCAGAACTAAGTGGCGGGAACGGCGACCCATCCTCCTCAGATCTGGCGAGAATTGGCACAGCGATTAAGCAAAGGGCGACAGCGATCCATCGTGTCGATTTCATGGATGAGGTCCACTCAGGTTTTTAGTTTGTTGTGTAGGAATACTTGGTTCAGCCAACGCTTTGCCCTCAGAAGGCAACAAATAATTCCCCATCGTGACAACTGCGAGTTGTTTCTCTTTGGTCTCGAGTCCTGGCGGAACGGCATGGAACGAACAAGTCACTAATCGCAGACGCGACGCAGCGATCCCTCGATCCTCCAACGCCATCTTCAAAGCAAGCGCTCGTCGAAACGCCAAATCGTGTCCACCCGACGGATCTTGCTTGGCCTCTTCCGGCGAGCAATGCCCTTGAACGACGACCGCTCGATAATGATGCCGAATGAGCTCGGCAATTTGTTCGATGTCTGGTGCGGCACTGGGTGGGACTTTGGTCGAATGAGCAGTGAAGTACACCGGACGACCGAGCGTCGCTTGCGCCTTCAACCACGTGTCGCGTTCTTTGTTCTTGCTGCCATCGATCGCGGCCGTTTGCTGCCACTGGTTGCCGCTGCCGTTGCCGCCACGTTTGCGTTGCGACAACACTTGAAACGCCGCAATGTCGATCGGATCTTTCGAGTTCGTTTTCGGCATGTAGCCGAATCCAACCTTCACCGAGGCCAAAATCTTCAACAAGTCCTCGTCGGTCGCTGTCTTCTGCGAACTGGTTGCCAACAGCAACACGAAGAAGCTCATCAACAGGATCACCATGTCGGCGAAGCTGACGATCCACGCGGGAGCGTGACCACCACCCTCTTCGTGCCCGCCCTTCTTGTGTGGCATTCCGCCTGACATGATTGATCCGTTCTGGGAGTGTTATCTGAACGAACCGGAACGCGTTAGCGTCTGGTTTTGGAAGTATCCGCAAACCGAACGCGAGCGTATTCCGGCTACTGAATTTCTTAGTTGTTTGCCTTACTTGCCAACTTCCAATCTCATCGCTCCACGTCCATCGATGAAGCCCACAAGTTTCTGCTTCAGCGCTGTCGGAGAATCGCCTTGTGCGATCCCCAAAATCCCATGGAGTTGCAGTTCTTTGAGCATCGCTTCTTGGCTCGCTCGCAAACCAAGCTTGTCGGCAAACGGGGAGCAAACAATGTTGGCCATCACCGAACCATACAACGTTCCCAGCAAGGCGACCGACAGACCGCCACCGATCGCGCTGATGTCGCCACCCATGTTTTGGAACATGACGACCTGACCAATGATCGTCGCCATCAAGCCGTAGGCCGGGCCATAATTGCCCATCGTCGCGAACATCTTTTTGCCAGCCGCATGACGTTCGGCCATTGCCGCTAATTCCAATCGCAGGTTCATTTCGACTTCGTGATGGTCGGTGCCATCGATCACCATGCGCAGTCCCTTGGCCAGGAATACATCGTCGATCGCCTCCACTTGGCCTTCGAGTGCCAGCAATCCATCCTTGCGTGCGATCGTCGCAAACTCGATCAGCGTTTGAATCAATGCCGGCAGCGACGCCTCTTTGTAGATCAAGCACTTCTTCGTAACGCGGAAGATCTCTTTGAAGTTGTTCATCGGCATGCTGATCATCGTCGCGAAGATCGCACCGACAACCACCAGCAGCACACCTTCTGTGCTGTAGAACGCCATCAAGTTGCCGTGCGTCTGATGGTACGCCGCCCCCACAACAATTCCGGCGGCGGATAACAATCCGATGATCGTGGCTTTGTCCATGCTGTCCCTTCGAGTCAGATTGCGCGCGGACTTTCTTCATGGTCTACGGTACCTCGTGAGTCGAAGGGGTGATGATTGACTTGCTGGCAAATCCTGCCGGACGACGCGAACAGAACCGGGATCGCGCCGATGCTAGGGATTGTTCGGATTCTCCGGTTCTGATCTTGCTGGAACGAATGGAGCAACTCTTGTGGCTGACTGATTGGAAATCGGCATCACGAAGTCCTGGACACCGTTCATACCCGGTTGATTCATTCGCAGCCCAGACGGCATCAGCGACACCGCGATCTGTTGGCTCACAAATCGTTGAAAAACATCGGGCGATTCGAGCACTCGATCAACGCCAATCATGCTCTGCGGCCAGCTCAATGATTTTCCGTAAAGCTCCTTCGCTTGATTCGCCGTGCCGATCTCGCGAGCGTCCCATAATCCATCGCTCGTCGCGACAGCAATCCCTTCGGCAGGATGAATCATCAACAGTGAGAGTCCCACACGCGGTGGGTTGTAGGGATGATATTGCGTCACTTGCCCAAACAAGACCGCTTGAGCTTGATACTCACGTGCAACACGCAACAACTCGACTTCGTCAAACTGCCCCTTCGAGAAAATGTCACGCGCCTTCGCCACCGCGTCTTCCTTGGTCGCGACCACGATGTCGAATCGACCAGCCCGTTGTAACTCGGCAGCCAAGTTGGTCTGCATCTCTTCCGCCACCTTCGGATAAGCGGTCTGGTTAGCCAACGGCATTAACACCACTCGCTGAATGGCGGACCAATCGGTTCGAGGATCGAGATACTGTTGAAACGGCGCGACCGCAGCCATTGTCTCTGGCGGACGATCGTGAGCGCAGCCGCCACTCAAGATCAATGCGAACAACACGAGCCACAGCCGCAACATCAAAGCGAACCAGGCGGCGTTAGCCCCCGGAATTATACACGCGACTTGTCCGGGGGCTGACGCCTCCCGGCTCACCGAATTACAAGAATGTGACTGGCTCACTTGAATTGCGCGACAAAACATACTCCGCATGGCGTTCAATCCTTTGCCTGCGGATCGTCGTCGCCTTGCAGTATTTGTTTTAGCAACGGAGACAGTGATCGCATCAACGAAGCATTTTCTCGCTCAGCCGTGCGGTATTTTTCTCGAAGGTCAAGGTTGGCCTTGCGAAGTCGCTGAAACTCTTCACCGGCTAACGACAGTTCTTTTCGAGCAGCATTGAATTGAAATGCTCCCGACTGCAGCTTCGCGTCTTTGGACTTCAATTCCGCGTTTAGCTTGGCATTGATCTCGGACAACTCGGCAATCTGCTGCTCAAGGTCCGTGATCACATTCATCAAGCGGAGTGATCGCTCCGTGGCAGTCTCACCGGGCAACAATCCGAGATGACTGCCAGTGATCTGCGGCGGAACAGTGCGCTCTCCTGGAAAGCCAACGTTCGCTCCGGACGTCTGCGGACGGCTCAGTGACATCGCTGGCGAGAGCGGATTGGGAACAGAATTGATCGGTGGATACTCAGGACTGACTGGGACACCGTTGGGCATCGTCTGATATGCAGGTGTCGCGGACTCTTCGTGCGATGCTTGAACAACTCCTGAACCCAGTTTGGGAGATTTTTTGGTCGAACTCGGCTGCTGGCCTATTCCGGCGGTACTGCCCGCTTGTTTGACCACAGGATTCGCGGCAGTTGCATTCGGACGATTCTTGCTGGCCGAGTTGTTGGGGATGGAAGACGCCTTCTTCGTCCGAAACTGAGTGGAAACATTCTTCGGCGGTGTGTCGTTTACCGCAGTCGAGGGCGAATAAATCGGTGATTGGTTACTTGGGGCGCTTTGACCAGATAGCCACGACGACCACAAACTGACTGCGACCGCGATCACCAGCCACAGGCTCAGCGAACGTCGCAAGCGTTGTGCCAGCGTTCGAATTGTCAAAAGTTGGTTATTCTGGCTCATAAACGCACCAAACTCGTGTCTTTTGGCCACAACCACAGGTCACGTCAATTGCCTTCACGACGTCCCCTTCTTTGACCAACTCCACTGTCGCACCGTGTTCGTTGCCTTGTCTCGGAGCACCCACCAACGCAGTCTCTTCGGTCTGTCGCACATGGTTCCCGGACAGGACAACATGCGGCAGCGCGTGCGAACTGGAGTTGTGAATGCGAGGGGTCATTCCAAGTTTCTCATTCTCGACCCGAAGTCTTTACCTAACCCCACAGAGCTTGTCTCGGCGGTTAAGGGCTTTTGCACTACGAAAGATCGATCACCGTAGTAACGGAATCCTGAAATTCACCGAGACAAGCTCAGTGGGGTTAATCGCTTAAGCATTTTCATCGTTCCATCACGTATTCACGCAGTTGAAATTGAGCTGCTGTCAGCAACCGCGAGATTCGTGATTCTGACAGTCCCAGAATCTCACCAATTTCTTTCAGCCGCAGGTCTTCCTTGTAATACATCGTGACAATCAACCGCTCGCGTTCCGGCAACGATGAGATGGCATCTGCCAGCAGTCTCCATTCATCCTCGCGTTCCATCGCCGCTGACGAGACATCTTCTGTGATTTGCGAAAGCTCATCCGCCGCCGGATCAAACGACTTTACTTGCGTCAGCGGGATCGCAGCCAAGGCGTCGAGCACCTGGTCTTCCGTCAAACCAGTTTCCAGAGAAAGTGCTTCGATGGTGATTGGCGGCGAGAGCCGTTCTTGTGCTCGCGAAACGAGCTTCACGTACTGCAACAGTTCTTGTGGGAGCGGGCTATTTCGCCGCGCTTCATCGATCATGGCCCCACGAATCCTTAACGCGGCGAACGCTTTGAAATCAACGCCGCGAGTAGAATCAAATCGTTGAGCCGCTTCGACCAAGCCCAGCAAGCCAGCGGATTCGAGATTATCGACATCAACTCCGGGCGGCAGTCGAGCAGCCAACTTGCCCACGAGATGACGCACTAACCACAAGTGGTTCAGAATCAACTCATCGCGTGCCGACTGACTCGCCGTCACCGAATATTCATGTACTTTGTGTCTGAGGCTGACCGACATGAGACGCCTTCATCCTTGAAGGGAACACTGCGATCGTTCGGAAAATCATCAACACTCGCGGTCAGCATCTGCCAACCGGAGTCAGGAAGGGGTCGGGGTTTTGGTCAACAAACACAATCATGTCAAGACGGCTCTGCACGAGCGTCAGGTAAAGTCGGATGCGTAACACCGGTTGCAGCTTGGGCTTATTGATCGCATCATCCGCAAGCCCCACTCATTCACATCAAAGGTCAGGCGTCTGCTGCCGTCCTGATCATCGTTGAGGCATCCAGTATGTTGGTCCAATTTGGTACTTGTCGTTTGGAACTCGTTCAAGGAGACATCACGCGACAAGAGGTCGATGCAATCGTAAACGCCGCGAACTCGCGTTTAGCAGGCGGTGGTGGTGTTGACGGTGCGATTCATCGAGCGGCAGGGCCGACGTTGATGGCAGAAACTCGAACGCAGCACCCCGACGGTTGTCCGACTGGCTCTGCGGTTGCCGCATCTGGTGGTCTGCTGAGAGCCAAGTTCGTCTTTCACGCGGTTGGCCCGATCTGGCGCGGTGGTGTCAGCGGCGAAGTTGAATTGCTGAAGTCTGCCTATCGTCGCTGCCTGGAGCTAGCGGTGGAACATTCCTGCCACAGCATCGCCTTCCCTGCGATCAGTACCGGCGTCTATGGATATCCGATCGATCTCGCGGCGGAATCGTCGCTGTCGGTCGCACGTGAATTCCTGCTCACAAAAAAACAACCGAACCTCGTGCGTTTCGTCTTGTTCGACGGCGGCGCTTTCGGAGCATACGCCCGCGTGCTGGAAGCAATGGCCGATTGAGGCCGACATAAATCGGTTTTCACCGCAAACGCGCAAAAATCGCGAAGCGAAGCCCAGAGCTTATTTGTCGCGATCATTCGCCAGAAACCCTCTTTGTCATGCTTCGCGTCTTTGCGTTGAAAACTCTTCCATCAAACGAAACGAGTTGAATCATCACCCGAGATCATCCGCATTCGTCATGGTCGATTGGCCGTCGCTCATGTCAACGACGCGATGAGCAAGTTCCCTAGCCTCGGCGGGATCGTGTGTGACTAACACAACAGGGATGCAAAACTCGGTCAGCACGGAACGCAGTTCAGTCCGCAATTGTGCTCGCAATGAGTTGTCAATCGCCGACAGCGGTTCGTCCAACAACAGCAATCGCGGCCTGCGAGCCAACACCCGGGCGAGTGCCGCTCGCTGCTGTTGACCGCCGGAAATCTGATGCGGATACCTCGCCTCCATCCCAGTCAATTTCAGCGCACTCAGCATTTCGCCGACGCGTTGTTGCCGTGCCACAGCCGAAAGTTGATTCAACCCGTATCCGACATTTTGCGAAACCGTCAGATGCGGGAAGAGCGCATAGTCTTGAAACAGAAATCCGATGTCCCGCTCTTGTGGCGAACGACAGACCTTCGCATTGGTATCGAGCCATGTTTCAGAACCAAACCGAATGACTCCCTGTTGCGGACGATGTAGTCCCGCAAGGCAACGTAAAATCGTCGTCTTTCCGCAACCAGACGGACCAAACAACACTGTGATTGAGAATTGGTCAATCGGAAACCGGAGGTTGCCATGCACCGTCGCTCCCGATGGATAACGAGTCTGAAACTGCGCGACTAATTCTTGAGCCAACACATTGTCTGTCATGTCCACTCCCGCCGACCCCAAGCCTGCAAAAGGCACAGCATTGCGAACGCGAACACCAGTAACAGCGCCGCCGATTGACTCGCGGCAGCGTAGTCCATCGCTTGCACGTTGTCGTAAATCGAAATCGATAGCGTCCGAGTCACTCCGGGAATGTTGCCGCCAATCATCAACGCCACACCGAACTCACCCACACTGTGAGTGAACGCCAACACCAACCCTGTCAAGATCCCTGGCCATGCCAACGGCAGCGTGACTCGCACAAATGTCGCTCGCTTCGACACACCTAAGCACCATGACGCCTCAATGAGTCGGCGGTTCACTCCGGCGAAGCCGGACACAAATGGCCGGACCGCAAACGGGAGATTGCACAGCACCGAACCGATCAAAATCCCCGCGAACGAAAACGGCAAACGTTCGCCGGTCAGCGACAAGCACCAGCGACCGAGCGGACTGTTTGGTCCGAGTGCGACCAACAGATAAAACCCCAACACCGTCGGCGGCAAGACAAGCGGCAACGCCACGATCGCTTCAATCACGAATCGCCCACGCCAATGAGTCATCGCCAACCAATACGCCAACGGCACTCCAACCAAAAACAAAATAGCGGTCGAACAACACGCGACTCGCAAGGTCAGCCACAAGGCAGTCCAATCCACTCTGAAACGCCTCTAAAAGTGGGGCACGTTCTCAACGTGACTCAGCACGCGCTCGAAGAAATCGCACTCCACGAAACGGTCACTCGTTCGGCAAACCAAAGCCATATCTGCGGAGTGTGTTCCGCCCCTCCTCGCCGATCAAGTAAGCCTGGAATTCTGCCGCTGCATCTCGATCCTGGCAGCGATTCAAAATCACGCCTCCCTGCAACAATGGCGGGTAAGCATCAACCGGAATCCGCCAGAAGCGTCCCTTGCCCTGCATGGCCGGAGCCAGTGCGAGCGACAGCGCGATGATGCCAACATCCGCCGCCCCGCTGTCTACGAATTGAGTTGTTTGCGCAATGTTTTCACCCAACACTAACCGCCGACTCACTTGCTCATAGACACCCAAATTCTTCAACGCCGCTTCCGCCGCTCGTCCATAAGGAGCGTGTTGCGGATTTGCGATCGCGACCTTTTTCACGCGCACATCCACCAGCGTCTGTATTCCGAGTTCGTCCAAATTTAGCGGCGAGGTCAACGGCACCCACAGCACTATGTGCCCCAAAGCATATGGAAACAGGGTCTCCTTCAACGCTTTACCTTGCTCCGTCAATCCACGCGCGTACTGAATGTCAGCCGCCAGAAAAAGATCGAACGGCGCATCATTCAATATCTGAGCAAACAAACTTCCGGACGACCCGAAGATCATCTTCACCGTGATTTCCGGATGAGCCTTTTGAAAACCAGCTACAAGTTCATCCAACGCAAACTTCAAATCTGACGCAGCGGCCACCGTGAGCTCAACAGGCTTTCGAGGTGACTTCAAATCCTCAGCAGCTTCCGCTCTTGGTGCTTCGGCAACAAACGGCGGCGACTGCGCGTCTTTCGTCTGCGTTCCAGCATCGTTCACAACAGAACCACAGCCAAAGAGTCCCACGCTGAGTGTCACGGCACCCCATAGCAGCATAAACGTTCGATGCGACAACGGCATGGCAATCCTTCCTGATGGAAAATTTCTCCTCGTAAAGTTTCTAAGCCATCACTCCGAAAAGCCATCCTTACAACCGACACACGAAGCCGAACGTCGTGGCTCCGCTTGAATCATCGTCGCCGTTCTGATGCTCATCTCCAGTTGCTCGACAAAGTCAAAGTGCCAGTTCCAACAAGTCGCACACGAGACCATGAACCGTGTCCCAACGATCTTGAAGCGATCCTGCTTGTCGCTACCCTGCCACCAATGTTGACCACCAATTCATTCACGCATCTAACGCCTACTGCCCCGCCCCTGATCATCCAACAGCCATGAAGACCGTCGCCTCAACACGATAACGATGAAATCCCACGTGGCGCATCACTTGCGAGAACGACTCACAATACAATGCCGGAAGCCTTAAACTTGCAGTGCGAACCCGAATGTGAGAGCTGAAACGGCTCTGTCACCGCCGACTAGACTTTCGGGGAGTTTCTGATCGTTATCCGTCTTTTCAAGTCAGAGGCAGGTCTCGAACCATCTGTGGCGAGACTTCAAACTGCTTTGCCTAAATGAATTCAGCGACAAGGGGCCGCATGTTGAAAACTGCCATTCACTGCTTGGGCGTGGCTGTTGTGATGTTGGTGCTGACTGCGGAGGTTTCTGTCATCGCTCTAGAGGCGGCACCGACGCTGGAGCACGTGCGGTTCTTTGAGACCAACATTCGACCGGTGTTGGTTGAGCATTGCTGGAGCTGTCATGGGGCGAAGAAGCAGTGGGCGGGGTTGCGGTTGGATTCTCGCAAAGCGTTGCTGCAAGGGGGCGATTCTGGAGCGGCGGTGGTTCCGGGGAAGGCGGCGGAGAGTCGGCTGATTCGGGCCATTAAGCATGAGGACGAGAACCTCAAGATGCCGGAGAACGGCAAGCTCTCGGAGCGGCAGATTGCGGACTTCGTGAAGTGGGTCGAACTCGGTGCTCCGTTTCCGAATGCTCAGCCGAGTGGTGAGCGAGTCGATCCCGCGAAGCATTGGGCGTTTCAGCCGATCGCGCGACCGACGGTGCCTCAGACTGCATCTCAGACGGATGTCGCGCCGCTCGATGCGTTCGTGCTCGCGAAGCAACGCGTGGCCGGAGTGCGATCGCTTAACGCCGCCGACAAGCGAACGCTCATTCGACGAGCGACCTTTGACCTCACCGGACTGCCGCCGACTCCGGCTGAGATTGATGCGTTTCTCAAAGACGAGTCGGTAGAGAGTTTCAACAAAATCGTCGACCGTCTGCTGGCATCGTCCGCGTATGGCGAGCGTTGGGGGCGGCATTGGCTCGACGTCGCGAGGTATGCGGACACGGCGGGTGATGGAGCGGACTATCCGGTGCGGGAAGCGTTCAAGTACCGCGACTGGGTCATCAATTCTTTCAACGCCGATCAGCCGTTTGATGAGTTCATTCGCGAGCAGATCGCGGGGGACATTCTCGCGAAGGCCGGACCTGCCGAGCAGTACGCCAACCGCATCACCGCGACGGGGTTTCTCGCGGTCGGCAAGCGGTATGGTTACGCCCCGAATCCCGACTATCAGCACCTCGACTTCGCCGACGCCATTGATTCGATCGGGCGTTCGTTGCTGGGGCTGTCGCTCGGGTGTGCTCGTTGCCATGACCACAAATACGACCCGGTCAGCGCGCAGGAGTACTACGGTCTCTATGGCATCTTGAAGAGCACTCAATGGGCCTTCCCCGGCGGCGAAGAGCAGAAGCGACCGGCGTTCTTTCCGCCGCTCGTTCCACCGGAAGAGGCAGCTCGATTGGATCAGATCAAAGCGACGGAACTCGCGCGGCTGGATGGTGAGTTGGCTCGCTTGAACAACGATCGAGCGGCAATCAACAGCAACGTCATCGCGGGGGGAATTGATCTCGGCTTTGAATCGCAGACGCTCGGTAAGCCCCCTGCCGGAGCATGGCTGTCAGCCGGTCCGAATGCCGTGTTGGCGGAAGCTCAGAGTCCGTTTGCTCACACTCATCCGGTCGGCACGAAGGGCGTGCGAGTCGGCAGCGGCCTCAAGACCGATGGCGTGCGGTACGTCTTCAATCCCGGCTTGCGAGCGATCGCAGGCAAGCAGATGCACTTCACGATCGACTTCCGTGTTGTCGCACCTGCCGAGCAGAAAGGAGCGTTTCGTTTCTATCTGGGACGCGGCGTGATTGGCTCGACGGCGGTCGATATCAGCGTGACGTCCAACGAAGTCGCCGTTCGCAGCGGCGGCGATTGGACCGTTGTTCGCAAGATCGAGCCCGGTACTTGGTACACGCTGCGGCTGACGATTGATCGAGATAAGAAGTCGTACTCGGGCATCGTCGGCACGCCGAGCGATCTCACCGTGATCAACGACAAGCCGCTCTCGGCCAGTTGGGACGGAGTGTTCGACACCTTCATTTGCGATGGCACCGGTCATGCCGAAGGTCCGTCGCCCGTGCGCGATCTCGACAATATTGGCTTGCTGATGACTCCGTTCGGGGAGCCCGGATCGGGACCAGTGGTCGCTCCAAAAACTCCCGAAGACTTGCCGCAACAGATCGCGAAGCTCGACGCCGCCATCGCCGCGACCAACAAGCAGCGCGACGCCGAGAACGCCAAGCAACTCTACCCGGTTGCATACGGAGTGACCGAAGGGACTCCGACCAATGTGCGCATTCACAAGCGAGGCGAACCGGACAAGCTCGGCGATGACGCTCCGCGCGGATTCGTCGCGATCCTCGGTGACTCCAAGCTGCCGACCGATGCCAAAGGGAGCGGTCGGCTGGAACTTGCGAATTGGCTGACTCGACCGACGAACCCGCTGACCGCGCGGGTCTTCGTGAATCGAGTTTGGCAATGGCACTTCGGCCAAGGGCTCGTGCCGACGCCGAGCGACTTTGGAACTCGCGGCGATGCCCCGACTCATCCCGAGTTGCTCGATTGGCTGACGTCCGAGTTCATCGCTTCCGGTTGGAAAGTGAAGACGTTGCAGAGGCTCATCATGTCGTCGCGGACGTATCAACTCGCAAGCGACGATGATGATGCGAACCTGCGAGTCGATCCCAACAATGTCTGGCTGTGGCGCTACTCGCGCCGCGCGTTGGATGCTGAGTCGATCCGCGACTCAATGTTGTTCGTCAGCGGCAAGCTCAATCGCAACGTCCCTGCCGAGCATCCCTTTCCGTCGGTCGATACTTGGGGCTTCACCATTCATCGACCATTTCACGCGGTCTACGACTCGGACCATCGCAGCGTCTATTTGATGGTGCAGAGAAACCGCCGCCATCCGTTCTTAGCGTTGTTCGATGCCGCCGATCCGAACCTAAGCATCGCCTCCCGACTGCCGACGACGACGCCGACTCAAACGCTGTACCTAATGAATTCCCCGTTCGTGCATGATCAAGCCAACGCGATGGGAGTTCGCATTCTCGCCGCAGCGACCGACGATGCCGCTCGAGTCCGTTGGGCCGTCGAAACCACTCAAGGCCGAGTCCCCTCCGAAGCAGAGGTCGCCGATGCGGTGTCTTTTGTCACCGCCTACCAAAGCAAGCTGGCCGAGCAAAAAATGCCGACCGATCGTCAACCAATCGTTGCCTGGTCGGCACTCTCGCGAGTGCTGCTGACAAGCAATGCGTTCTTGTATGTGGATTAGGTCTGCGATTCACTTTCCACATGCTGATGCCATCAATCGAACTGAGTGAACTCCATGAATTCGAACCCCAATTCCAATCGTCGTGAATTCTTGCAAGCGGCCTCCGGTGGCTTTGGAGCTGTCGCGTTGGCTGGCCTGATGGCTGAGAGCGGCATGGCAGCCGGGTCCGATCCATTGGCCGCTCGTTCGGGACACTTCGCAGCGAAGGCCGATCGAGCGATCTTCCTGTATTCGACCGGAGGAGTTTCGCAGGTCGACACGCTGGACCATAAGCCGCAGTTGATCGCCGATCATGGCAAGTCGATCACGGCATCCCGATGGCTCAACAAGCCGGGCCAGTTTCAGCGGTTCTTGATTAAACCGTATTGGGCCTTTCAGCAGCGAGGGCAAAGCGGCACTTGGGTCAGCGACTTGTTCCCGCACTTCGGCTCGGTGATCGACGATGTCTGCGTGCTCAACGCCATGCACTGCGACAGCGATGGCCACGACAAAGCCACGCTCGCGGCGCATGTTGGGTCGGCTCAGTTCGCTCGGCCCAGCCACGGAGCGTGGGTGAGCTACGGATTAGGGTCGGTCAATCGCAACTTGCCGTCGTTCATGGTTCTGGCTCCAGCGGCTCCGTATGCCGGAGCACAAACATGGAGCAGTGATTTCTTGCCTGCATGCCATCAAGGGACTCATGTCATTCCGGGCAAGGAGCCGTTGCCCAACTTGCAACCGCGAGTCTCCAGCGTTGAGCTTCAGCAAATGGAACTCGGGCTGCTCGCAAAGCTCAATCGCAACCACTTGGAACGCCGCGCGGCTGATCAAGCTTTGGATGCTCGCATTCGCTCCTTCGAAACCGCGTTCGGTATGCAGCGAGAAGCTCCCGATGCCTTTGATCTCGGCAGCGAGACCGAAGAGACGCTGAAGCATTACGGCCTGCAGCGCGGCGCGACGGCAGGCTTTGGTTGGCAATGTTTGGTGGCTCGACGATTGGCCGAACGCGGAGTCCGTTTCATCGAGTTGATCGACGTTGGTTCGAGCGACAATTGGGACTCGCACGGCAACATGCAGGACCACGCGAGACTGGCGAAGAACATCGACCAACCAATCGCCGCGTTGATCACCGACCTCAAACGCCGAGGCATGCTCGAACGAACGCTCGTCGTTTGGACGACCGAGTTCGGCCGCACGCCGTTCAACGCGCAAGCCAACCACGCAGGCCGCGAACACCATAATCTCGTCTTCACGTCTTGGATGGCCGGCGGCGGTGTGAAGCCCGGCATCGTCCACGGCAAGTCAGACGAGTACGGCATCCTGCCCGTCGAAGGAGCCGTCCACACCCACGACCTGCACGCCACAATGTTGCACCTCTTGGGCCTCGATCACGAACGCCTCACCTACCGCCACGCCGGCCGCGACTACCGCCTGACTGATGTTGCAGGCAACGTCGTGCAAGAGATTCTGGTATGAACTTCGGAGGACCGTTTCAGCGAACACTGAGGCGTCAGTCAGATGGCTGGGGGGCGAACGCTTAATAGCCGTCGTCAAGCCAAACGCAAATGCTCGCCATGCAGAGCATGGCGGCGACTTAACTGCCCATTGGGCATAATTGGTGACCGCCAACCGAAACTTAAAGCTGGGCACCATTGATCCCAATGATTTGACCAGAAACAAACGCTGCAGAATCGGACAACAGCCACTCCACGGCGCTAAGGATGTCATCCGGCTGGCAAGCGCGTCCCATCGGGATGGCCGCCACTTCCAATTTCTTCCGACGTTCATCCGCTTGGCCATTCATGCCGACGGGAACGAAGTTTGGACACAACGCGTTGGCCGTAATTTTCTTGCCCGCTAACTCGGGAGCGAGCAGCCTTACGGTGTCTTCCAACGCCGATTTACCGAGCGAATACGCAGCCATATTGACCGAAGGCTTTTGTCGACCGGCGACAGACCCAATCGCAATCAGCCGTCCGCCATCATCGCCGACTCGAGACGCCAGCAGTCTCGCGAGATCAATCAAATGCGTCGTCCCATACGCAAGCTGTTGCTGAATCAATTCCGTGGCAACGTGCATCAAGCCCCCTTTCGGAAGCGATGGCCAAGCCCCATGCACGACGGCAAAGAATCCGATCTCTGGCAACGTGCTCGCCAACGTGTCGCACCAATCGGGCTGAGAAAAATCGAGCCGCACGCTGTTGATGTGCGGATGATTGCTCAGTTCAATCGGTAGTTCGCCACGATTCACCGTTGCGATGACATTGAAGATGCGACTGAGCGACTCGATAAGCCGACGCCCGATTCCGCCAGACGCCCCAGTCACGACGATCGTTCGGCGACTTGTCTCGCGATTCAACGGCAAGACTGTCGATCCATCGCTTGATGCAGCGAGCGTATAGGCCTCGCCGCGATCCTCGTGCAGCGTGAAGCCCATTCCGATTTCCGCAGTGACCAGCTCACATCCCATTTCTGTAACGGTCACTGCTAATCGTCCCGCTCGTGTGCTCCGATTCCAAGCCACAATATGGCCACGCACGCGTACCCGCGATGGGAATTTCAGAGGCGAAGGAAACCTCGCCTGCACGGAAGAGAGCAAGACTCGTCGGCCTGGCAGATGCATTCCAATCATTGCCGAGGCCAAGCCAACCTGAAACGCGCCATGAGCAATTCGGCCGCCGTAGTTGGTCGCTGCGGCGTAAGTCGCATCAACATGCAGCGGGTTGTGATCGCCGCTGTTGTCTGCAAACGCCAGAATGTCCTGCTCCGTGACGGCACGGTCGAACTGAGCCGTGAGACCAATCGCGATCTCATCCGCAGAAAAATCGCGAACTGTCGAAACTAATCCGTCGCTCATTTTAGGCGGCCGCGCGCAGGGCAGGACGAGACAGGTAATCGAGGATCAACTCAAACGACAAGAACTCTTCCAGATCATCGGCCGGAATCTGTATCTGAAACGTTTCTTCGATCACGCTTACGAGCGTTAACGTGGCCAGCGAGTCCCACTGAGCCACCGAACTCACCGACGCGCTACGCAGTTGTTTTGTTGGAACATCGGGAAAGACGACAGCCAAGCAGTCTTCAAGCTGCGACGCGATTTCCGTTGAGGGAGTCATGCGAGAGCACCTTTGCATACAAGGAAGGACAATGAGATTTGAATTTCGAGCGAGTCAAAATGACTGGCCCGTTTGGCTCAGCGCCGCAGAAATCTGTGAGCAATTCGCAGAGAGTCGCGTTGCGTTCTGTCGGAAGAAAATCGAAAAAAAGTTGATCGCAATCGAATCGCTCAAAGCACGCTTGTAAGACTTGGTGTTCAATCCGGCGTGAAAACGCACGGCAACTCAGCACCCAAATGTCGATGAGCGGAATTCCGTTTTGCCAACGACCGGCAAGCACCGAAACCTTTCCCAACGGGGCGTATTTGTCGCCGTAGCGAACCGCGAGCAAGAACGCTTGCGGATCGGCCAATCGACGTCGCCACGCTGCTTCATCTAAACGTTGGCCGTTCAAGTTGAATTGATTGGTCTTGTTGATCAGTTCGAAACAACGATCGTCCGGTATGTTCCATTCGAGCGTAATCTCGGCCTCCGCATGTCGCAGAAACTCTTCAGGATCAGTGGCGACTGACGTGACCGTCGCTCCGTTGTTTCGGAGGCTACTGACTCGCAACTGGTCTTCGAGCGTGACGGTCGTTTTCCCAAATAGATCGCGCATCTCACCGATCAATTGCAGGATTCCCTCAGCATCGCCCGTTGGAAACTGCCGACATTGTATGCCCGGAACGCCCGCCGCAACTTCGGCCAATTCAATCGGACTGTCGTCAAGAAACAGCACGCTGTCCGCACCGATGTTCCATGTTTGCAGAATGCGGCGTACTGACTCCGACTTCGCTCCCCAGTTCGCTTCGACCGGGAACAATGACTCGCGCGGCACGACGAGATCAGCTCTTTGCAAACCTTGTTGAGCAACCAGCGGATCATTCTTGCTGGCAACTCCGATGAAGACTCCAAGCTCGCTCAACGAAGCCAACATCTCTTGATAGAGACCGTGAGCCTGCGTCTTGTGATCTAGGTCCCACGAGATTTCGTCGACGCCATCTTCACCAATGATTCCCGACCAGAGCGTATTATCGAGATCGGTAATGATCCCTTTCATAGGAGCCACCGGTCGCAGCAGATTGGCCAACGCCTCCGCCAACAAACAAGCATGGTCTGGCCGGTACGGAAAGCCGGTTCGTAGGTCGCTCGCGGTGTCGTACCGTGTGCTGATGGGCGAAACCGAATCCAACTGCTGCGAATCAACGACGCGGACTTTAGAAGTCTGTACGAGTCCCGCAGCAAACTCGGCCAACTGGCGACGCAATTCCAAAACACTCGGATCAGACATGCCGCGCGGTGGCTTGAACATTGGCGGCAGCGGCAATGTCGGCAGCGACAACGCAACGGTCGTCCGCTGACTCAGTTCAGTTAGCACCAACGACAACTCGCTCAGTCGCATTTGCACGGACGACAAAATGTCAGCGCCACGATCGATTCGCCAACCATTTGTACTCCGAAATCCAAGTCGTGAGTCGAGATCGCTCCACTCCAACGGTACGGCAACGCCATCGGGAGGATTTTCGATCAGCCGACGAAGCGTCCCTGGTAAATCACCGAACAGTCCTACTTCAACGTCGATCCGACCAACCACCGTTCGCTCAACAAGCTGTGCTGCGAAGAATGTTTTGAAATGCAACGGAGTAAAGCCACAAGCCAACGAAAAGCCATGTCTCGCTGTCTCTTTGGCACGCGAGTTGACGGTTCGCAAGGCTTCAACAAGTGTCACGGTAGGCTCCCTGGGACAGACCCGTGCCTGGCTGGGGAACGCCCGCGACGACGATTCCATTGGGCGACTGCGTTGTCCCTGAATAGCTCGTTAATGATTCTCGTTAACGATAGGGGCGGACTTTTAGGTCGGATCAAACGAGAGGGTCAAGATCATCAATTACGGTGCCCTCATCTCCAGAAAACTTCCAAAGTGACAACGAAAACACACTCCTCAAGAGCTGACGACATCGAAGATTAGACGGAATCCGCCCTACTGACCCTCCAAATAGCTAAGCTGCGCGACGACGTGGAACAGATTCGACTGCATTCTCACGTCCTGCCAACTCAAGCCAAAGCTTTCGGTACTGCGCGACAATCCTGTTGATGTCGTATCGCTCACAAATTCGATTTCGAGCCGCTTGCCCGAGAGCGACTCGATCGGCTCTGGGCAGACTCAAGAGTTCAGCAATTGCATCACCAAGTTGCTGTGGGTTTCTCTTTGCGACGATTCTGCCGGTGTCGCCAACAACCTCTGCACATTCACCAACATTGGTCGCCACGCATGGCACTCCACAGGCCATCGCCTCACCGACCACATTGGGGAAACCTTCTGTCGTCGACGAGCAGACTGAGACATCCAAGCTGGTGTCGATTGCGGCGGGATCGGGACGTACTTTGAACAAATGAAAGTGATCTCGCAGACCAACCTCGTCGACCCAGCTCCAAATGTCGGACGTCGTATAAACTTGGTCGGCACCGACCAAAAGAAAATGGGCATTCGGGACACGATTCACAACCACTCGCGCGGCTTGAACGAACGTACGATGATCTTTGTGCGGATGAAATCGTCCCATCAACCCCACGAGCGGCACTTCTTCGGAAAGCCCCAATTCCTGACGCACTCGACGTCTCGCTTCTGGGTCCGGACGAAACTCGCCGAGATCAAAGCCGTTCGGAATGACCTGCAATAACTCGGGGGCGTAGCCGACCTGGCAATGTGCTTCGCGAGCGGCCTCGGCGCAAAGCACTATTTTTTTCGGCATCCATCGCGAAAGTTTGCCACCGATCCACGCCGTCAATCGCATCGCTCGCGAATCGATTTTCGCATCGAGCGTGCTGTGCCGGATGTTCCAAGCGACCGGACAATCTCGCCGCGCGAGCTTCGCCGCAAATCCGCCGTAAAGATTACTGAGGTACATCCAACCTTGCACAACGTCAGGTCGAAACTGCTTCAATTCGTGAGACAGCGTCACAATGTCGATCGGATTCGGCACTCGTCGCTTCAGAATATCCATCCCCAAAACCGGAATGCCCGCAGCCTTCAATTGGTCTGCGACAGCGCCGCAAGAGTCCAGGCAGAAGACCATCATGTCGAATTCATCGGTCGAGAGTCGGGTGAGCACGCGCCCCACCATCCGCTCGGCTCCGCCGACACCAGTCCCATTGACGACCACCGCCAGACGCACTCGCTCCATGACCTCGCCACCACTTCCTATCGAGAAGACATTGACGGTCGAGCTTGTAACACACGAGCGAAAAACGCCACAACGCAAGTCTGCGGCTTAGCGCTCGTCAAGCAAACTCACACATCAGGCGGCTTTCGACGGTGCCTGCCAAGACTGCATCACTTGAATCACATCCGCTTGCAACGGCGCGACTGCGATCGATCGTCCGGCCGAGCGAGCCGAATTGCTGGGAGCCAGGGTTTCCTTCAGGCCGAGGAAATGCTTCTCAAACAGATGCCAACTGAGCATCGCGGCGGCCACGGACGACGCTGTCGCAAATGCAATAAATGCAAGTTGTCCCAACAGCGGCGATCCGAGGCGTGAGACGAGCATCTCTGGCGGACAAATGCGTCGAAAGGTCGGAATCAGCATCCAATGAAAGACGTAAAGCCCATAGCTGTACTTGCCAAAAAACCGCAGAATTCGGCTGCCAATCAATTTGGAAACTCTGGATTGAGGAGCCGACGCGACCGTTAACATCACCACAATCCCATACACCCAAGCACACAAGGTGTATCGCACAACATCGAGACCGCCGCCAACAAGGCTATTGATCTCGTTTGTGTAAACGAGATATCCAAGCATCGTCGCCGTGGCCACACCAACAAGAAGACTCAATGGAATCAACCCCGATCGACCACTCGGCCCTTTCGCTGCGAGCGCAATAAAGGCTCCAGCGACGAGTGCTTCCATGCGACAGTGAGTCCAAAGGTACGTCGCTCTGTGAGCCACTTCCGGATCGGGTCCAGCCGCCAAACTCATTCGCGAGGCGACAGAAATCAACATGCAAACGACGCAGACCCACATTCCGGACTTTCGTCCGCAAAGGTAAATGACCAACGGCCAAACGAGATAAAACTGCTCTTCCACTGCTAGCGACCAGAAGTGCGTCAGCCCACCGAGTGACGTCACTTCGCTGCCACCAAGGAGGTAATTAGAACCGTACCACCACAACCACGCCTGATGCGTCAATGCCTCCTGGCTCACTATGATATTGCAATAAGGAAGCACCACAAATGTCATCACCAACGCAGCATAATACAACGGAAATATCCTCAGCGATCGCCGGATATAAAAGTGGCGAAAGTAGTGCGGTTTTGATTTTGCCTCGAAGAGGATTCCCGTAATCAGAAATCCTGAAAGAACAAAGAACAGATCAACGCCGCTGACTCCGACCTTGAAGAGTTTAATCAACGCTCCGCTGCCAAGAGTGGCATCGGTGAAGTGGTAGAACATCACCATCAAAATCGCGATGCCTCGAATCCCATCGAGTGCCGGAATATGAGTCGAAGGTGGACCGATGATTGAGGGCTCATCGCCATTCGCCGAGGCATGGTGTTCGGCATCGATTTTCAATTGTGCCACAACCTGAATCCTTTCAGTCGAACGGCAACAGAAAGCAGGCCGATCATCCCTGACCGGATTCTCCAGCACGAAGATCATTGAAGCCGCAAAAGAGGTCAATAGGAGAACGGCTCAGAAAAGCGATCGAAGTGACATTGCTCATTAACACGAAAAATAATCGTTTTCACAGTGGATTGAATTACGATGCTCCGATCGTTTAGCACACCGTGAAACCGGACATTCACAACGAGCCAACGGTATCCGGCTCAATTTTCGAAGGCAGCGCTAAATGCGAATCTTGAAGACTCTCTCGAACCGACGGTTTCATTCTTTGCTCAGCCGGGATGTCTTACGAGTTGCATTCGTAGCATTGCTAGCGATCTTTCCAATTGATCGGTCGATCTACGCCGTCGATCAAATAAACCCCGCTGCGGATGTCGTCATCATCAACGGACATGTCGTGACGCTGGATGCCCAGAACCGGATCTTGGATGGCGTCGCGTTGAAAGATGGCCGAATCAGCGCCACGGGTTCTGCGGCTGAAATGCAAAAGTGGGTCGGACCAAAGACGGAAGTCATCAAGCTCAATGGGCAATCGGTATTGCCTGGATTCATTGAATCGCATTGCCACGCGGTCGGAGTCGCTCGTGGGGCACTTGAGCAAACTTATGTTGAGATTAACAGCATTGCCGAGATGCAAAACTGGATTCGCGAGCAAGCGAAAGACCTGCCGGCCGGACGCTGGATCGAAGTCCCGCGTAATGAGATCACTCGGTTAAAAGAGCGCCGCTTTCCGACACCGAGCGAACTGGATGCGGCCTGCACATCGCATCCAGTTCTCTACAACTCGGTGTCAAACAAATACGTCCTCAACACGCTCGGCTTTGAGCGACTTGGCCTGCTGAAACCGGATAGCAAGATCGACGCGGGTGAAGTTCTGCGAGATGAGTCTGGTAAGCCGATGCTAATTCGAGGCGGAGCAACCACAATTCGCAGTCAGATGCCGATGCAATCGACATTCTCGAACGAAGAAGTCCGTGAAACGCTGGCAAAGTTGTTACGGCGTTACAACGAGGTCGGCATTACGAGCATCTTTGAACGTGCGACCGATCCACAATCTCTCACGTTCTTTCGCGAGCTTCGGTCACAAGATCGGCTAACAACGCGAGTCACCGGGACATTTCGGTTCGGGGCAAAGACAGCCGGCGCCGTTGAGAAGTACGTAACTAGCCTCGGCCTGAAGCCTGATGAAGGTGACGACTGGATCAAAGCGGGGCCGTTGAAGATCACGGTTGATGGCGGAATCCACTGGGCAACGACACGTCTGTCGGAACCTTACGGGCTGAAGCGGACCTCGTTCTATCGGTTGACCGATCCGGAATATCGCGGTGAGCAATACTACTCAGTCGCCGAAATGCAGACGGTTTTTGAAACCGCCACAAAGCTCGGTTGGCAGATGAGCGTGCATGTCACCGGCGATGAAGGAACCCTGCGAGTTCTCGAAGCAGTTGCAAAAGCGGCAGAGTCTCAGCCGTCAATTCGAAAGCGACGTTTTACGCTGATTCATTCGTACTTCCCGTCGCCAGAGATTGTGAAGCAGTGCCGCGATTTGGGAGTCGGTGTCGATACACAGGGTTATCTGTATTTCAAAGACGCGGACACACTGGCCGAAATCTACGGCCCCAAGTGGGCAGAGCGTTTTCTAGGGCTTGGCGATTGGGTCCGTGGCGGAGTTCCTGTTGGGCTCAACGCCGATCACATGATTGGGCTCGATCCCGACCATTCCATGAACTCGTTCAATCCCCTTCTGATGATTTCAATCGCAGTCACTCGTAAGACAATCAACGGTCATGTATTCGGCGAGCATCAAAAACTCTCGCGACTCGACGCGATTCGCACGGTGACTCAGTGGCCCGCATGGCTCAGCTTTGACGAGACGAAACTCGGCAGCCTCGAACCAGGCAAGCTCGCGGACGTCGTGATTCTCGACCGCAATATTTTGAGCTGCCCAGAGAACGAAATCGCTCAAACGAAAGTTCGCCGAACAATCGTTGGCGGCAAGACGGTCTTTGATGCGACTTCAGCTATGCAATAAATTAATTCCCAGAATTAGCGTCACCTACGAATGAGCGTGGAATGGAAACGATCCTTAATCGAATCAACGACATCGTGGCGACAACGAATACAACTGATTTCGTCGTTCGTTCCTTTTGATGGCGATTCTTTGCTCCTCACGGGCAGCTTCGACCATTGTTTCTACCATGAACTCGAAGTCCGTTTTGAGGCGGTGTCTTATAGCGGCCTCCCGGTTAACGGCTTCATTTCTCCTAGATTTTCAATTGCAACTGATGCGGAGCGCAAACTACACGGCCATCTTGATATTGGCGTGAATGACGTCCTATTCAAGATTCAAAATCACTCTGAATCAGCGGACGTTCCCGCATACTTCGTAGTTGCCGAGCGGGTATCCATTATCGAAGGCACGGTATTTTATTACTCGCGCAATCACTTAAAGCCCGGCGAAAGGATTGCTGAGTGGGTCACAAAAGAGACTCGGCAAACGAAGGCACAATAGCCGCAGGCTTTCATCTACGCCGATGACAACATCACGCAAACAAGCCGTCGATCACTTGGCCGTCGGCAATCGGTGTTGGGCGTGACAGCCGTGGGAAGTAAGTGCGGTGAGGATCAAACCCGAGCGCATGATAGATCGACGCCGCGATGTCTTCTGGTCCCCAAGGTCGAGTGGCAGGAGTACTTCCAGTCCGATCAGTTGTGCCGATCACGGCTCCTCGCTGAACTCGGGCACCGGCCATCAACAACGAGCCTGCATTCGGATAGTGATCACGGCCTCCATCTTTGTTGATTCGCGGTGTGCGACCGAACTCTCCCATGACTACAACCAGCGTGTTGTCGAGTAAACCTCGTTCTGACAAATCATCAAGCAACGTCGACAATGACATGTCCAGCTGCGGCAAATTGCCCGGCCCTTCGTAAGGATGCCACTTGTAACCAGTGGGTATGTTTCGAGGCGGACTCGCATGCGACATCATCGACTCGAACAACAGTTGGTGATTGTCCCACGTTCCATCGGTGTTCCCGTCACCAAATAGCCCACCTTGTACCGCTTGATTGATCGTGACAAACCGAGCCCCCGCCTCGACCAAACGTCGAGCCAAAAGAACTCGCTGTCCATAGACGTTCACCCCGTATCGTTCGCGAAGAGCCAGCGGTTCTTCGTCGAGATTCATGGCACGTTCCATCGCACCACTCGTTAGAAGAGCGATCGCCTCTTCCGAGAATTTGTCGTGAGCTTCGTAGGCTTGCACGCTTCGTTCGTTCAAACGGCAGAGGTTCTCTAACTGTGTCAGCATCGAGTGCCGGTCCTCAAACCGGACAGGGGCGAGTCGCAACTTGCTCCCCTGTAAATCGGGCTTTCGCGGATCGCCTTTAATGTTGAACGCATCAAATGCCGGACCAAGATATCCAGGCGGGTTCGTGTATCTCGCGGCGACCGGCAAACCGAAGTGAGGCGGAATCCCTTCGACTTTGTTCCCGGCTAGTGCTGAAACCAAACACCCAAAGTTCGGAAAGTATTGCCCGCCGCGAGCAGGCAAGAACCCGCTGGTGACATGCTGCGAACCGATGTCGTGACCACCGGTCTTCCCTTGCCACGACCGAATCACCGTCACTTTATCCATTCGCTGAGCCAACAGCGGCAACTTCTCACAAATCGAAAGCCCAGACACGTTCGTCTGAATCGGATTCCAGAGCCCTCGAATTTCAGATGGGGCATCGGGCTTCGGATCGAATGTCTCAAACTGGCTGGCGCCACCCGCCAAGAAAATGAAGATGCAAGAAACATCCGACTTCACCGGGCGAACCGCGTCCGCAGCTTGCAGCAGCCTCGGAAGGCTGAGCCCAAACAATCCCGTACCAATCTGCAAAACAGCTCGACGATGAACGGAAATTACACTTGAAGATCCAGAACTGAGCACGCCCGTACCTCCTACGAGGCTGATGATTTTTGAGATTCGTGCCGAAGAGTGTATCGACTTTTTCAGTTGCGTCTTCCCAAACATTTTCGCGATGAGCAACTCACTCGAATTCATCTCGCGATGAACCGGCTCCGCACTGATTGTCGAACTGCTTTTTTTGCTCTCCACTAAGCCAGCACTTCGTTGACAATCTTCTCAGCAACATCGGTCAGCCGGTAGTCGCGACCGGCGTAGCGGTAGGTCAAACGAGTGTGATCAAGGCCGAGCAGATGAAGAATCGTGGCGTGGAAGTCATGCACATGGACTCCGTTTCCGGCGACTTTGATGCCGTACTCGTCGGTGGAACCGTGGGCAACGCCTCCTTTCGCTCCGCCACCGGCGAGCCACGATGAGAAGGCCCAGGGATGATGTTCGCGTCCCTTTGCGTCCGCTACGTTGTTAAACGGTGTTCGACCGAATTCGGTCGTCCAGACAACAAGTGTGTCGTCGAGCAAACCGCGACGCTTGAGGTCTTTCAACAAACTTGAAATCGGTTGGTCAACGTTCTTAGCGAGCCGCACATGATCCATCATGTCGCCGTGTGAGTCCCAATTTCCAGACGAGCCAGTGTCGATCAACTCGACGAACCGGACTCCTCGTTCGATCAGTCGACACGCTGCGAGGCATTGCCACGCGAACCCCGCTGTGCTGCCACGAGGGAGGCCATACAACGCCAGCGTCTCATCGGTTTCTTTAGAGAGATCGAACGCTTCGGGGGCGGCCATCTGCATTCCGAACGCCGTTTCAAACGAACGAATGCGTGCGTCGAGCACCGAGTCGTTTCCTCGCTCGGCCAAGTATCGACGGTTGATTTCGGCAAGTGCGGCAAGCTCACGTTGTTGCCGTGCATTGGAAACTCGCGGCTTGATGTTACGCATCGGCTCGACACCGGGGACAACGAGCGTTCCTTGATGGCTACCGGGAAGAAAGTCCGATCCCCACACTTGCCCACCCGTTTGTCGGCACGCGATGCGCCGTCATTCGATTTCAAGAACCGATCAATCGGATTCGCGTCTCCCTCCGATCCGCTCGGCGGCGTGATTGCCTTCGGTGGCACGAACGCCCAATGTTGCGCTGATCGAAATGCCTCGACCTTCGTCGGCCACTTGGCTCCCGCTTTGATCCACGTTTCAAAGTCAGCGACCAATTGCGGCGCCAACGCTTTGTCGGGAGGCATCGCCGACGTTCCCTCGTCGCGGCGAATCGCCTTCATCAACAAGCTGTCGCCGGGCTGACCGGCCACAATCGCGGAACCGCTTTCGCCTCCCATGAGCAGAGCGGCGGCAGAATCGACACGCAGCTTGCCGTTCGTCTTCTGCCCGCCGTGACACCGAAAACAAGTCTCCGCCAGCACCGGACGAATCTTCTTTTCAAAGAAAGCATCGGCTGTGCCATCGGCAAACGAACGATGTGCCGTAGCCGTGATGACGGCGATGAAAACAATGAGAGCGAGCGTACGGCACGACGCGACGCGACGCGACGCGACGCGAAATTCATACGGCCTCCACGACAGATCACGAGTGTGGGAGTGTAAGACCATCAACCGGTGGCTAGTAGGTTGGAACTCCGCCTCGATCGTCGGGACAAATGACGGCATGAAAAGAAAATAGAACGGGGATGGGGTGGAGATCTCATTTACGAGGTCGTGTCGCAGCCTGTTGCCTGATTGCGGCATTGATATCATGTTGGCAGCGTGGGATGTTGGTCTCGTTTTGGGATGTGTTTGATGCAGGCGAATGATTGGAATCCGGCAAATTGGAAAGGCCCGTTCGTGCCGAAAGGGACGTTGCTGGTGATCCAAGGAGCCGACCAAGGTGCTCGCTTTGAACTCGACGAGTTCGAAGTCACGCTCGGTCGTGGGGCTCGCAATCCGATTCGACTGATGGATGATGAGGTTTCACGGACCCACGCCAAGATTTCTTTCGATGCAGTGGCAGACTGCTTTGTGTTGACCGATCAGCACAGTTCCAACGGCACGTTCGTGAATGGCGAATCTGTGCAGACTCGGAAGCTGATCCATGGCGATCAGATTGCAATTGGCCGCTCCGCTTTACTTTTTCAAAGTGAGTTACCGGCGGCACCGGCAAAAAGTATTGCCGATAACCTCGACCTGTTTGTGCTCGACGACGTCCGTGATCGATCCAGTATCGTGGGCGAAGTGAGTCGTGAAGTCGGCGAGCAGGTGCTTCGCGACGCGACGGCGATTATCCGCTCGACATCGGTCGCGCAGACGTTGGCCAATTTACAAGTACTTTATCGCATCACCGAAGAGGCGGTCGCTCCGACGCTGTCGCTCGACCAGTTGTTGCACCGCATTCTCGATTTGACGATCGAGGTTGTCGGAGCTGATCGTGGTTGTGTGCTCGTGAATGATCCGCAGACGAGTCGACTTTCGCCGCAAGCCTTTTCGCATCGTCATGGTTTTGAGACCGATCGACCGATGCCGGTTTCGCGGAGCATTGTCGATTACGTGCTCAAGCGAGGGCAGGGAGTCCGTACTTCAGATGCCCCGCACGATCAGCGTTTTTCCGGCCAGAGCATTCTGCAGGTCGGAATCCGCGAAGCGATGTGCGTGCCGATGCAAGGACGCTACGAACTGATGGGCGTGTTGTATCTCGACACGACAACTCCGTCTGATCAATTTCAAAGAGCGGACTCCGATGAGTCTCGCTTCAATGAGGACAAGCTGCATTTGCTGGTCGCAATCGGGCGACAGACGGCGCTCGCTGTGGAAGATCACCGCTTTCAAGACGCGTTCGTCAAAGCCGAACGACTGGCTGCCGTCGGCCAGACAATCGCAATCCTGTCGCATCACATCAAAAACATTTTGCAGGGAGTTCGCGGCGGCAGTTATCTGATCGACATGGGACTCAAGCAGCACGACGAATCGCTCATCGGTCGTGGCTGGCAGATCGTCGAAAAGAATCAGGAGCGAATCTATCACATGGTCATGGACATGCTCAGTTACAGCGCCGAGCGAAAACCCGCGCTGGAGTTGGCGAACGTGAACGACACGGTTCACGATGTCTGTGAACTGATGGAAGCTCGCGCGAAGGAGTGCGAAGTCGAGCTTGTCTGTAATCTGTCCGCAGACGTTCCGGAGTTCTCGTTCGATCCCGAAGGAATTCATCGTGCAGTGTTGAACATCGTCACGAATGCGATCGATGCCGTCGAAGGGACGCCCGGCGGGCGAGTCGTGGTGGCCACGAATTACGTGAAGGAAGCAGACGAGTTAACGGTCACGGTCCAAGACAACGGCCCCGGCATTCCGGCCGCTCAATTGCCGTTGCTGTTCAATATCTTTGAATCCACAAAGGGTTCACGTGGGACCGGACTCGGCTTAGCGGTCTCGCAGAAAATCATCCGCGAACACGGCGGCGACCTCATTGTCGAAAGCACAGAAGGAGCGGGGTCGACATTTCGATTGGTCATCGCTCGACTGGATGAAGACATCGCGGGCTCATCAAAAACTTTGGCGTAACAGGTCGATTGAAAAATCGTGGCACAGGCCGCTCGCCTGTGATTACACCAGTCAAAGAAGAGCAGGCGAACTGCCTGCTCTTCTTTGACTGGTGTAATCACAGGCCACTAAACCGCAGCAATCTCTTCCAGCAAACTCGCACGTCGATAGCGTTCCGGGATCTCGCCCAAATTTCGGTGCGCGATCAGTTCGGCCACGATGCTGACCGCGATTTCGGGAACCGTCTGCGAACCGATATCGAAACCGAGCGGTGCATTCACGCGGGCGATGGCTTCGCGTGAGATCCCTTCGCGGAGCAGGTCTTCAAAGATCATTTTGATCTTTCGATGACTGCCGATCATGCCCACATAGCGGGCCGGAGTTTCTGCGAGGTGATACAGGGCTTGCTCGTCATGATGATGCCCACGCGTCACGATCAGGCAGTAAGTGTTGTGGTCGACATCGAGCCCGCTCAGTGCGCCGTCAATGTCGCCGACAATCAACCGCTTCGCCTGCGGGAAGCGATCGGAATTGCAGTATTGCTCGCGATCATCGACGACCCAGACGTCGAAGTCACATGCGGCGGCAAGTTCGGCCACTCGTTGCCCGACATGCCCTGCCCCGACGATCAACAGCCGACACCGACGCAAGTGCGGCAAGAAAGAGACGCCCCCCGCGACATACGGTCGAGGCCGCTGCGGCAGCGGGCGAAGATTCTGCTGAACGGTTCCGAGAAGTTGAGCGATCGCGACAGAACTCGCTGCGCGAAATGAAGGACCAGTCGCCACCACAACTTCGGCTTTGTCGTTGATCAAATACCGATCACCTGGTTGTCCCGCTCCCTTGTCGGTATCGAGCACGATCGCCTCGGTACACCCGGTGTCGGCGGCAATCAGGTCCATGACCTGCCGATAATAAGCAAAATCCTTTTCCGACCTTACCGGATCAATCAGCATCTTCATCCGACCGCCGCAAATCAGGCCGTCATCCCAGCCGTAATCGCTGTCGAGATTGAACGTGAGCAGCTCGGTTTCACCCTCGTCAAGCAATCGCAGCGCACGCCGTTTTACTTCCGCCTCGACACAGCCGCCGCCGAGCGTTCCAACTTGCGAGCCATCCGGAAAGACGAGCATCGTGGCTCCCGCCTTTTGCGGCGTCGATCCGCGAGTTTCAGCCAACGCCGTAAACGCAACCGGCTGGTGTCGTGAAACCGCTTCGCTCAATTGTTGTAACACGTGATTCATGAGGGCTCCGCAGAAGTTCGCTGTTGGCAAAAGTGAGACGAGGTGCCATTCAAAACAAAAAGGTCTTCTCACGCGAGCGAGAAGACCTTTTTTTGTTTTTGAAAGTTTTAAGTCTTGAGATTAGACATGCACTGTTGATTGCATTGCGAAGTCCGAATCAAAGCTAAGATCGGAAATCATCAACGGCGCACACTCCAGATCAGACACATCCACTCCTCTCGAATCGCCATCCCAGTGAAATTCGTCGCCACGTGAGGCGACATTAAAATCTGACACGGCCATTCCGTTTTGTTCCATCACGTTCCGCTCCTCCTGACGAAAAGTCCCAGGCATAACACACCTCACACGAGTTAAGAGAAAAGAAAAAAAACAAACTGCTCAGTCTCGTTGCGGTAAGAGATAAAAAATAAGTGCATGAGAATTGAGCGAGACACACCAAGGGATAAGCCAGGGCCAGCGCGCATAACTGGGTAATCTAGGGCGACTTGCGCTCTTTCTGTTTGTATGGTATCTCTGTCTCCTGGAATATGTCTGCGTGAGTTCTCTGGTCGTGTGACTATGGGCTGGAGCGCAGGAGTCCAGACC
>JAPLNX010000626.1 GCA_026400935.1 Planctomycetia bacterium | reverse complement strand
TGATCATGATCACGACGGCAGCCACGATCACGATTGCGAACATGACCACGATCACGACAAAGGTCATTCCCACGACCACGACCATGACAGCAGCCCGAAGCGCAAGAAGTCGCAGTGATTAACCAAACGGAGTCGTTCGTGTCGTGACGAATTGCTCTTTTCGGAATTAGCGATTCCGGCTACGAGTGGAATTGTTCGGCAATGGTTTGAATTCGTGACGCGCGGAGCGTGTCGTCAGTGACCCAAGGATGGGAGCGGGGCAATGTCATTAGTGGTGGTCGGCTTGATTGTCGTGGTCGGTATTGTTGCGGGATTAACGGTCACGCTGGCGGAGCAGATCCGAGTCGAAGTGAAGCGACGACGGGCAGACTTATGCAAAGAACAAGTCCAGCATTCTGCAGAGAACCTTACACAACGAGGCGTGCAGCCAACCAAGTCTGACGTCAGTGCGGCTTCGTTTGTGACACCATCGCACGAAGAGCGAGCGACCGCCTATCGAAACATCTTGGGCACGCTGAGTGATGATCTCGAACGTGACATCGCCGAATGGGAAGCGGTCTTGGAAGAGTTCCCGCAGGTGTTATTGGCGGAAGACAACCTAGCAATCGAAGATCAACCATTCTCGCGAATCACCGAAGAGACGTGTCAGGACCGTTTGTCTGAGGCAGAGAAGACGGTTCCGCTTAAGAGGTCTCGGCGAGTCGATCCCGAAGAACGCGGCCAGATCGTGCGATTGTTGAACACTGGTTTCGCTCCCGAAGAGATCGCGTTATGGCTCAACCTTCCGTTAGAGCGGGTTCAAGAGCTGCTCAATCGACCGTGATCTGTAGGGTTGATAGCCTCTCGCCCACTTCGTCGCCTATTTGTTGTACGAGGTATTCGTTGTGGCAAGAGTAGGAAGTCAACAATGTCTTCTACGATCACCGGTCTTCGGCGACTGTGTCTCGCATTTACTCACGTTTTCGTGGGCGGTCTCTGCATAGGCTGCGGTGGTAAAGATCCACCACCTCGACCCGCAGCGGTTGTCCCTGTCGCCTCGCCCGACGAAGCGACGAGTGCGCCGGGCGCTGTTCACGACCAGACGCAGTCCTCAAATGGAAAAGGAAAGCTGGCTCCTGTGAAGCCGCCGGAAGAAGACCCAGAAAAAAAAGCGGCTGCCCACGAAATGGAAGCGGCGAAGGCATTGCAAGCCCTTGGCGCTGCCGTGCAAATGAACGATCTGGGACATGTCGTTTTCATCAATTTGCTGAATCATCCGCGTTGCGACGATGCGACGATGGAATCATTGAAAGCGCTGCCGCATCTCACTGGTTTGGATTTACGGGGCACGAAAATCACCAATCAGGGCATAGCGGCGGTCGGTGCAGTCACATCACTGGAAGAGTTGTATCTGGGCGAGACAGCAGTCGGTGACAGCGGCCTTGAATCACTGTTGGCGTTAAGTCGATTGAAAATTCTCAACCTCGTCAGCACGAAGATCACCGATGCAGGCTTGGCGAAGGTTGCTGGTCAACTCAAACAACTCACTTCGTTAAATCTCTTCAAGACCAGCGTTACCGACGCGGGCGTGAAATCATTGAAGCAGTTGCCAGATTTGGAAGTCTTGGTTCTGGCTTCAGCTGCGACCGATGAATCCCTGGTCGTTGCGGCTGTGTTGCCAAAGCTACGAGTGTTGTGGGCGATCAACGCCAATGTGACGGATGCTGGGTTATCGAAATTCTCCGTGGACGGCCCATTGCGAGAACTCGACGTGTCGCAGACGTCAATGACATTGGACGCCCTGTTGACGTTCGGGGAACAGCGGCGCGACTTGGCGATCTCTGGACCGAAAGGGATTTGGGCCGAGGGCGTGTTGACGTTGAATTCGACTGCTTCGGCAGACGATGTTGCTGTATTGGCGAAGCACGGGCAGTTGACAGCAATCAGTTTGCAAGGAACAAGTCTTTCCGACAAAGCACTCGAACCAATCCGCGATCTCAGCCAATTGGACTCGCTGTCATTGCCGCTGACGGCGACAGATGCCGCGTTGGACTTGCTGCCGGGCTTATCCAGGTTGGCGAACCTCACGTTGGCTGGAGTAGCGATCACAAACTCTGGCGCAAAGAAATTGGAGAAGCACTCCGGCCTGAAAACACTGAGTCTGATCCGGACAAGAATCAACAATCCCGCGATGGAGTCAATCGGCACGCTCACCGATTTGAACTCGCTCTGGCTTGATCAAACGGGTGTTGGCGATGCTGGTTTGAAGTCGCTTTCGAGACTGACGAAGCTGGAAATCTTGAGCTTGCGTGAGACGCCTGTTAGCGACGAAGGCTTGTCGGCCTTGAGCACACTAACGAACCTCAAACAACTGTCGCTCGCTTGGACGCGAGTGACTGGCAGCGGCTTGCATGTCCTCAAAGGGCTGAAACAACTCGAGCAACTAGATCTCAATGGCACTCAAGTCAGTTCGGCACAGGCGGCAGAATTGAAGCAAACTTTGCCGAAGTGTGAGATCACGTATCCGACTGATCCACTGGTGATCGCACTGGCGGAAGCTCGCGGCAATTTAATGACGGCGCTCGATGCGATCGGGCAAGTACGGCTTGATGAAAAGGAACCGACGAAGGTCCGTTCGCTGAATGTCAAACACCCGCGCTTCGAAGATGCTGGCTTGGAACAACTTGCTCCGCTGGCTGCATTGCAAAAGCTCAGCTTGCTCGGAACAAAAGTGACTGACGCAGGGCTGAAATCGCTCCGCCGTATGAGCGAATTGGAAGAGTTGTGGCTGGATCAAACAGTCGTCAGCGACGCAGGACTCGACGACATTGCCGAATTGAAAAAACTCAAGACTGTGTCGCTGCGAGGAACTCACGTGACCGCAACCGGAGCGTTGCGACTGATGAAGCTGTTGCCAGATGCAGAGATTCACTTCACCTATGGATGGCGTGACAGTAGCGGCGTGACACTGACGCAGTTGGTCGCAGACGGTGATCTCGTAACGCTGCCGGAACTCCCGAAGCTGACATCACTCCGATTGATCGACTGCCCGATTACCGACGCGGGACTTGAGCATGTTGCTGCGGTGCCTGAGCTACAACGGCTTTCGCTCAACGGTAACAAGATCACAACAGTCGGACTAAAGAAGCTAGCTGCATTGAAGAAGCTGGTGATGCTCGATCTAAATCGCTCGTCAATTGGCGACGATGCACTGCGGCCTGTCGGTGAACTGACGTCGTTGCAAGAGCTGTACGCCGGCCAAACGAATGTCGGCAACGATGGGTTATCGTATTTGAAGTCGCTGTCGAATTTGCTGGTGCTCGGACTGTCTGACACGCGAGCAACGGGAGCGGGATTACTCAATCTGACTGGATTGAAGAAGCTCGTTGTACTCAACCTGACAAACACCGTGGTCTCGGACGGACAACTTGCCAAGCTCACTCCGCAGATGAAACAGTTACGGCGACTCGGCCTACGAGGCACGACCGTCACTGGAGCCGGTCTGAAAGCACTGAAAGATTTGACGCATTTGGAAGTGCTCTGGCTAGACAACACGTCGGTGACGGGATCAGGGCTGATCAACGTCAAGCCGCTCACCAGTTTGGTGGAACTGGACCTCAGTGACTGCAAACAGATCGCCAGCGGACTCGAATTGCTGCACGGCCTGGCGAACTTGCAACGACTGAAATTGAACGGCGTCGTCCTACCTCAAAAAGAACTCGATGCACTGTATGCCGCGTTGCCGAAATGTGAAATCACGTACTCGCCCGATCCGCTGGTGAAGGCCTTGGCCGAAAATCAAAACGACTTGGCAAAGGCGCTCGCAGCGATTGCGGATGTGGAAACTAACGATAAAGGTGAAATTGTCGCCGTGAGCTTTGACGGAACCCTGATCACCAATGCGGCGCTTGAACCACTCCGAAACCACAAGACCCTTCGGAAACTCGACCTATCCCGTTGCAATGTGACCGACGCTGCAATCGAGCACTTGGCGACTTTGCCGAGCTTGCGATTTCTGAATCTCAGCGCGACTGCAATTTCCGACAAAGCCCTGGTCACTATTGGTGCGATGACGTCGCTCGAAGATTTGTTTCTCAATGACACGGCCGCTTCGGACCACGGCCTGGAGCAGCTCAAGCGACTCTCAAAGCTTCATCGCTTGGGATTGAGCGGGACTCAGATCACAGATGCGAGCTTAAAACTCGTCTCGCATTGGAAGGAACTCGATGCGCTCGACCTAACCCATACGGCGATCACAAATGGTGGCTTGATTGAGCTGCAAGCTGTCCCGTTCTTACAAAGCCTCGCCCTGCGCGATACACAGATTTCCGATGCGGGGCTTGATCGCCTCACAAAGCTCACGCTGTTGGAAACGCTCTGGCTGGATCACACACGAGTGACGAAGCCCGGCGTCCGCACACTGCAAGACGCCCTGCCGAAGTGCCGGATCTACTCGCCCTGATTTCAGAGAATACGAGCACGTGAGATGGCGGTGGCTTATCTCCGCCTGCGTCCGTGGCTGTAGTAATCAGGACTAATTCTACTGTCCGTTGGTCGTTATCAATTCTAAGGTTTTGTGGGACAGTCCCCACGGTTCAGCGAAGTCTAACCGTGGGCTAGCGCCCTGCGGCTCACAGTGGCAAGGTTCGGTCGGGCCTGGAGACCCGACCTACTGGCGAATACCTTGTTGAATCTTGGCGATTCATTCTTTGCAGTGCGAGAGGCTGGCGCTAATCTTCCTTGGGAACGATGTTGGTGGGGAGGGTGTGTTCGTGAGG
>JAPLNX010000500.1 GCA_026400935.1 Planctomycetia bacterium | reverse complement strand
GCAACGACACGCTCACCGGCAGCCCCGATCTGCCCGATAGTCTGTCCGGTGGCGACGGGAATGACTTGATCAACTCCCAAGGGGGCAACGACACCGTCGATGGTGGTGACGGCCGAGACACGATCAAAGCCGGAACCGGTGACGACAGCATCCTCGCTGGCGATGGTGCCGACGTCGTGGATGGCGGTTCTGGCAACGACACGATCAGCGGCGGCAATGGCGCGGATACGATCACTTCCGGAGCCGGCAACGACAGTGTCTCAGGCAACAACGGCGAAGATTCCATCACTGGCGACGCGGGCGACGACACAATCAACAGCGACGGCGGCACCGACTTCGTCAGCGGCGGCACCGGCAACGACTCCATCCTCGGCGGCGAACTCAATGACGTCCTGCAAGGTGACGACGGCAATGACACCATCGACGGTCAAGCCGGAAACGACACGATCTCTGGTGACGCCGGGGACGACAGTCTGTCAGGCGGAGTCGGCAACGACAGCATCACCGGAGCTGATGGCAACGATTTCGTGAATGGCCAAGCGGGCAACGATTCGATCATCGGCAATAGCGGAAACGACTCGATCCTCGGCGGAGCGGGCGATGACAACCTGCTCGGCGACGGTAATGGGCCAGCCAGCACGGAAACTGGCAATGACACGATCCTCGGTCAATCGGGCAACGACACGATTATTGGTGGCCGTGGGGCAGATACATTGCAGGGCGGTACAGGTGCAGACCTCGTGGCCAGCGCGTTCATCGGACAAGCCTCTGTTGCACCACCACCACCACCACCACCACCACCACCACCACCACCAGTCGCGACCGGGCCGTTACAGAATCTTGACCCTGCCGTTGCGACCGGAGGTGGCGCTAGTCTAGGGACATCGGCGACGTTGACGTTTGGCACTGGCGATGGCAGCCTCGCAGTTATTGTCGATGGCGGCGGACAGTTCTTCTCGTCCGTGTTTGATCCAATTGGGGCTCAGTATGGCGCCGTCGACAACGCGCTCTTTTCGCAGCTTGCATTCCGAATTGGTACGAGCGGAACGCGGTCGAATTTAAGTATCAGCGCGACGATGACAGGCACGGCCAGCGAGGCACGGAGCACGTTTTCGCAAAGTGGGTTGGACTTCAGCTTGGTGCAGGCGACATCGCAACTCAACGATCAAGCAGGGACACGCATTGGTGCCTTGTTGACGCAGACCTACACGATCACGAATCCCAGCGGCGCACCGATCATTTTCGACGTCTTGCGTTACACCGACTTTCACATGTTCAACTACCCAACCGTGAATAACGACGGCGGCGGAAGAATCCGTGATCCTCGAAACGAAGAAGTGTATTTTGAGAGTACGAACACAATCGTACCGGGAAGCACAAATGCGTTCGTGGGCACAACGGGAATCGGTGGTGATCCGCTGACGTTAGATCGCTTCTATCTCGATGACTTGGGTGCTGTCGCTGGGTTTGCGTTCAACGGCGCACCGCTGCCGAACATCATTGGCGGCGATACCAACGGCGATGACATCGTCGATGTCCCCACTGTCGACAATCGTGTTGTCATTCGCAACGTATTCACGTTGGCTCCTGGTGCCTCTGCTGATTACACGACTCACACAGCATTCGGCACGATCGTTCCTCTTCCAGTGAACGTGGCACCGACTGCTCAGAACGATAGCGCAATAATTGACGGCACAACTGACGTCACGATTGACGTGGTCTCAAACGATAGCGATCCAGATGGAGCGATCGACTACACCACGATTCAAATTGTTGCCCAGCCATCTAACGGAACCGTGGTTAACCTGAATAATGGATTGTTGCAGTACATCCCGAACGTGGGCTTCGCCGGGACAGACACCTTCACTTACACAATCAATGACAACAGTGGAGCGTCCAGCAATTTTGCAACAGTGTCGATCTCAGTGACCCCTGGTGATGTGGGTAACGATCTGCTGACTGGCGACGAAGGGAATGACACGCTGCTTGGCAACATCGGCAATGACACTCTCATCGGTGGTGTCGGCGATGACAGTATCAGTGGCGGTGCGGGCAATGACTCCGCTCTTGGTGGAGGGGGAAACGATACCCTGCTAGGTAACGAAGATGACGACACGCTCAACGGCCAAGGAGGCAGTGACATTCTTGATGGCGGTGAAGGCAACGACACCAGCGTTTGGGAAGGTGCTTCCAGCGGCAGTGACGTGTTAGGCGACACAGTTGGAGACAACACGCTGATCGTGCAAGGCAATGGTGCGAGCAACGTATTTGCCGTCGGACAAAACATTGACCGACTGCTGACCGTGGCCGAATTCGGTAAAACGGTCACTGTGGGGCCAACGTTTAACACCATCATCATCGACGGCGGCAGCGGCGACGACACGATCAATGTCGGGACGGTCGATAAGGTGCAGACCACGAAGTTGGAAATTCGTGGTGGAGTGGGCGACGACGTCTTGACCGGATCGGGAGCGATCGGAACCGTGCGCCTGTCTTACGATGGTGGCCTCGGTCGTGACACGATCACCGGTGGGCTGGGGGACGAGACGGTCATCGGCGGTGCTGGAAACGACGTGCTCAACGGGGGTGCCGGTAACGACACCGTCAGTGGCGGTGACGGCGACGACAATGTCCAAGGTGGCGATGGGGACGATGTCGTCAATGGCAATGCCGGTCACGACTTCATCCGAGGCAACAACGGCAACGACCTCGCATCGGGCGGTGACGGTGACGACACGCTCAATGGCGATATCGGCAACGACACGCTGTTTGGCAACGACGGCTTCGACAGCTTGATCGGTGCGGCGGGGAACGATTCGCTGCTGGGTGAACTCGGTTCAGACACGCTCGACGGCGGTGACGGCAACGACACGCTCGACGGTGGCTTCAGCGACGACTCGATCCTGGGGGGACTCGGTAACGATCGAATTCGAGGCGACCACGGCAATGACACGATCGACGCCGGTGACGGCAACGACCTCGTCAGCGGCGGTGATGGGAACGACGTGATCACCGGCGGACTCGGTGCCGATTCGCTCAACGGAGCGGATGGTGATGACGTCGTCAACGGCGGCAGCGGTAACGACCTCATCGTAGGTGGCGACGGTAACGATACGCTGCTGGGTGGTTCCGGAAACGACATCGTCTTGGGCGAAGATGGGAACGATCTCATCAATGGTCAAAGCGGGATCGATCTCGTCGCTGGTAATCAAGGTGTCGATGTCATCATTGATCCATTGGCCGAAATCAACGAGGCGTTCGTCTTACCGGCGAGCCTCCGCAATCTGCTCGACGCAATCTGATGTGATCGTGTTGAAGTAACGGTTGATGTGACTGTCGGACGGGGAGCGATGCCCCGTCCGACAGCGTTTGATGGCAGCGAGAGGGACCCACAAAGGAGGCACGAGGTCAGACCAAGCTTCAGTGCTTCGGTTTCAAGACTTCTTTGTCTCTTCGGTGCCTTTGTGGACTTGTCTTCAAATCTAGCAACCCCACCGAACCGGGCACTCGTAGAGCCGCGGTGGAATCGGGCTTTTGCACTACGTGGTGCTTCACTCGCAATCATGAACGCCGTAGTGCATAAGCCCGCGAGCCACTGAGAGGCTATCCGAGAAGTGGAGTTGGACACGGACTTTCGTGAGCCGCAAGGCGCTAGCCG
>JAPLNX010000617.1 GCA_026400935.1 Planctomycetia bacterium | reverse complement strand
TCGATGAACTCAGTCTGCTCGTTGCCGAGCGGGTTGTAGTTGATCTCAGTGATCGTCAGGTTGCTTGCTGACGGAGCCTCGTTGACGAAGAAGCGTGCATCGTCGAGCGCCGACCAGGTAGCTCCCGCTTTCGCTCGGACGCGGATTAGGCCGGATGAGTTGACGTCGATCGGCGTGCCGTTGAAGCCAGTGGAGATCAACTCGGCATCGAAGCTGATGTCGCTGCTGTCGGGGAGGACTTGATGCACTTCGACCGCGAGGAAGTTGTTCCCCGCGACGAGCAAACTGCGGTCGAGCGTGAACTCGAAGAAGGTTGATTCGTCCGCGCCGCTCGAAGCGAGCGTACCGAAGGCGATGTCCCCCTCGGGCATGTTGCTGCGCGCGACTTCGGTCCCGTTGAGATACACGACCGCGCCGTCGTCGCGCCGCATCCGCAACGTCAATTGGCTGACACTGGCGGGATCAGTCACGTTGAACGACTTGCGGAAGTAGGTCGTGATGTGCTTGTTCGCCCCGTCGCTGCCGAAGCTGACCGTCGTCGCCTCGTCGCCGTCACCGTAGCCGAGTTCCGCATTGCCGCTCGACCAGCTTGAGTCGTTGAATGGGGAGGCTCGCCACGCGGTCCCTTGATTGCTGCCGGTGTCGAGATATTTCCACTCGGCCCCGCGTGCGATGAGCGTGCCGGTATCGACTCCCGTGTCGAACAGGATCGCGTTCGGATTGATCCCGCCGCCGGCCAGTCGCGGGTCGCTCCCATCGAGCGTGTAGTAGACGTCGCCGGTCGTTGCGGTGAAAAACAGATCGAAGCCGGTCGCCACTTGTCCGCCGCGCTGACTGAATTGCGGTGCGTCGATGCTCGAAAACAGCGGAGCCGCTGAGCCTCGGAAGCCGTCCAGATTCGCGTCGAACAACACCGCCTCGCGAAGCTGCTGCAACAAAATGTTGTTGCGCGGCGGAATGAAGTTGTTGACAATGTTGTCGAGCACATTGAGCCAATCGGCCTTTGTCAGCGGTGTGTCACCGGGAGCACGCTTCGAGTCGCCCCAGCGTGCGGATTCGGCGATGATCGCCTGTTGAATTTCGTTCGTGCGATTGAGGAATCGCGCGGTCGCGGCGTCTTGCGTCAACGCACCGCCGTTAAAGAGATGCTTCTGCACCGAGTCACCGAACGTCACGCGGAACTCTTCAACGTGCATCAGTTGTTGCAGCATCCACTGCGGAGAACTTCGATCGAACGACATGCCCGCCGGGAACGGCCCGACGCGATTTTCATTCGCATTGAGCAGCGTGTGCTCCGAATCGTGCGAGAAGAACTGGAAGCCCTGGCGATTGTCCGCCGCTCGACTGCGGATGCCGTACCAGTTGTTGGGAGCTTGATTACCGAGGAACGCGGAGACCGGCGCATCGAGATTGCCGCCCCACATCGCGATCAGGTTGTAGTCGATCAAATTATCGACATCGAGCAGCACCTCGAACGCCGCGTTGCTCGATCCATCCGGGTTCTTCCCTTGCAGCTTGAGGTACTTGCTGAAGCGTTCCGTCGCATCCGTCGTTGCGGCGATGTCGTTGACGGCGTCGTACAAGCGCTGCCACGCATCGAGGTTTCCATCAGTCGCAGTGATGACATACGGCCCTGCCTCGACCTTGACGACATCGTAGTCCGCTTCGTTGCCACCGAAGTAAGTCTCGGCATAATCCGCTTCGGATCGCTCCTGAGTTTGATAGATGCCCCAGTATTGGCCGTTGATGTAGAGGTGATAGAAGTTGCCGCGCGTGTAAGGCTGCCCCATTGCGTGCTGCGTGTCACGCGAGAAGATGTCGCGAACCATGATGTTGTTCAGATCGCCGCCGAACGACCACGAGTAGTTCTGCGACGTTCGCAGATCGAACTGCTGAAAGACATCGGTTCCCTCTTTGCCGAACAGCGGATAGTTGAGCGTCGCGTCGCCGTATTGCTCGCGGAAGAAAAATCGCAGCGCGTGCTTCGGATTGTCGCCGCTACGGCTGAAACCACCGAATCGACCCCGGCCGCTCCCAAGCGATCCCGCTGCCACCCGCGTTGACGTAGATGCCGCTACTGGGATCGAACAGATTCGCCGCGTCGGTCGTGACGCTGAAGGTCGGGATCGCCTTGAGTGCGTCTATCAACTGTGGCCCGTAAGTCGGATCATTTACGACGTCCGGGTCCATGCCGTAGTCGAGGTCTTGTCCGTTGACCGGCCCAGTCGGGAAACCAGCGGGCGTCTCTTCGTTCGGCGATTGTCGAATAACGTCGTTCAAGAATAAGTACGTCTGAGTATCAACGTCGCTGGCGGCAAAGTTCGGCTTGAACGCGGCCGTTCTTAGTACGATCGTCTGCGAAACATTTAATGGTGTCGAATACACGCTGCCGTGTGATTCGGTCGGCACGCTGCCGTCGGTCGTGTAACGAATCGTCGCGTCAGGTGTCGCGGTCGTGATCGCGACCGTGATCGGCTGCGTGTAGAAGCCATGATCGACGCTGAACTTTGTGTCGGCCACTTGATCAACGAAACCTTGCACGTTCGCGCTGCCGGGAGTTGGCGTATCGAAGAATTGCGGCGGCAAAACGCTCAACCCAGTCGCGACCAGTTCCGGAGTCAGCAGGAACGACGCATCGTTCTTGGCGTTG
>JAPLNX010000089.1 GCA_026400935.1 Planctomycetia bacterium | reverse complement strand
GTTCAAGCAACTGCTGCTCGCCGACAAAGACCACCTCGCCCGCGCACTGACTGCCAAGTTGCTGATCTACGCCACCGGTGCCGCCCCATCATCCACCGACGAACCGCCGATCAAAGCCATCGTCGCCAAAGTCCGCGAAAAGAACTACGGCCTCCGTTCGCTCATCCACGAGATCGTGGCGAGTGAGCTGTTCCGGACAAAGTGAACCCAAATTGGGTACGGAGTTTTCCATGACGCTCACTCGACGAACCTTCTTCCGGGCCACCGGTGTGACGCTGGCGTTGCCGATGTTGGACGCTCTGTTGCCGCGAGTGCGGGCTGGCGAAAAAGCTCCGCCGACGCCGCGCCGCATGATCAATATTTGCACGCCGTTGGGGGTGCATCCGCCGTTTTTCTTTCCGGAGAAACCGGGGAAGGATTACGAGCTGACACCATATTTAGAGCCGCTGAAGGAATTCCGTAATGACTTCACGGTGATCTCTGGACTGGCGCATCCCGATGTCGGGTCGAGTCACGATTCGATCTTCAGTTTCTTGACTGGCGCTCCACATCCAGAGGTTCGAGCCGGCTTTCGCAACAGCATTTCGGTGGATCAGTTTGCGGCGGAGAAAATTGGCGGACTGACTCGCGTGCCGAGCTTGTCGTTGTCGGCAGAAGGATTCGGATTGTCATGGACTCAAAGTGGGGCGCTCGTGCCGCCCGACCTTTACCCCGCAGCGGTGTTTGCTCGGCTGTTTCTAGAAGGGCGGCCTGACGAAGTGCAGGCACAGGCACGACGGCTGCGCGACGGACAGAGCATTCTCGATACGGTGCGCGAGCAGGCGAAGACGTTGTCGCCAAAGCTCGGCACGCGCGATCGGGAGAAAGTTGATGAGTACTTCACCAGCGTCCGCGAACTCGAACGGCGGATGGTCACGGCGGAAGAGTGGTCGAAGAAACCCAAGCCGAAGGTCGATGCCAAACAACCGCAGAACAACATGAACTCGGCGGACCTGATCGGCAAGACGCGGCTGCTGTTCGATCTGACGCACCTCGCGCTGCAAACCGATTCAACGCGGCTGGTCAGCATGTTGTTGTTGGGAACCAGCCTCGTGCCGCCGATCGCAGGCGTGTCACTGGGACATCACGACTTGTCGCATCACGGGCAAGACCCGACCAAGATCGAGCAACTCAAGAAGGTCGAACTCGAAAAGATGAAGACCGTGCAGGAGTTCCTGGCCAAGCTCAAGCAGACCGAAGAGCAAGGCGAATCTTTGCTCGACCGAACGATGGTGTTCTTCAGCAGTAACCTCGGTAACGCAGGTACGCACTCGACCAGAAACCTGCCGATCCTGTTTGCGGGCGGTGGCTTCAAGCATGGCCAGCATCTGGCGTTCGATCCGCAGAACGGTCCGCCGCTGAGCAATCTTTACGTCAGCATGTTGCAACGACTCGGCATCGAAACCGACAAGTTTGCGTCGAGCACGGGAACGCTGACCGGACTGGACCCGATCGGTTGAAGACGTCTTTTCGTGGCGACAAACTTCCAGCTTGTCAGGGAAAGTTCACAAGCTGGCAGCTTGTGGCTACGAGCGGGGGCATCCTGGCGTGGTTTAGAACGCTGACGTTGGCCGACAATCTCACTCTCCGGCCAACATTCGTCTCGGCGTTTTTCGGAACCTGCGTAGAATCACAACCGACTTGCCGAAGTTCTTTGGCAGTCGCCTGTCTTTTTTCGATTCGCGTTCGTGAGTTCTTCACGGTGCGAGATTCTTTCGTGTCTGTCGTTCTTCATTTCCTTTTGGCTCAGCCGAGCCGTTCTTTTTCGGGAGGTACTGTCATGCGTCAGGTCATTCTTCGTCCGCAAAAGTCGTGTCGAGCCGGAGCCACTTGGTTGGATGTTATCGTCTTCGGCGGGTTGGTGGTTGTGTTCATCCTAGGGTTAGGTGTTTGGTCAATGCAGCCGAGTGGTTATCACCGTGCTCCGCTTCGTAGTCAGTGCAAGAACAACCTCAAGCAATGGGGGCTTGCGTTGCACAACTACCACGACACGTTTCGGTGCTTCCCGCCGTATGCCGGTGGTACTTCTGAGAACGGCGAGCGGTTGTCGGGCCGAGCGATGCTGCTGCCGTTTCTGGAGGAAGATCCGTTGTGGCAGAAGATCGCGAGGGCACCGGGACAGGGAGGCGATCCGCTAAACCTCACGTTGCCCGCTCCGAAGCTCATTGAGTTGGAAGTCTTTCTTTGCCCATCGTCAACGGTTCCGATGATGGTCGATGGTCAGCCGCATTTGAGCTATGCCTTCAATGTCGGTGATGAACTCGACTTTGGAAGTGGCGTCGAGGATTTCCCTAACCAAGCGAAAACTCGCGGTCAGTTTGGCTGGCGGCATTGCACTCGTCTTCAAGACATCCTTGATGGCACGAGTAATACGGCTTTCATGGCCGAGCGTGATCTCGGGAATCCCTCCGACAAGCGTGACATCATCGGTCGCGTGGCCGCAGTCGCCGCGACCAGTCCAGCCGATTGTTTGGCGACGGCGTCCAACGGTCAGTATCTCGCAAAGATCAGTGTGCTCAACGAATTGATGGGCGAACGCTGGGCCAGCGGGCATCCGTTTTATTCCGTCTTCACGACAGCCGTGCGTCCCAACGGCCCGTCGTGCGCGGCGTCGACTCCACCGAGCGGCAAGTCCGTCGGCGGCTGGTTCACCGCCAGCAGCCGACACACCGGCGGAGTGCATGTGCTGATGGGTGACGGCACTGTTCGCTTCGTCAATGAGAACATCAACATCGGCGATCCGAAAGCAACTCAGCCGCAAGCCAACGGTAGTAGCGGCTACGGCATCTGGGGCGCGATCGGCACCATTTCAGGAGGGGAAACCGTGAACGATTTTTAAGTTGATTCTGCAAAGCGATTTGATGAGCCGGGCGGCGTTCGCCCGGCTCATCTGCTTAGATTCCTTTGTTGGTTGACTGAGTAGCAGAAATCGGAGGACTCTCATGCAACAACCTCACACTGAGCTTTGGCAACGCCTACAAGGCTTTGAGTTCGATGATCCCGCAGCCGAGAGTCAATTCTCAGCACGGTTGGCTCGCGAGAATCATTGGTCCCGAAAGTTTGCTCGGCGCGTGTTGGAGGAGTATCGGCGGTTCTTGTTCTTGTCGGTGGCAGCGGGGCATCCGGTGGCACCGTCAGAAGCGGTCGATCAAGCTTGGCATCTGCATTTGATTTATTCCGAGTCGTATTGGGACGAGATGTGTGGTCGCGTTCTGCGAAGGTCGCTGCATCATTGGCCGTCGAAAGGTGGGGCGGACGAGCAATCGCAGCTCGGTAGTTGGTACTCGCAGACATTGGCGAGTTACGAACGACTCTTTGGCGAGAAGCCGCCAGCGGATATGTGGCCGCGAACCAACGGGATGCAGCCGACCGCTGAAGTCATGCATGTGGATGCGAACACGTTTTGGCTGATCCCCAAAGTTTCTTGGCCAGTGGTTTCAGGAAAACTCGTGATCGTGCTGTTGATCCGCGTGAGTTGTTTGGTCCGGCACAGCGAGAAATGGCCTCGCCTCGAAATGGGGCTTGAGATACGTTCCCGCCCGATTTGGCCGAGGAGCGTTGATTCTTTCGGCGATCAGTTGTTGTCAGAGACACCTGCGAGTGGCCAAGGATGGCTTCGGTTCCACTAATAAAACCACGTGAGACGCCAATCCATCTGTTGGGGCAACTGATCGTGAATGCGATCGTGGCTCTGGGAGATCTGGCTCTTTTTGCGCAGAGCGTGGCTCGCTCGATGTTGTCGGGATTGCCTCGCAGCAGTGTGATGACGCAGTCGTTTTACGAGGTCGGTGTCTGCAGTATTCCGGTCGTGATGGTGACGGGGTTATTCATCGGCATGGTGCTGGCCGTACAAGGTTATGACCAGTTTCATTTTATGCGTATGGAATCGAAGCTGGGTGCGGCGATCAACGCGTCGTTGGTACGGGAACTGGGGCCGACATTGGCCGCAGTGATGCTGGCGGGGCGAGTTGGCTCTTCAATGGCCGCAGAACTCGGCACGATGCGAGTCACGGAACAGATCGACGCACTCCGGGCACTCGGAGCGAATCCGATTCAATATCTCGTTGTCCCGCGGTTCCTCGCCTGCTTCTTGTTGATTCCGTTGCTAACGGCAGTTGCCGACGCGATCGGCATTTTGGGAGGTTGGCTGATCGGCACACAGGTGATGGGGATTTCCAGCTTCTATTGGTGGCTGCATTCGCGGCAGTTTATCGCGATTTACGACGTCAACTGTGGGCTGATGAAGAGCTTTTTCTTCGGAGCGGCAATCGCTGTGATCTCGTGCCATCAAGGTTTTCACTGCGGTGCCGGAGCCGAAGGAGTTGGTCGCGCATCGACTCAGTCGTTCGTGCAATCGTTCGTGGCCATTTTGATCTTGGATTTTTTCCTCGGTATGTTTCAGTCGAGCCTCTACTACGTCCTCTGGCCGGACCCGGTTTCGTTGTTTTGAGTGAAAGTCGATGCGGTTAGACGAGCGAACTGGGAAGCCTGAATGAGATCTGAAGACCTGACATCTGAGCGTTCACACGGCGGCCCAATCGGCGGGGCGGTGATCGAACTGCGCAGTGTGAGTCGCACGTTCGGTACAAACTCCGTGTTGCGAGACTTACTGATCGGTGAATCTGGCTGCGGCAAGAGCGTCATGCTCAAGTTGATCATGGGGATGATGGAACCTTCGAGCGGAGAAATCTCTTGGTACGGACGATCGTTGAAGTCACGTCGCGAAGAGGAAGTACATCGTGACAGGCTTAGCTTCGGCTACTTGTTCCAGAGTGCCGCGCTTTTCGACAGCTTAACTGTGTTTGAAAACATCGCATTTGGATTGCGGCAAAATACGCGAATGAGCGAACTGCAAATCACGCATATCGTCCACGATCGGCTGCGAGATGTCGGGCTTCCAACGTCTGCGAGCAGCAAGAAACCGGCGGAACTTTCTGGTGGAATGAAGAAGCGCGTCGGACTCGCTCGTGCATTGGCACTCAGTCCGGAGATCGTCTTGTACGACGAGCCGACCACCGGACTCGACCCAATCATGACCGATATCATCAACGAGTTGATTCTGCGAACTCGCGAACGTCAGCCTGTCACCAGCATCGTCGTCACTCACGAAATGGCGACCGTCCGCAAAGTGGCTGATCGTGTCGTGATGCTTTATCCGCTCACTCGACTGCGCCACGACGAACCGCAAATTGTTTTTGAAGGAACCGCCGAAGAGGCGTTTCACTCACCTGACCCACGAGTCTCACAATTTGTCCATGGTCAAGCGAGAGAACGCCTACAAGAGCTCGCCGCTGCCTGATCGAAATCGAACCTTTGTTTTGAAAATATTTCATAACCAACCGCATCACACTAGGCAGACGCACTAGCGAAGAAAACTCGCTGACACGTCGGCCGAATGTGTGACCACTGACTCCCAACTCCCATGACAGACCGTCAACTTCAATTTCGTGTTGGACTCTTCGTGCTGTTGGCCTTTGGGCTGATCGGCACGATGGTCTTTCATTTCGGAGAAATCCAATCACTGTGGCAGAAGCAATATCAAATCGCAGTTCACTTCGAGTCAGCACCGGGAATACATGCTGGGTCGCCAGTGCGTATCAACGGAGTGACGATCGGCACCGTTCGTGAGGTGGCACTGGATGAAGATCGCGGCGGCGTGGGCGTGATCATCGACATTCAAGAACGATACGTATTGCGAACCGACGCGAAGCCGCTGCTTTCGACATCGTTGCTCGGTGATTCGGCGATCGAGTTTGCTCCCGGCATCAGTGACTCTCGATTGCAACCAGGCACATTGCTCGAAGGAACGATGCCAACCGATCCGTTTTCGATCGTCAATAAGTTGGATACCAAACTCACTGCCACGTTGTCGTCGTTCGAGCAGACCAGTATTGAATGGCGAAAGGTTGGAGCCAACATCAACGGACTGCTCGATACGAATCAGGGAAACCTCAACACCGTCGTCGAACGGGCAGCCCTCTCGTTGCAGGAGTTTGCAGCAACGATGCAGGAAGCTCGCCAAACTGTGCAGTCGGCAAACAAAGTTTTTGCTGATCCGCAGACTCAAGAAAATCTGCGGAAAACGCTCGCCGCGTTGCCTGAATTGGCCAACGAAACACGTCAGACAATTTCCCTCGCTCGCCGCACGATCGAATCGGCTCAGAAGAATTTCGACAATCTGCAAGACGTTACTGACCCGCTGGCGAAGTCTGCCGCACCGATCATGGCCAAGCTTGATCGCACGCTAACCAATCTCGATCAATTGTCCGGCGAACTGGCAACACTGTCTAAGCTGGCGGCAAAGGAAGACGGCTCACTACGCAAGATCATCGCTGACCCCGAACTCTATCGAAACATGAATCGCTCGACCGAATCACTGTCGATTTTATTAAACAACCTCGAACCGATCGTTCAGGACATGCGCGTCTTTTCGGACAAGGTCGCACGTCATCCAGAACTTCTCGGTATCAGCGGAGCGATCCGCGGGAGCACTGGTGTGAAAGACTCTGCAGACGGCGACGCAGACAAGGCTCGCCAGGACAACAACAAGCGTGTCACTCCCGCTTCCGGCAGCCGCGCTGCCGATCGACCGGCGTACCCGTTGTCGAAAACGTTGCGTTGAATTCAGCGAGAAGACGATTACGGATTCAACGACGGATCGTTAGTCAATATGGCTAAAAGTTTCTGCTGACGCGGAATGGCAGGCGCGGGCGTAGTCGAGAGGCAAGGGATCTCGTAGCAGGTCGCCGTCACGGAGGAAGTTGTAGAGCTCACCGTAGTGACGAGTTTCGTTGGCGGAGAGGCGATGCATCAGGTGCCACGGGCGAAGCTCTTGTGCGGAATCGAGTCCCAGTGCTCCCAACATCTCTGCGAGGCTGTGGATGGTTTGTTTCTGATAGTTTGCCACACGTACGGATTTGTCAGTGGGATCGAGTCCTGCCATCAGATGCTTGTCCTGAGTCGCGACTCCGACCGGACAATGGTTACTGTTGCACTTCAGAGCCTGGATGCAGCCGATGGACATCATCATAGCTCGAGCGCTCATGATGACGTCGGCACCGATGGCGAGCCGCTTCAACATGCCGAAGCCCGAGGCGACTTTGCCACTGGCCAGAATTTTGATTTTGCTCCGCAGTGAGTATCCCACGAGCGCATTGTGGACGAAGATCAGTCCCTCGCTGAGTGGAGCACCGATGTGGTTCGAGAATTCCAATGGGGCTGCACCCGTTCCCCCTTCGCCGCCATCCACGGTGATGAAGTCGGGAGTGATTCCGGTCTGAACCATCGCCTTACAAATCGCGAGGAACTCGCGCCGCCGACCAACGCACAACTTGAACCCAACCGGCTTACCGCGACTGAGGTCACGCAACTGCTTGACGAATTCCAGCAAGCCAATCGGCGTCGAGAACTCGGAGTGAGTCGGCGGAGACAGCACATCTTTTCCCATCGGCACGCCGCGAATCTCCGCAATCTCCGCCGTCACTTTCGCGGCTGGCAGAATGCCGCCGTGGCCTGGCTTCGCCCCCTGCGAGAGCTTGATCTCAATCATCTTCACGTTTGGAAGCACAGACCTCTCGGCGAACTTGGTCGGCGAAAAGTTTCCACGCTCATCTCGGCAACTGAAATAGCCAGTGCCGATCTGCCAAATCAGGTCGCCGCCGCCTTCCAAATGATATGGGCTAAGTCCTCCCTCACCGGTGTTGTGAGCGAAACCGCCGAGTTTGGCTCCACGACTGAAGGCCAGAATCGCATTCATGCTGAGCGAACCGAAGCTCATCGCCGAGATATTCAGCAAGCTGCATGAATACGGCTGCTTGCAGTCGGGGCCACCGACGGTGACTCGCATGTTGCTGGCGTCAATTTCTTTGGCCTGCAGTGAGTGATTGACCCATTCATAACCCGGAGCATACACGTTGACCTTGGTTCCAAATGGAGTCGTATCCCGAGCGTTCTTTGCCCGCTGATAGATCAGCGAGCGATGCTCACGATCGAACGGCACCCCTTCGTTGTCGCTCTCGACGAAGTACTGATAAACCTCCGGCCGAATCAGCTCCAGCAAGTACCGCATGCGACCGAGCACCGGAAAATTCCGACGAATGGCCTGCTTCTTCTGAGTCATGTCCATCAGGCCGAGCACCACGATTGGTCCCAGCACAATCCACGGTCCAAACGCGTAAGCACTGTCGCAGGCCGCGAAGACGATTCCGGTCAGAACCAATATCCCGACGACTGACCAAATAAAGAGGATTCGAAACCGCGTCTCAATCAACTCGGCAATGTACATGCTGACTCCGATCGTTTCAGAAAACCGAATGTGCTGGCCACTGAGCAGTCACTTTGAAATAACCTACTCGTAGCGACCGCCGCTACCTAACCTGAGAGTTTAATTCCAGACGGCAGACTGAGCAGGAACCGCTCCGCTTTGGCCGGTTTCATTTCCACCACAGACTATTTCCGAGGACGCTCTTGCTCATTCAGGAAGACCTGTTTTCCTGCGACAAACGTTTGCTTCACGCCGATCTCCGCCACTTCGTCGATTGGGCATGTCAGATAATCTCTATCGAGTACGATGAAGTCTGCCAGCTTTCCAGTTTCAATCGAACCTTTCTCCTTCTCGGCAAACATTAAGAAAGCGTTGTTTGTCGTGTAGAGACGCAGCGCTTGCTCACGCGAGATGCATTGCTCTGGATGCAGTGGTTGTTCGGCCCAACGGGGCTGTCGAGTCAGTGCGATCGACATTCCCAAGAAAGGGTTGTACGGATTGATCGAACGCAGGCTGCCGAACTTCTGCATGTGATCAGAGCCACCGCCGACGATGACTCCTTGCTCGAATAACGTGCGGTATGGCTGAAAGTACTCGGTTCGTTTCTGTCCGAACTGTTTGAGCAACGTCGCACCGTCGAGGCGCAACCAAGCGGGTTGCAGGTCGGCCACGACGCCGACCGCTTTCATCCGTTCAATCGCCTCTTGGCTCATGAAATTGCAATGCGTGATGCAAGGCCGATGCTCGCGTAGTGGCAGGTCGCGGTTGATCGCTTCGTAAGCTTCGACCAACGTATGCACGGCACCGTCGCCGACTGTGTGCGCGGTGAATTGCAGACCATTGTCGAATGACAGTCGAGCGATCGACTTCAACTTCTCCGCCGGGATGTACAACAAGCCGCGATAGGCCGGATCGGTGATTCCGTAAATCGAACTGACACCCCACGGTTCGCGCATGTAAGCGCTGCCGGTCAACATGCCGCCGTCGAGAAAGCACTTCACACCACGCAGCCACAGCCAATCGTTCTTCGCATGGAGCGGATGAGCCGCTGCCGTTTTCAAACGCTCTTCAATCTTGTCCAACGGGTCTTGAGCATTGATCGCATACGAAAAGAAAACGCGGCAAGTCAGACTTTTGTCCGCGTGTAACTTCCCAAACAAATTGATCGCGTCGTCTCCCGCGTTGCGGTCTGAGATGCTCGTCAGCCCAACTGCGTTATAAGCGGTCATCATCTGCTTGAGTCGGTCGAGCCGTTCCGCTTCTGTCGCCGATTTTGATTTGGACTTTGACTTCACGAGCCGCGAACAGCTTCGCAGGATGCCGGTCAGTTCTCCAGTTTTGGGATCACGTTCAAGGTATCCCGGTTGCCCATCGGTGATTTTGAAATCCTTGTCGATCCCGCTGATTTTCAAGGCCAGTGAATTCACGGCGCTGTCCGGCCCTGTGCTGAATATGACCGGGTTCTTCGGCGCGACTCGATCGAGTTCATTTCGGTTGGGGAATCGCTGATCTCGGAGTCGAGTCACAAAGACCTGAGAAATCCCAATCCAGTCACCTTCTTCGGCGACGGCAACACGTTGTTCGATGTACTTCAAAACGTCAGCGATCGTTTCCATCTCAGGAATCGGATGGTCGAACTCATACATTGCCGCTCCGGTTGGATGTGTGTGTGAATCCATCAATCCTGGCAACACCGTCTGTCCGTTGAGATCGAGCACCTGTGTCTTCGGCCCAACGAGCTTCAGCACTTCATCATCCGCACCGACCGCAATGATTCTCTCACCGCGCACAGCGAATGCCTCCGCAATTTGAAATTGTGCATTGACTGTGATCACATTCGCGTGATGCACGATGAGGTCGGCAGGCTCATTCGCCGAAGCGACAACACTCAAGACCACTGCGAAAAAAGAGGTCGCGGTCATTAAAATATTCCTGGTTTCAGTGGCACGGTTCGACGGGAGGTTCCAGCAAATAAATCTACGTAGCCGTCACGCAGAGTGTGGCGGCTGCGTACCTGCGGTTCGCTGCCAAGCACGTTACAGAATCTCTTGCGGATACGCATTCGCCGAGCGAAACGCTTCGGCGTATTTGACTCCGCATGCCGCTCCGCGATAGGCGGCGAGCGACTGTTTCGCATTCATCGCACCGTCAGCTTTTGTGGCATCGAACGGTTCATTGCGGACCAACGCCATCAGCTTACCGAGCCACTCTGTCGCTGATTGCCACTCGTCAGTTACATCGACGAAGGTGTTCGGTTCAAAATTGATTGTGTGACGTGGGCCATTGTCAAAGTGAAAGATGCGACTTGGACCACGAAACTTCTTTGACTGCTCTCCATCAAGTAGCCGATCGCCATGTCCGAGCGCCACTTTACTCAAAGCTGATGCGACTTCGTGATCAGGATGTGTGTCGTGAGGCCACAGCATGAAGGCAACGTCTGGTTGAATCTCCGTGATTGCTTCCGCCACAGCAATCTTTGTCGCCAAATTTACGTCGTACTTCATACCGGTGAAGTCGAGCATTCGCATCTCGACGCCATAATCTTTGGCGAGCTTGATCGTGCCGGTCACAATCTCTTTGTCACGCCCTGCGGCTGGCTTCCAGTTCGAGTAATCGCCGATCAGCGTCAGGATCACGACGCGATGATTCTTCCGAACCGCTTTCAGCAAGGTCCCACTGATTCCGAAGACGCAGTCATCGTAATGGGCACCGATGCCAAGAATTGTTTTGGGCATGAGTTTACCTTTCGTCAGAATGTTTCGTCTGCCGCAGAAATGTCATTCAGCCCCACCGAGCTAGCCTGAGTGGAGTTAGGTTTTTGCACTACGGACTTCCGAATTCAAAACGTCATTCGCCTCAAAATTTCAATCGTCGTAGTGCAGAAGCCCGTAAGCCACCGAGGCAAGCTCGGTGGGGTTAGTTTGATGACATCTTCGAATCTGGTAACGACAACGCCTCCGCATCAACTACCACCGCGATCCCGTCTGCGGGAATCTCTCGCTTCAGCGACCACAAGGTCGCTTGAGCCATCAGCCGCCGATACGACTCGTGTTTCCAATTGTCATGAAAGTGCAAACCCGTGAAACCGCAGGAACGTCCGCCGTCGGGGCGTTCCCAACTCCACGCCACCGCTGGATGCTCTCCAGCAACAGGGATGCGCAGCAGCGGTGTGATTGCGGACTCTGCTTCCGAACGTGTTACGCCTCCGTCTCTCGCTGCCAGCTTGAGCGCGAAGTAAAACTCTTCGTGAACCACGACGGGCTTTACACCGCGTAAGATCGGATGTGACTCGTTAGTCAGTACGGGAGTCACGTCGAGCACTTTGAACTGCCGATCCGGCCCGCCGTGACACGCTCCAAAAAGTGAAACGAACGGCTCGATCGGCTCGGCGGATTTCGTTCCTGTTGCCCAATGCAACGCGACCAGTCCGCCACCACGTTTGGCCAATTCACGGAACGCCGTCAGCCGCGCGGCATCAGCGGAAACCCACTTCGCCCCTTCGGCCACAAACACCACCACGGCATCAGCACGTCCGAGCAACTGTGGCCCGTCCCGCCAGTCGCCATCAGCACTGACAATGATCGTTTCCAACTTCGATTGTGATCGCAATAACTTTGCGAGCAGATTCATCCCCGCGAAATATTCATGCGTCGTCCGAGCGTGAGATCCATCCGGCCCTTGCCCGATCAATAGCAAGTGTTGTGTTTGTGTTGCGGCGAGTTGTTGTTCGTCAGCGGGTAAGCTGCCGACGTGAACGACCGCGATCAGCAGGGCACTCAACGTCATGCGTAGGAAGGTTCGAGCAATCGGCTGCAAGATCACGTTCATTGAGGCGGACCCTTGTTCGAGCAAACGAGACGACTTGCTTTCGTCGAACTGTTTTTGATTTTGCCCACGGAACACACGGAACGACACAGAAATGAAGAGCGAACTAGACCAACCCATGAACGACTCTCCGTGCGTTACGGCGGTCTCTCTTCGTGTTGTTCCGTGTGTTCCGTAGGCAAAATCGCGAATCAGTTTGAGGGCTTGTTTCCGGCCTCGGATCGTCCGTCGTCTTGCGGGTAGATCAAGATACGATCGTGGACCAGTAAGATCAAATCAGCACGGCCGTCGTTCGTCACATCGACGATCAGTGACTCGCGCGGTTCAAAGTCTCCACCCTCTTCTTCACGGCTGAAACTTTTTTCCTCGAAGACTTGGAAGGCGATTGCGGCTCGGAGTTGAGCCGCTTGATCCGCCGTCTTCGAGGCGAAGTTGAGAATTTCGACATAGTGCGACTGCGTGTCGATCGCGGCTATATCAGGCTCGCCATCACCATTGAGGTCGCCCCCGACGACATCGGCGAAAAACGCTTTCTCTCGTTTGGTTTCGTAGGTCGCGAGTTCCTTCATCGTAGGATCAGTTCGCCCGGAATACAGGACCGCGAATTTACCAGTCCCGAACAACAGCAGGTCGTCTTGGCCGTCACCGTTGAGGTCGGCGACATGACTGGAACGATAGGGAAAACGCGATAAACCTTGTCGTCCAAGCGCAGCACACGGAGTTTTTGCACGCCGATGTCCACGATCACGATCTCGTTACCGGGCTGTCCGTCGAGGTTGAGTGTCGCTGCACCGACCGCTTTTGCGTTGATCTCCGCAGCGTTGTATTGATCGCTCACTTGCCAGCCGCGAGCTTGTTCGTCGAAACGCATGTTGCGAACGAATTTGTCCTGCGCGACGAGCATTGCTGGTGCCTGTAACTGGCCGAAGAAGACACTGCCCGGCGTCGCGTTACCAAGCTGAATTCCCCCTTCGGACTTCATCTCTTTCGGGACACCTTTTTCATCGAGTGACAACATCGTGGGTGCTTTGTCAGACCCGGTAAAGACCATGATTTCCGAACGCCCATCACCATTGATATCCGTCCGAGTCATGCGATTCGGGTTTCCCTTTAACTCCAACGCGACGGAGTTCTTGCCTTCAAACAAGAATGGCTCCCAGTTCCCTTCGGCGTTGCGTTTCAAGGCTTCAAAAGCGTAGCTGGTTTCTCGCGCAGCGCGCGCTTTTGTGAGATAAACGATCTCTAGTTTCTTATCGCCATCTAGATCGACCAGTTCCAACGCGATCGGTTCCTTTCCGGCGAGCGGAAGCGCTTGTGGAAACGTCAGCCGCCCGTCTTGAAAGCGAGAAAGTCCGATCGACTTTTCCTTTGTACTGAGGACGACCACTTCAGCAGAACCGTTGCCGTCGAGGTCAGCCGCTCGAACTTGTTCTGCACCGACAAGGCCAGAAAACGCTTCGCCTTGTTCCAGTCCTGCCCCCTTACGCTGTGTGAAGACGATCATTCTTGCCGCTTCAGGATCGGCGACAACCACGTCCGTTAGGCCGTCACCGTTAATGTCAGCCGTTGCAATGTCGCGTTCTCGGCCTGCTCCCTGTTGGCCGAGTCCATAATGGATCAATCGGCTGGCGAGTTCACCGGGCTTTGCTGCCGGTCGTTCAAGTTGGAAGACCTTGATTCGGCCAGTCGCACTATCGACGGTGAGTAGCTCGACCTGCGGAGTCTTGTCCAAGTTCGCGATAGAAACCGCTCGTGGCTTTGTGAGATCGAACTTGAATTCCGGTCCCAGGCGACCGTCTTGCCCTTGCAGACGAGCAGCGAAAGCTTGCTCTGCTTCATCGTGTGACAAGTAGCACAGATCTTTGCGACCATCTCCGTCGAGGTCTGCGATTTGTCCCAGCGTCATCCGTTGCGATGTATTGAACAGACTTTCCGGCGGTGCGAGTTTTCCTTCTTTGGTTTGGTAAATGAGGTAAGTCTGGCTCAATCCAAGCACGGCGATGTCATCGCGTTTGTCACTATTGAGGTCTCCGGCGAGAACAACCCACGCGAGTGCGGGGACGTCGGGCAGGCGGATCGTCAGCTTCTCGGTCCATTCACCCGCCTTGGGTTGATAACGAATCACTAGCTTGTCAGGACCGGCGAAGTATGCGATGTCGGTGCGACCGTCGGAGTTGAAGTCACCCAATGCGATCGCCGCGACTTCGTGCTCGACGCTCAGCTTACGATGCTCGAATCGCCAGGCCGGAGTGAATTGATTCACTTCCAACTTCGCAGTCGGCTCGTTGGCTGGCTTAGCAGGACGTTGCAACAACAGGTCGATCCGGCTGTGAGCGTTGTCCGCAACTACCAAATCGTTGAGTCCATCATGATTCAAATCCCCGGCGACCATGTTGGCCGAGCGGCTGGATAACTTCAGGAGTTCCAACGGTCGAAAACCGTATTGGTCGGTCAGCTCACTAAAGACTTGGTCTTCCTCGGCTTGAACCGATGGAGGTGTCAGCACCACCATCAAGAATAACAGGGCAAATCGTGTCGCAATCGAATCCATGAATTTCCACAACGTTGGCATTCGCCTCTCCTCTGTTCAATACCCTGGCGAGCGGGGTGGCGCTATGCCGCGTACGAGTGAGAATGGCACAAACCCCACCGAGCTTGTCTCGGTGGAAACGGGCTTTTGCACTACGAGTTAGGCGTAGTGCAAAAGCCTAAAAACCACCGAGACAAGCTCGGTGGGGTTGTGTCAAAGTTCCCCGTGTGACGTATTGCCTCCGGTTTTCCACGTGAATTACCCGGCTCTGCAAACGCCACCCCGCCCGCCTGTGTGATTAGGCAGTCAATCAAGGGTCGGAGGATAGCAACCGCTGATTCAAAGAACGACCGCTATTGGAGGCCCTGATCGTGCCTCATTCCTTGCTTCGCGTTTTCCATCCGCCGTCCGACATTGCTATCTGCAGGCAGAGGCCATTCGAGGGCACCTCAAAGTGTGTTGTTTGTTGTGGCGCACACGGCCTGCGTGACTGATTCACGAGACGGGCACGCGAGCCGCGTGCGCCACGAGAATGACCGTGAGCCATTGCCGTTGTTGTCCGTCGCGATTGAAATACGCCCCGAACATTTCAGACGTCGATTGCGGCTCCGCCTTGGGATGAGATCAAACATCATGAGTGACTTCACACCGATTTCAGGTGACGTGACCTCTCGCGAGCTGCCGCCGGATGTGATGGTGGCGTCTCGATCGTTCGACATGAAGAAGCCGCTGGGTGAGCCAGTGCTGGAGCTGCGGCATCTGCATCGGTTCTTTGGCAAGTTGAAGGCGGTGGACGATGTCTCGTTCAAAGCGTATGCCGGTCAGGTGCTCGGTTACATCGGGCCGAACGGAGCGGGAAAAACGACGTCGATGCGAATCATTGCGACGCTCGACACGCCGACGGCGGGAGATGCCTTTGTCTGCGGGTATTCGGTCATCGACGATCCAGACAAAGTGCGGCGCGTGCTCGGATTCATGCCGGATAACTTCGGCAAGTATCAGAACATGAACGTCATCGAGTATCTCGACTTCTTCGCGCGGGCCTATGGGCTGCGCGGTCAAAAACGGCGGGACTCGGTTGAGCAGGTGATGGTCTTCACTGAGCTCCGGAAGCTCGCAGAAAAGCCGATCTTCACACTGTCGAAAGGACAATCGCAGCGGCTGGCGCTGGGACGTTGTCTGATTCACGATCCGCAGGTGTTGATCCTTGACGAGCCGGCAGCGGGCCTCGATCCACGAGCGAGAATTGAACTCCGAGAGCTCATTCGGCTGATGGCCACGCAGATGAATAAGACGATTCTGATCAGCTCGCACATCCTCACGGAGTTGGGTGAAATCTGTGACTCCGCCGCGATCATCGAAGCGGGCAAAGTGTTGGCCTACGGTTCGATCGACGAATTGGCTCAGCAACAGCGGCAAGTTCAAGGGCAAGTCGGTCAAAAAACGATCGCAGTCAAGTTGCTGGCCGCTGATCACCCAAAGCATGGAGCACAGGCTCTTGAGCGTTGGTTATCCGAGCAGCCGTTTGTGTCGCAGGTGCAAGTCGCTGGGTCAGAACTCGCGTTTGAATTTGATGGCGACTCTGAATCACAACACGGATTGTTGAAAGGGATGCTGGCTCAGCATTTCCCGATCATCGAATTCCACGGTAAGACCGAAACGCTGGAAGACGCTTTCATGTCGATCACCAAAGGGGTGATGCAGTAATGCCGTTGCGCAGGCGGCTCGCCTGTGCCATCAACCGAGTATCCTCACAGGCGAGCCGCCCGTGCTACGTTTTGCAATCTTGATTCACGACCATCCGTTCTTGCACTGGGACTTACTCATTGAACGAGACGGCGTGCTGCGATCGTGGCGTTTGTTCGAGAGTCCGGAACGTTGGCTGCTTGCGACCAGCTCGGCCGTTTTGGTTGCCGAAGCGATCGCCGATCACCGCTTGGCTTATCTCGACTACGAAGGGACAGTGAGTCGTGAGCGCGGCTCGGTTCAGCGCTGGGATGGTGGCCACGTTGAGTGGCTCGAAGATTCGCCCGAGGTGACCCGGCTCCAGTTATGCGGTGAGCGGCTGCGTGGCGTGTTGCGACTTCGACGAGTAAATGCCGCGCTGTCGAGTTTTGCTGGCTGTTTCACACTAGCACGACGCGCAAGCGAGAGAAGTCCGTGTCATTCCCTCGCTTCTGCGTCGAGCTAGTCCTCAAGCCAGCGATATCCACCAACCCCACCGAGCTTGCCTCGGTGGATTCGGGCCTTTGCACTACGCCATTCTTCACTCGAAATCATGAACGCCGTAGTGCAAAAGCCCGCGAGCCACCGAGGCAAGCTCGGTGGGGTGACTTATTGGGGGCTAGTGCGAGGCCCTGAGTAATCCTGAATCACCACAGTTATTGCGACGAGATTGAATTTATTTGGACCATCGTCGCGAAGTTCGCTGTCAATCAGTTTCCGGCCCGTCCTTTTTGACTAAACCGGCAGAGTTGACATTGACGATAGTCTCTCCGCGACCACTATTGTTTTCCTAATCGTCAAGGTCGGCTAGCGGCACTTTCTGCCGCAGACCGAGTCGAGATTACGCCGGTCCTAACCGGTCTTTGAAAAGTGCGGGCATTGAAGCGGGGGAGTTGCTATGCCGTTGACTTGGAAGTTGATTGATCTTTTTCGTGATCAGAATCGAAAGATGCGAAATCGCCGACGTGCGATGCGGACCAACATGGCTCTGGAAAACTTGGAGCCTCGCGTCGTTCCGGCTGCGACTGGGTCTGTCTCTGGTGTGGCCTTTATTGATGGCAACGGAGATGGAAGCAAAAACTTCGTCGATTTGGATGGCAACACCAACCAAGACCCAGGCGAAGCCGAACTCGTTGTGAAAGGGGCGACGCTGCATCTCACCGGGACGTCAACCGCAGGCGCAGTGGTCAATGCTCAGACGACGACAAATCAACAAGGCGGGTACTCATTCACAGTTGTGCCAGCCGGGACTTATACGATCAAGGCCGATTCTAACTCGGTCATTTCTGGAACACTGAGAGACGGCGTGACCGTCGTTGTGGGGACCACGGCCGTCACCAAAGATGTGCCGATCGACGGTGTTGCGGCAACTGGTGACAT